>PAKP01000063.1 GCA_002706985.1 Sneathiella sp. | reverse complement strand
CGCGGGGAATAAATGACCGGGAAGATCGGCCCGGACAGCTTTTTGTGTTATGTCTTCACAGCGCGGCGATTGGGGTATATTACTGACCCGTGAAATTACGCGAAAATATTTTGATTAAACTGGGTTGTTTATTTTAATGAAATGGAAAAATGTTAACCGGGCTGTCATCGGCATTGTTGTGCTGGGCCTTGCCGCGCCTGCCCTTGCGGCGCCCTTGCAACTCGCCTCGCATCAGGCCGTTTATGACCTGAAACTCGACAGGCTGAAAGACAACAGCGGCATTGAGGCTGTGCGCGGGCGCATTGTCATGAAAGTGGAGCAGCAATGCGACGGGTTGATCGTCAATCAACGCATGGTTCTGGAAATGGTCAATTTTGAGGGAAGCGTGATTGTCTCTGATTATAACCAGTCGACTTGGGAAGATAATGCGGGCCGGATGATGCGGTTTGATATGTCCAACATGCTGAACGGGCAACTGATCGAGAAATACAGCGGCGTCGCCGAGCATCGGGACGGGGGCGTCATTGTCGAGTTCAGTGAACCGGAGCCGGAGGAGATGGAACTTCCCGACAGGGTTATTTTCCCCGGCGAACATACCCGTCAGGTCATGAAGGCAGCGGCGGCCGGACGCAGCCTTCTGTCGGCGAAAGTCTATGACGGCAACGGGGAAGACGGGCTGTCCGATACGCTGGCGGTGATCGGCAAGGCGCAGACGCTTCTCTCGCCCGACGCGGAAATTGAGGCGCTGACCGGACGCACTTTCTGGCCGCTGCAGATTTCCTTTTTCGATCTCTCGCAGCAGCAGACCGAGCCGGACTATAAAATCAGCATGAAGATTTTCGATAACGGCATCGCCACCGATCTCCACCTCGACTACAGCGATTTCTCCCTGAATGGCAAAGTGTCGAACCTGACCATCCTTGAGAAAGAAAATTGCTCTTAAATCTCGTAAGGGTTGCTTTCTCCGGGCGTTGGCAGGTACGATGCCGCGGAGAATGAACGGAGGTTGCGTATGTCGTCTGAATCTGATTCTATCCCCGCCGCTGGCGGCAGTCAGGGTATGGCCATTGCGATGGAGAGAGCGGGAGAGGGGCGTACGCTCACCTATGATATCTCCCGCGGAAAGGTGCTTGTCCGGCTGCTCAAGAACAAGATATTCGGCCTGCTGACCCTCGGTATCTACCGCTTCTGGGGAAAAACCTATCTGCGTCAGCTCCTCTGGCAGGGGCTGAAAATCGGCACGGACCGGCTTGAATACCGGGGCACGGCGAAGGAACTGTTCATCGGTTTTCTGATTGCCCTGATCATCCTGCTGCCGCTGTTCCTGCTGACCAGTTTTGCGATCGAACTGCTTGCCCTGTTGAACGAGACGGTCGCGATTTTCAGCCAGCTTCTCAACTTTCTCCTCCTCTATACCCTCTGGCAGTTTGCCCGCTATCGCCTCTGGCGCTATCGCCTGTCCCGAACGGCTTGGCGCGGTATCCGTTTTTTCCTCTCGGGCCGCGCAACGCTCTATGCCTGGAACGTCCTGATCCGGACAATTGCGTCCCTTGTCACCCTCGGTTGGGCCTATCCTTGGCTCCGGTCCTACCGGCTGCAGTATCAGCTCAACAACACTCATTTCGGCGATGGCCGCTTCACCTATGCCGGGCAGACGGCGGGGTTGTACAAGCTTTACTGGCCCGCCATTCTGATAACCCAGCTGGTGGTTGCCGGTGGTCTCGGATATCTGGCGACGTCGGATGTGATGACGTTCTCCACGGAGGCAATCACGGCGATTGGTGATGGCAAGGCTGCGATGGCCGCGGAGGATCTCGGTCCGGTCTATCTCGGCGGCTTTATTATCATATTCGCGCTGACGGTCTTCATGTTCGTGACCCGGGTTTGGGAATTCCGTTATATGGCGGCGAACACCTCTTTCATGGGCGCCCGGTTTTCCTCCAGCCTGCGGCTCCGCTCGGTTCTTGTCATCTTTCTTTTTCTTTTCCTGCTGTCCCTCGTCAGCATGATCGCTTTCGGGGTGGTGATCGCCCTTGTGATTATGTGGCAGAGCGCCCTCGCGGCCATCCTGCCCTTCATTTTCCTACTGATTGCCTGGATCGGGATAGATATCCTGAAAACCCTGTTTTTCCTGGTGCCGCTGGTCAAGGCGATCTGCAAATCAACAGAGATAGACACGCTCGCTCCGTTCGAGGAGGCCGCCGCAAATGCCGAGAAATCGCCGAGTTACGGCGAAGGGTTTGCCGATGCCATGGATGTGGGGGCCTTTTAAGCGATGTCTGTTGCCGCCCGCCTGTTCGATGGAAAAACCGCAAAAGCGCAGCCGGTTCTGCTGACCCTGGCCGAAGACCGGCTCTATGTCACGGCGGAAGATGGCGCCCCGGTCGGGGACTGGGCCCTGGCGGAGCTCCGGGATGAAAACCGTCCGCCGCGAGAGGATGAGCTCCGGCTCTCCCTCGATCATGAGGAAGGCCGGATTGTCGTCACCGATATCGCTTTTGTCGAGCAGTTGCGGCATCTCTGCCCAGCCCTGCAAAAGCGTCGGTCTGCGCCCAAAGGATGGTGGCGTCCCTATGCGTTCTGGGGAGGCGGGGCCGTGCTATCGGTGGTGCTTATCTTCACCGTCGTCCTGCCGCTTCTGGCCGGGCAGGTCGCGCGTCTCCTGCCGATGGAAACCCGCGAGCAGATCGGCAGTCAGGCAACGGATTTCATTGTGCAGTCGATTGCGCGGCGAGGCGGGACAACACCGGAGGCCGTCACCTGCACCAACCCGGAGGCGGAAGCAGTTTTGGAGAAGCTGGTCAGCCTGCTGCAGCTGGAGGGCGATGCGGATGAAACGGTCCGCAATATTACGGTGGTCAAGACGAAGCAGGCGAATGCCTTTGCCCTTCCAGGCGGACAATTGATCATTTTCTCAGGCCTGCTTGACCTCGCGGATCATCCGAACGGTTTTACCGGTGTTCTCGCCCATGAAATCGCCCATGTGGCGCATAATCATCCGACGCGCCTTTTCGTGACAAATGCTGGTGTGGCGACCGTTTTCAGCGTCCTGCTGGGTGATGTGACAGGGGGAACCTTCCTCGCGACGCTTGGGCAGATGACCCTTGGCTCCGGCTACAGCCGCGATTTCGAGCGTGAGGCGGACCAGTCTGCCATTGAACGGATGCAGGCGGCGGGGCTTGATGTGTCGCCAATGGCGGATCTCATGCAGAAGCTCGGTGAGCAGCCGGGCTCGGAGAGTTTCCTCTCCTTCCTCGACAGCCATCCGGGGTTCGAGGAGCGTGTCGCAACGCTGACAGCGGCTGGAGATAACGGTAGCAACGCTCTGAGTGAGACGGAATGGGCAGTGCTTCAGGGGTTCTGCAAATAAGTCAGCGCTTGGCCGTCAGGCCGCGGCCTTTGGAAATCACCGCATCACCAAATTTCTGCCGGAGCTTGTCCATGGCCGTTTCGACATCCTTGTCATGGCCGCTTTTTGCACTGAGCAGGTCCGGCCGGTCGGCGTCTTCCAGTGCGCCGAAACTGCTGATCCCGACGCCGATTAGGCGGAAGTTGCGAGTCGGCACGACCTTTTCCAGATGCGGCTTGACCTCGCGATACAGGGTTTCCGCAAGCTGGGTCGGCTGGGACAGAGTATGGCTGCGGGTGATGGTTTTGAAATCCCCGGTTTTGAGCTTCAGCGTGATGGTCTTTCCGGCCTTGTTCGCCGCCTTCAGCCGTTTCGAGACTTTTTCGCAGAGCGGCCAGAGGCGGGCGAGGAGAATGTCGATGTCATCGATATCAGTGCTGAAGGTCGTCTCCGCCGAAATGCTCTTGGCCTTGAGGTCGGCTTTTACCCGCCGGGTATCCTCCCCGCGGGAGAGATGGTAGAGCCGTTCCCCCATCACGCCGTAACGCGCCACCAGCTCGGCCTTCTCCCGGTGCTGAAGCTGTCCGATGGTGGTAATCCCCTCGCTCGCCAGCTTGCGGTTGAGGGCCTTGCCGACGCCCCAGATCTGGCTGACCGGGCGGGGAGCTAGGAAATTGAGGGCTTCCGCCTGCCCGATCACCGCGAAACCGTTCGGCTTGTCGAGGTCGGAGGCGAGCTTGGCCAGATATTTATTGTAGCTGAGGCCGACCGAGACGGTTATGCCGATTTCCCGCTCGATCTCGCGGGCCAGCCAGGCCATGGATTGCGCGGCATTCCGGTGATGCAGCATTTCCGTCCCGGCGAGATCGAGGAACGCTTCATCTAGCGACAGCGGCTCCACATCCGGTGTCAGCCGGTCATAAAGGGCGCGGATTTCGCGACTGACAGCTGCATATTTGGAAATATCCGGCGGGATGATTGTGGCATCGGGACAGAGCTTTTTCGCCTTGAACAGCGGCATGGCCGACCGCACGCCCGACATGCGGGCGATATAGCAGCAGGTGGAAACAACGCTGCGCGG
Organism: Sneathiella sp.; assembly: GCA_002706985.1. Classification (GTDB taxonomy): domain Bacteria; phylum Pseudomonadota; class Alphaproteobacteria; order Sneathiellales; family Sneathiellaceae; genus Sneathiella. Next base: position 7,070 of record PAKP01000063.1, on the reverse strand, counting down.
GCTGTCATGGGCAATGATCAGCGCTTTCGAATTAAGCGCCGGATTGTCCCGTTTCTCCACCGCGGCATAGAAGGCGTCACAATCGACATGCGCGAGGGTGAGGGAAAACAGCTCCGGATGGGTCAGGGTTCTCGGCGAACGGCAACTCGTGCAACGTCTGTCATGGCGCAGCTTTTCATCGTCAAGGATCGTGAGGCAGTTGCGGCAGAGACTGGCGATGTTCCCCTCCCGTCAATATTCACCCGTCTCGATATGACGGATGATATGAGCGCATATATCCGGCCAGCCATAGAGCCGGGTGTGGCAATGCTCCGCCGGGCCCAGCAGTTTTGACAGCCGGTCATCGGCGATATAGTGCAGCCGGTGGACATGCGCCGCATGTTCGTTGACCGAGCTGTGGTTATGCGGGATATCGTCGATGAAATAGGCGGGCGCGCTCATGTCTTGGGTGAGATAGCGGACGACTTCCCCCTTGCTGCCGATATTGGCGATCAGCGGGAAATCCATGCCGTTGCCTTTCAGTCCCTCCAGGCGCTTGGACGCATATTTCGGCGGCACATTGCTGAGCACAACTACTTGTGCATGCTTGCTAAGGGTGGCCAGCCCCTCGGCGGCGCCGTCAACGGCTACAAGATGTGCGCAGCGCTGATCGAAAAAATCAGTGAGCAGCGCTCCGACTTCCTTTTGCTCAATCGGTTGTTTGTTGCTGATCCGGCGGATATTCCCGGTCAGCGCGAAGGAACTCCAGTCGAAAAACAGCTCCCGTGATCCCAAAAACTCCTCAAGTCCAGCCATGAAATTGAACAGCACCTCGTCGGCGTCCGTAATAACGAGCGGCCGTTTCCGGTCGAGGGACAGGGTCTCAAGCTGCGGGCGAACATCTTCATGGATGCCGGTAAACATGATCAGTAATCCTCCACCGGGGCGCCGGGCAGGAACTGCCGCGCACGCGCCGGGCTGGTTGCGTCCAGATTCGCCTCCGAACAGAAATCAATCAGAATATCTTCATGGGCCAGCAGGAAATCAAGAACGCCCGCCAGAATCTCCGCATTGTCCACGGAATGGGAGAGATTCCTGGGATCCACGCCGGTTTCCGCCAGCATCCAGCTCATGGTTTTCTCACTCCCGGCGATAAAGGCGAGCGCCTGAAGAGCAATAATTTCAGATTTTTCGTAATTCATGAAACTTTCTGGGCTCTGAACACGTTAACGGTAAGGAAAACTTAATCATATTTCTGTTTATTGGTATCCAATGATAGTCTCAAGTGCCGAAATTGGAAACAGGAAGCAGCGTACGCCCTGAACTATTCCTAATCTTGGCGGCATTTGAAATTGGAATTGGATGAGTTGAACATGAAGACAGTGTTGATTGTCGAAGATAACGACTTAAATATGAAACTGTTCCACGATCTTTTGGAAGCACATGGATATAAGACGATCCAGACCAAGGACGGAATGGAAGCCTTGGGACTGGCGCGGGAGCACTCGCCGGACCTGATCCTGATGGACATTCAATTGCCAGAGGTATCCGGACTGGAAGTGACGAAATGGATCAAAGAGGATGAGGCGTTGAAGTCTATCCCGGTAATTGCCGTCACCGCGTTCGCCATGAAGGGGGATGAGGAAAAAATCCGCGAAGGAGGCTGCGAGGCCTATGTCGCCAAGCCCATTTCCGTCGAAAATTTCCTGAATACAGTAAAAGAGTTTTTGAGCTAGATTATGTCTGCACGCATTCTGGTCGTTGATGATGTCATTCCGAACGTTAAAATCCTCGAGGCAAAGCTGTCGGTCGAGTATTATGACGTTGTGACGGCCTATGACGGTCCGGATGCTCTTGAAATTGCGCTGGAACAGCAACCTGACCTCATTCTTCTCGATGTGATGATGCCACAGATGGACGGCTTTGAAGTCTGCCGCCGCCTGAAAGCGGACCTGCGCACGGCGCATATTCCGGTCATCATGGTTACTGCCCTGAGCGAAGCGGCGGACCGGGTTCAGGGCCTGGAATCAGGCGCCGATGACTTCCTGACCAAGCCTGTGGACGACCTTGCCCTGTTTGCCCGGGTGAAATCGCTTCTCCGCCTGAAGATGATGATGGACGAGTTCCGCCTGCGCGAGGAGACAAGTTCCGAGCTTGGTGTGATCAGCATGTCCGACCGCAAGGAAGAGGCTATCCAGCGCGCTCGCATCCTGGTGATTGATGATAATGAATTCTCCGTCCGCCTGATGAAGGAAATCTACGCGGAAACCTATGATGTGACGCTGGAACCCGATATGCAGGAGGCGCAGGTTCTCCTGTGCGGCGGCGATTATGACCTCGCCGTGATCAGCCTTGATTCCGCGACCCATGATCCCTTGCGTCTGTGTTCCCGCATCCGCAGCTCGGACGAAACCCGGCATTTGCCGATCCTGACCCTCGTCGATGAATCGGACAAGGACAAGCTGCTTCGGGGAATGGATATCGGCATCAATGACTATGTCATGCGCCCGATCGACACCAATGAGCTGATCGTCCGGACCCGCACGCAAATCCTGCGCAAGCAGTATCAGGATAGGCTCCGTGAAAATTTCCACCGCAGCATGGAGCTTGCGGTGACCGACAGCCTGACCGGGTTGTATAACCGGCGCTATATGTCCAATCACCTGAATGCCATGCTGCAGCGGGCAAAAATGGACTACAAGCCGGTTTGCCTGATGATAATGGATATCGATTTCTTCAAGCCGGTGAATGACACCCATGGCCATGATGTCGGCGACGATGTGATCAAGGAATTCTCGGCCCGCATCGGGATGAGCATTCGCGGGATCGATCTTGCCTGCCGCTATGGCGGGGAGGAGTTCGTTGTCGTGATGCCGGATACCGATCTGTCGATGGCCTCAACCGTTGCCGAGCGTCTGCGCCGGCAGATGGCCGACAAACCCTTTGTTGTCAGCAATAACAAGCTGGAGCTAGAATTGACCTGCTCTATCGGGGTGACTGTCTCGCAGGAGCAGGAAGAGGCCGAGAGCCTGTTGAAGCGCGCGGATGAGGCCCTTTATAAAGCGAAGAGGGACGGGCGGAACCGGGTTGTCGTTGCTCCATGCCCCGTGACGGCCTTCGCCAAGACTTCCGGTGTTGCCGCACGATAGAGCCGACCTCGAGAAATTAGCCACAAAAAAGGCCGCAAAAGCTGCGGCCTGTTTCATTCATGCGGCAGGCAGGTTACTTGATCTTCGCTTCCTTGAAGTCAACATGCTTGCGGGCAACCGGGTCATACTTGCGCACAACCATCTTTTCCGTCATCGTCCGCGGGTTTTTCTTGGTCACGTAAAAGAAACCCGTGTCCGCTGTGCTTACCAGCCTGATTTTCAATGTTGTCGGCTTAGCCATGTCCGAAACTCCAGTCATCCTCCGCAAATGCGCGGAAGTAAATAATATCGAAGCCCGGAAAATACGGATTTAATCGGCGAAGTCAAGCGCGAGCTTGCTATTCGCGCGTTTTTTATCCCCTGCCGTCCCACCGGAGCTGTCGCGCGGCAATCAGCACAAAGACGGCGCAGGCCACGGCAAAGGTAAGTGGCATGCCATGCGGCTCATAAATTTCCATGGCCGTGCCCGCGAGGGCCGGCCCGAACAGCCCGCCCAGGCCCCATAGCATATTGACCGCAGCCGTTGCGATGATCAGGTCGCCACCCTTGAAATGCTGCCCCATGACGACCAGCGCGATTGTGTAAGTGCCGACAACGCCGCCACCCCAGATAACCAGCAATGGCCACAGCAGATAATGGTTCAGAACCACGAACGGCAGTAGCAGGGCGCCAAGCACCCCGACAATGCCGCAGCCGAGAATCACCCAGCCGCGGTTAAACCGGTCGGCGAGCCAGCCGATCGGCAGCTGCAGCAGGATATTCCCCGCGAGCAGGGCGCTTGTCATCAGCACGGAGGTTTCAAGTAATTGACCGTTCTTCACGCCATAGACCGGCATCAGCGTCAGCACTGAACCGTCAAAAAAGGCAACGAGAATCGTTGCAGCGCTGATCATCGGGGCGATCCTCACAAAGGAGAAGATCGAATAGCTGCCTTTTTCGCCAAGATCGGGAAACTGCCGCCCCACGGGCAGGAACGCCAGCCCGCCGGCTAGGACGATCAGGGAGGAGATGATAAAGGGCCGACTTCCCTCCGCGCCGATGAAATTGATGAGTACCGGGCCGAAAGCGAACCCGAGAGTAATGGCGGAGACATAGATCGCCACTGTCCGTCCGCGGCTTTTCTCATCGGCGATCTTGTTCAGCCAGGTCTCGCTGATGGTGAACAGGACGGCCATGGAAAGGCCGATCATCAGGCGCAGGAAAAACCAAAGGTAAATATTGTTCGAGAGCGATAGCGCCCAGATCGAGAAGGCCGCGAGCAGAAGAGAGGACCAGAGCATCTTGCCCGATCCGAAGAAGCGGGTCAGGGCGGGCAGCACCGGGGAGATGAAAAGGAATGTCAGGGAAGGGAGGGAGCCCATCAGCCCGATCACATCGCTGCCGTAACCCCATCTTTCCATGTTCAGGGAGACAAGTGGGATCGACAGGCTTAAGGAGACACCCATGATTGTTGCCGCCGCGATGATGGCAACCAGGGCGCGCCGGTTATCCACCGGCGGGGTCTCAGTCATTGTCGAAATTGCGGATAAAGGGTTTGTCCCGAAGATAGGTAAACAGAGGAACGGAAGAGCCCTCCCGCGGCATCGGCGCCATGGCACGCTTGATTTTCCGGTCGACTTCCTCCAGCACGAATTCCGTCACGTCGATCAGAGGAACATGGTGGGTCTCGGACAAGGGGATCCAGCGCAGATCGATCAATTCGCCGGAACCGCCGAGGTCCCCGCCGGTGATATGCTTCGCGTCCAGCGTCAGAAACCGCGTGTTGAAGCGGATGGGGCTTCTGGGCGGTGTGATGGCCCGGGCGATAAACTGCAGCCGGGAAAGGTCCGGCAGAAGGGTATCATCCTTCACGTCGCCGATGACAAGGCCTGTCTCCTCATGGGTTTCGCGCACCGCCGCCGTGGCCACCGCATGGGCCATGCCGGCGGGCCGGGAGAGCATTTGCTCGATCTCCGGTGCCAGCGGGGCGAGCGGCGTTACGGCTGCATCCTCCCGGTCGACGCGGCCGCCCGGAAAGACATAGACATCAGGGAGGAACTTGTGGCTCTTGGCGCGGCGGCCCATCAGGACATAAAGATCGTCCGGCCGCTGGTCATAGATGACAAGGCTGGCGGCATGCCGGGGTCTCACCGGTCGCAGCTTTGGGGGGGCGGAGGTCATTCTTCCGCGAAAATCCGCTTGCCATGACGCATCTGGAACATGGGAACAGGACGGTTGGCGTCCGGTTCGGGACGGGTTTTAAGGAACGTATCCAGATGACCGAGGACATTCTCCGTGATCAGGGGAATGTCGAGATTGAGGGCCTGGGGGATGGTGACCCAGCGTAGATCCAGAAGCTCGCTCGAATCCTTCATCGTGCCTTCGAGTGTTTCGGCATCGGCGACGAAAAAGCGCGTGTTGAAGCGTTTCTTGCGCGATGGCGGCGTAACGGCCCGGACGATATAGTCAAGCTTGGAGAGGTCCGGCCCGCAGGTCGTGGTGCCGAAGTCATTCCAGATGGCAACGCGGGAGCGGCGGGGCGCCGGATAGGTTTCCGCAAGGCGCAAGCCCGTCTCCTCGAAGGTTTCGCGGATGGCGGCGACGGCAAGGGCACGGGCGCGCGCCGGGGTGCAGCCCCCCCGGATAAGGCGGGCCATGACATCATCGCGCAGGTCCCGCGCGGGCGGGATACGGCCATCGCTGGCGTCGACGCGGCCGCCCGGAAAGACATAGGTATTGGGCATGAAGCTGTGCCGTCCACTACGCTCTCCCATCAGGATTTCGGTATTTTTGCTGCTCTGCCGGTACAGGATGAGGGTCGCGGCATCTTTCGGGCGGGGGGCCTTGCTGCCGTCTGTCCGGCTTTCCGCGACGGAACGTTTCTTTTCGGTCGTCATTTTCTGGTACTTTCACTTTTTACCAGAATATGCACCGGGCAACGCCGCAAGTCCAGCCTGATTACGTGAAATCGCCGCCGAAGCCGTGCATGTAGCGGGCCCATTGGATACCGATCAGGGCGCCTTTTATCCGCGGCAGCATCCAGAGCGCCGATACCAGACATACGGGAAGCCAGATCGTTAGCTGGACCCAGGTCGCCGGGCTGTAGATCTGTTCGACGGCGACCAGACCGGACATGGCGAAATGCAGCACAATCAGCATGGTGAAATAGGGCGGGGCATCGTCCGCACGCTGATGATGCAGTTCCTCTCCGCAATTGTCGCAGCTGTGATTGACCTTGATATATCTGTTGAACATCCGGCCTGTCCCGCATTTCGGGCAGCGCTGGCGCAGGCCATTCAGCATGGCCTGACTAACGGATCTCTCTTCTTTTGTTGCTGTCATCATTGGCATTGTTTCTCAACTTTCGCCTGGAAGATACCATTATCTGGTGAGGAAGAGTATGCGGAAAAAGGCTTTGCGACACTCTGCCGCAGAGTCAGCCCTGTTCCTTGCGCCGCTGTGCCCGCTTCTTGCCCTTGGGCAGCGTGCGCTTCTTTTTCTTCACGCCCCGCTCGTCTTTCGATTTGGCGGATCGGCGTGGTGCCGGGCGTCTAGCCGGCCGGGCCTCGGCCTTGTCGCCATCGCGGCCGTCGATGACCTCGGCGATCATGCTGCCGGTCACGATATCCACCTCGCGCAGCCGGACGGAGAGACGGTCCGCGAGACGGAAGGTTTCGCCCGTGCGCTTGCCGACAAGCATATGCTTGTCCGCATCGAAATTGAAAAAATCGTTGCCGAGAGAGGAGATCGGCACGAGCGCATCGGCGCCCGTGTCATCGAAGCTGAGGAACAGTCCGGCCCGGGTGACGCCCGATACCTTCGCCTGGAAAATCTCGCCGACCTTGTTGGCGAGGAAGACGGCGGTGAAACGGTCGTTGGTTTCCCTCTCCGCGACCATGGCCCGGCGCTCTGTCGCGGAGATATCGGTGCCGATTTCCGTGAAGGCCGCTGCCTCTTCCTCCT
>PAKP01000062.1 GCA_002706985.1 Sneathiella sp. | reverse complement strand
ATTGCCAAAAAGGAAAAGGCGACAATCACTGGTGACGATGCCCGCGAAGGGCTGACCTGCGTCGTCTCGGTCAAGGTTCCGGACCCGAAATTCTCCTCTCAGACCAAGGATAAGCTCGTCTCCAGCGAGGTGCGGCCGATCGTTGAAAGCTCGGTCTATGACGCACTGACCCAATGGTTCGAAGAACATCCGAATGACGCCAAAATCGTGATTTCCAAGGTTATCGAGGCCGCCACGGCCCGTGAAGCCGCCCGCAAGGCCCGCGAGTTGACCCGTCGTAAGGGAGCCCTCGATATTTCCAGCCTGCCGGGTAAGCTCGCCGATTGCCAGTCGCGCGATCCGGAGGTGTCGGAGCTGTTCCTCGTCGAGGGTGACAGCGCCGGTGGCTCCGCCAAGCAGGGACGGGACCGTCACAATCAGGCGGTTCTGCCGCTCAGGGGGAAGATCCTCAATGTCGAGCGGGCCCGCTTCGACCGGATGCTCTCCTCCAACGAGATCGGCACGATGATCACCGCGCTTGGCACCGGCATCGGGCCGGAAGAGTTCGATATCGAAAAGGCGCGCTATCACAAGATCATCATAATGACGGACGCCGATGTAGACGGATCGCATATCCGAACGCTTCTGCTCACCTTCTTCTACCGGCAGATGCCGGAACTGGTCGAAAAAGGCTATCTCTATATTGCCCAGCCGCCGCTTTACAAGGTCACGAAGGGCAAGTCTTCGGTCTATCTCAAAGACCAGAAGGCCATGGATGACTATCTGATCGAACAGGGCTTGGAAGAAGTAGTATTGGAACTCGCGTCCGGTGAACAGCGAAGCGGAGAGGATTTGCGTGCTCTCGTTGCGCGCGCCCGTCAGGCACGTGATCTTATTGATTCGATTGCCAGAATTCAGAACCGCGCGGTTGTCGAGCAGGTCTCCATTGCCGGGGCGCTGAGCGACGAGGTTCTGAGTGATCCGGTCCGCGGGCCCGAAGCCGCCGATTTTGTCGCCAAGCGCATGGATACCATTTCCTCCGAAACGGAGCGGGGATGGGTCGGCGAAATTATGCCGGACTACAGCCTGAAGTTCAGCCGCGAGGTTCGCGGCGTGACGGAAACGCAGCTGGTGGACAGCAACCTGATCCATTCCGCCGAGGCGCGCCAGCTCAATACCATGAAGGACGAGTTGCAGGCGATCTATGCCCAGGCCGCCACCTTTATTCACAAGGACAAGCGACAGGTTATCTACTCACCGCTTGAACTGATGGAAGCGGTGACCAATCTTGGTAAGCGCGGGCTCACCATGCAGCGTTATAAAGGGCTGGGCGAGATGAACCCCGAGCAGCTCTGGGAAACGACCCTTGATCATGAAGCGCGGACATTGCTGCAGGTACGCATCAATCACGGAGACGAGGCCGATGAAGTCTTCTCGACCCTGATGGGCGATGTGGTGGAGCCACGACGCAATTTCATTCAGGACAATGCCCTGAAAGTCAGCTTTCTGGATGCCTGAGGAGGGGCGGCGCAGCGCCATATGACGGTCTGGCCGGGAGGTCCGTAATGTCGATATCATCCGATGACGCAGAAATCATCTCCGCAACGCCGGTTCTCGCGTCGCTGGACATTCGGAAATCCGTGGCGTTTATGATATCGAAGCTTGGCTTCACCGAAATTTACGCGGAGCAGGGGGCCTATGGAATTGTCGCCAGAGGACCTGTGCAGATTCATTTCTGGGCCTGCAACGACAGGAGCATCGCCGAGGCCACGAGCTGCCGCCTTCAGGTAAGGGGCATTGAAAGCCTGTATGAAAGATGCCGACAGGAGCGGATTGTCCACCCAAACGCGCCGCTTGGCCGCAAACCGTGGGGATTGATCGAATTCGCCATCCTTGATCTCGATGGCAATCTGATTACCTTTTATGAGCCTGCCACCGATTAGACGAGCGGGCAGGACAACAGGAGTTGAAAAGGGGATATCTCATTTTTGCCTTATATATAGGTAATAAGGGCGGTTTAAACGGGATTTCGCCAGTATTAAAGTAGCAATCGAGTTCGATTATGAAGAAGGCATCAAAGGGATCAGGCGGCAAGTCGTCGGCTTCAAAGTCACGAACAGCAAGTTATCCGCAGCGTCCCAAACCCGCGCCGAGAAAGAAGAAGAGCACGGCAAAGGCCGCCTCCCGGCAGAGCCCGACCCGGCGCACGTCCAAGGGAAAACGCAAGTCGCAGCGCAGTTCCGGCATGTTGACGCCAATCGTCAACTGGGGCGGCGCAATTGCTTTGTGGTGCCTGCTGCTGGGCGGCCTGTTCCTCGGCTATTTCGCCTATACGCTTCCGGATATTTCCGGGATCGGCGTGATCGAGAAACGCCCCTCCATGGTGCTGCAAACCGCCGATGGCATCCGATATTCCACCTATGGCGATCTTTATGGCGATATGCTCCCGATCGAGGATATCCCGGAAAATATCAAACAGGCTGTCCTCGCGACGGAAGACAGCCATTTCTATGATCATTTCGGCCTGAACCCGGTCAGCCTCGTCCGCGCCGCCTGGCGAAACTATGAGGCCGGCCGCGTGGTTCAGGGCGGCAGCACCATCACCCAACAGCTCGCGAAGAACCTGTTTCTGACGCCGGAGCGTACTTTGGGCCGGAAAATCCGCGAAACCCTGCTCGCCTTCTGGCTGGAAGCGGAATATTCGAAGGATGAAATCCTCGCGCTCTATCTCAATCGCGTCTATTTCGGCTCCGGTACCTACGGCATTGATGCCGCCACCCGCAAGTACTTCTCAAAACCGGCACCGGAAATGACGATGGCCGAGGCGGCGATGCTGGCGGGCCTGTTGAAGGCCCCGTCCTACTATGCGCCCACCCGTAATCTGGAGCGCGCGCAGGACCGGGCCAGCGTTGTCCTCAACCGCATGGTGGTGGAAGACTATCTCACGCCGGAAGAAGCGGAGAAAATCCGCAGCAACCCGGCTGTTCTGGTGAATGCCAGCCAGGATTTTCGCAATGTCCGGTATTTTGCCGACTGGGTGGTCAGCGAGGTACAGGCCTATATCGGCCGCACGACCAAGGATCTGGTGATTACCACAACCCTTGATCTTGAGATGCAGGCAGATGCGGAACGCGCGATCGAAGCGCGGCTGAAAGCGGAAGGCACCGCCATGGATGTGAGCCAGGGGGCCTTCGTCGCCATGTCTCCCACGGGCGCGGTGAAGGCCATGATAGGCGGGCGGACCTATTCGGAATCAGTGTATAACCGGGCGACGGTGGCCCGGCGGCAGCCCGGGTCGGTTTTCAAGACCGTTGTCTATCTTGCCGGCTTTGAAAACGGCCTTGCCCCCGACGACATCTTCAATGACAGCCCGGTCAATATCGATGGCTGGCAACCCAATAACTATACCAACAAATACAACGGCGCCATGACCCTGCGCGAGGCTTTTGCCCGTTCCATCAACACCGTCGCCGTGAAGGTGACCGAGCAAGTCGGCCGCGACAAGGTCGCGGGAATGGCGAAAAATCTCGGCCTGACCGGGAATTTCCCACTGCATCCGTCGATTTCACTTGGCACCTATGAAGTCTCCCTTCTGGAGATGACGGCCGCCCATGCAGTGATCGCCAACGGCGGAACGACCGTGCTTCCCTATGGCGTCCTCCAGATCCGGGAAAAGGACGGCCCGGTCCTGTACCAGCGCCAAACCTCCGGTCAGGGGAAGATAATTACCGCCGCCACCATCAACAAGATGCAGGATGTCATGTCGGCAACAATCCAGTGGGGCACGGGCAAGGCCGCGAACCCGGGCTTCGCCGCCGCAGGCAAGACGGGCACGACGCAGGACTACCGCGATGCCTGGTTCATTGGTTTTACACCGGATCTGGTCGCCGGGGTCTGGTTCGGCAATGATGACGGCTCGGCCACAAAGCGGGTCAACGGTAGCAACTTGCCGGCCATCACCTGGAAGGACTTCATCACCCATTCAGAAACCTCCCATGCGGTGGCCTTCAACCAGCTGGAAGAGAAAAAATCGACCGACAGCATCTGGGACAGGATCGTCAACGCCTTCTCAAACCGGAACTCCGCGTCCCAAAGCAGCGGCGGCGCGCCGGTATCGGATGATCTGAAGATACCGGAAAAGAAGGATTCTTTCGATTATCTGGAGAAGCAGCGGCAAATGCCGTGAGCCGCTAGTTTTCTTCCCAGTGCTCTTCCGTTGAACCGCTTGCCGTCAGGCGGAAGATAAGGGCGGAACCGATGCCCATCAGGCCAATGGACGTGGCCATTGCCATCTCGGTTCCGTCATAGAAGTAGGCGACCAGAAACCCGAGCAGCGCGGCAAATCCCAGCATCAAAAAACCCATCAGGGCCGAGGCGGAGCCCGCCTTTTCCGGAAAGGGCGCCATGGCGCCGGCCTGCGATTGCGGCAATACAACCCCGAGGCCGAGGGTGTAGACGATCATCGGGATAACGACGGCCGAAACGCTATGCAGCCCGCCCCAGGCGGCGGCCAGCATCGCCACGCCGCCAACAGCGCAAATCACCGTTCCGATCCCGACAGAGACGGAAAGCCCCCGGCTTTTGGTGACATAGGGCCCGAGCAGGGTTCCGGCCATATAGCCGAGAACCACGATCCCGAAGAAATAACCGAAGTTATCGGCCGCAACGCCGAACACCTCGATCAGGACGAGCGGCGAGCCCGAGATAAAGGAGAACAGGCCGCCAAAACAAAAGCCGCCGGTCAGCGCATAGCCCAGAAACTCCCGATGGCGGATCAAATCCGAATAATTGCGGACAATATGGCGCGGACGAATGGCATTCAGGTCCTTCACCTTCAGCGACTCGTCCACCAGGAAGACCGTGATCAGCGCCATGAGGAAACCAAACAGCCCGAGAAAGAAAAAGATCGACTGCCAGCCATAGAAAAACACGATATAGCCGCCGATCACCGGGGCAATGGCAGGTGCGAGCCCCATGATTGTTCCCATGCGGGAAAGTTGCCGGGCCGCCTGTTCCCGGGCAAAAAGATCGCGGACCATGGCGCGCGGCGCCACCATCGCCGCACAGGCGCCAAGGGCCTGGAAAAACCGCGAGATTACCAGCTGGTCGATATTGACCGCGATCACACAGGCGAGGCTTGCCAGCACATAAATCAGCAATCCGCCCATAATGACCGGCTTTCGCCCGAACCGGTCGGTGAGCGGCCCGTAAATCAGCTGGCATCCGCCAATCCCGAAGGTAAAGATGCTGAGAGTGAGCTGAACCTCCGCCGGGGTCGCGTTGAAAAAGGCGGCGAGCTGCGGGAATGTCGGCAGATACATATCCGTCGACAGCGGCCCGAGCGCAACGGCAGCCGCGAGATAGAAAGTGAAGGTAACTGAAGAAGGGGCGAGTCGTTTCATGAGAGGCTTTCTACAGAGGGCCCCCTGTCATACCCCGTCTCTTCTCTCAACGCCATATTTATGTAATTCCGCCCCGTGGGATTTCAGCCATTTCTTCGCCGGGGCGACCGTGGGGTGAAGCTCATCCACCAGCTGCCAGAAGTCGGATGAATGGTTCATATGCCGAAGATGCGCCACCTCATGGGCGACGATATAGCTCATCACCTCCTCCGGCATGAGCAGCAGACGCCATGAGAAATTCAGCTTCCCCGTGGAGGAACAGCTGCCCCAGCGGGAAATCTGGTCGCGCAGGGTGATGCCGCTGTAGCGGACATCGATTTTGTCGGCATAGTCGGCGGCCCAGACGCTGATTTCCGTCTTCGCCATCTTCCGGGTCCAGTCCTTTACCCGGCGCGGCAGATGCTCAGCGGCGCCCGCGACATAGATGCGCCCGTCCTCCGCCCAGACAAAACCGCGCTGCTCCGGGACATGGGTAATCCGGTGCATCCGGCCCAGAACCGGCAGCATGGCGCCATCGCGAAACGGAACGGCGGATGGTAACTTGTTGATGTTACTTGTAATCCAGTCAATTTCCTGTTTCAGGAAATTAAGCCCGGCCTTGAGGGAAGCGCGTTTCGGCAGCAGCAGGACAATGCCGCGCCTGGGGTCGATACGGACCTTGATCCGGGCCGAACGGACAGGGCGCAATATCTCGATGGGAATTTTCCGGCCGTCATAGGCAAGATAGGGCGGCGGTCCCGTCACCAGCAACGGCGCCGCGTTCTCAGTCAATGTCTTCATCCGGCCAGTCAACGATATGATCCTCCAGATCACCCGCCCGGCGTTCCGAAATCACGCGCCCGCGCACGGAAATGCCCGCCTGATGAACGGTTTCCGGATCGCCGGAGACCAGCGGATGCCACCAGGGCAGGGGCTTACCTTCCGACAGCAGGCGATAGCCGCAGGTTTTCGGCATCCAGTGCAACTTCGGAATAATATCCGGCGTTATGGTGACGCAATCAGGCACAAGGCGCGACCTTTCCGGATAACGCGTGCAGGCACAGGTCCCGAGATCGAGCAGGCGGCACGCCACATCGGTATAGGCAAGTTCAAGGGTATCTTCGTCTTCAAGCTTGAGAAGGCAGCATTTCGCACAGCCGTCACAGAGGGATTCCCACTGCTCCGACGTCATGTCCTCAAGGGCCACGGTCTCCCAAAACGGTCGTTCACTCACACCAGCTTAAGCCTTTTTAGTCGGTTTCCGCCGTGCCTTTGCCGTTGTTTTGGCCTTGGTCGGCGACTTCTGCGCCTTCAGGGGCGCGGCTGAGCTGACCGTAGCTGTTTTTTTCGCCGTTGTCTTGGGTGTTGTTTTGCGCGCTGCCGGAGCTTTCGTCACCGCCGGTTTTTTGGCCGCCGTCCGCACCGGTGCTTTTTTCGCGGCGGGTTTGGCCGCCGCTTTTGCCGTCGGCTTCTTCGGCGCCTCTTTTACCGCCGCTTTGGCGGAAGTTGCCGCCTTTGCGGGCGCAGGCTTTTCGCTCACCTCTTTCGTTTCCTTCGGAACGAGGGAGAGGCGCGCCCGGTTTCTCGGCTCATGGTTCAGGATGAAATCACTGATGCGCGGTGCAATCTCACTTCTGAACTTGCTGCCGTTGAACACACCATAATGGCCGACGCCTTTTTGCTCATAATGGGTTTTCATAGCTTCCGGCAGGGCCGTGCATATATCATGGGCGGCCACCGTCTGACCAATACCGGAAATATCGTCAAGCTCACCTTCAACCGTCATGATCGCGGTTTTCTTGATGAGATCGGTGCGTACCGGGCGCTCGCCGCGGTACATCATCTCACCCTTGGCCAGTGACTGCTTCTGAAAGACGGTTTCGATCGTCTGAAGATAGAATTCCGCGGTCAGATCCATGACCGCGTTATATTCCGCATAGAAAGCGCGGTGTTTGTCCGCGCTGTCACCATCGCCCTCAACCAGATGATCGAACTGTTTGACATGGGCCTCCATATGGCGGCCGAAGTTCATGCTGACAAAGCCGCTAAGCTGCAGAAAACCGGGATAGACGCGCCGGAACGCGCCCGGATAGCCGATCGGTACATGGTTGATCACCGTATGTTCAAACCACTCGATGGAATGGTTCATCGCCAGCTTGCACGGCTCTGTCGGATGGCGGCGGGTATCAATCGGGCTGCCCATCAGGGTAACGGACGGCGGTGTATTCGGGTTATTGTCTTCCGACATCAGGGCGATTGCCGCCAGAACCGGGACACCGGGCTGACAAACGGCCATGACATGGGTTTCCGGACCAAGAATCTCAAGATACTCGATGACATAGTCGATATAGTCATCCAGATCGAATCGACCCTCATACACCGGGACATTCGCCGCATCGCGCCAGTCCGTAATATAGACATCGTGGTTCGGCAGCATTGTTTCCACCGTCCCGCGCAGCAATGTCGCGAAATGGCCGGACATCGGCGCCACGATCAGAAGCTTGGGATCATTCCGTTTCGTATCCCGCTTGAAATGCTTGAGCTGGCAGAAACTTTTGCGGTGCAAAATCTCTTCCGTCACGGCAATTGTCCGCATGTCGATATTGGTTGAGGTGATGCCAAAGGCCGGTTTTCCATGATATTGCGTCGTTTCCGAGAAAAGATCGAAGCTCGCGGCAAGGGTCTGCGCCTGCGGCGTATCGGAAATCGGGTTGAACGGATTCCTCAGGACCTGAGAGTAAATTTGTGCGGCCATACGGACAGGGGAAAGCGCCAATTTCTGCATTTCGTTAAATTGGTAAAGCACGTTGTACTCTCCTAATTTGACAAGGCCCTTTTCAACTGGGTCTTGTTATTGTTCATTTGCGCAAAAGTTCGCTGCACTGCAACATAATATAGGAAAATCTATGGCTGTGTCAGTATTTTTTGCGAAAATACAGATAATTGATTAATATTTACCCTCAATTTTGTGTGAAATGTCACACAGCATAGTGGATTAGAGGCATTTTTCATGCGGGTTTTTTGGTCGGTTTTCTTCCTGATTCTTCTGATGTCACCCTCGGTATTCGCCCAATCGTCGTTGCTTGGCGAAGATCCGGTCTTCCGAAGCGCGGCTCATGGGGACTCCGCGGCGGTCGAATCCTTTCTGCTTACCGGAAACAATCCGAATATCCGAGATCTGAAAAAAGTCCCGCTGTTACACCATGCCGCCATCGCCGGTGTTACGAAAACCGTCCGCACTTTGCTTCACCATGGCGCGCGGGTTGACCTGACCGACCCGCTTGGCAATACGGCCCTGATGCAGGCGGCCGCCTATGGCTCGACAGATGTCGCCGTTATCCTGATAGAGGCGGGTTCAAAACTGGATGAGGAAAACCGGCAGGGGGAGACCGCCTTGATCAAGGCGGCGAAAACCGGCCATTATGAGGCAGCAAAGCTGTTGCTTGAAAAGGGCGCGACAGTGGACCAAACCGATTTTACCGGAAGGACGGCGCTGGACCATGCCCAGCAAAACCGTCATTCCGATGTCGTGCGCCTTCTCTCAGAGGCAAATTCCTGACCGTGCCAGAAACGGGCTGAGGTCTTATTCCGCCTCAGCGGCAACCAGTGCTGAGCGTAATCCATCGGCCTGCGGGTTGGAGACCGTCCTGTCGATCACAATCTGCTGGGATGTTGTCGGTTGCCCGTAATAGGACTCATTGGAATCCGTATTCGACGACAGGATCGAGCCTTCCACCGACGCCCCGATAAACAGACCCTTCGAAATCGCGAAAGAGAACACATCAACCTTCAGGTTTGTGGTGGTGGACGCCCCGAGGGTCGTTCCGACCGGGCCAACCGCCGCCGACAGGTCACCGCCGAGCTTCACCTGGTTGCTGATGATTGCCTGCAACGCCTTGTCGGTCATGACGACCAACACAAGCTCATTGGCCTGGGCGCCAAACTGCAGGCCGATGCTGCCCTGTCCCATCGTGTAAAAAGCGGGAGACGACCAGTTGCCAGCCTCATCCTTGCCCAACAGAACACCGCTGCCGCCCGCGCCGCCAACGAAGAACCCGGCCTTCAGGACCTGCGGAAACACTACAACACCCTTGGCAACGGCCAGCAGCTTGCGAAACTGTTCCATCTCGGATTTCGAAGCGACATCCGTAATCGTGAATTTCGCCTTTTCAACGAGCTGGTCCTGCGCCTCCCCCGCGGAGGCAAGGTTGCCCGAGCCCATGAGCAGAGCGCCTGCGGCCACAAGCGACAGGAAGGTTCGACGGCTCGCCCTGATTGTCTTCTGCATCTTCTCAATCCTTTTTGACTAATCGTTGGAAAACGGGATACTGCATTAAAATATGTGGTTAATGATGGCATTAATATGTCGAAATTTCTTCAGAAAAAAAGGCGGGTGCGAAAGTTCCCTTGAATATGACCAAAAAAATACGTGAGCCGGGCTCGCTTGAAGACCAGGCAGATGACATCAACCAGACCGCGCCGGGCATGCGGCTGGAAACATTGGTGTATATTCGCTGGCTCGCAGTTCTGGGTCAGGCGCTGACCGTTATCATCGTTTTGGTCTTTTTCGGCTATGAGTTACCACTGTTGCCGATCGCCCTGCTGATCAGCGCAAGTGCCATTCTCAATCTGCTGGTCAGTTTCAGCCGGAAGCCGTCGGCACGGCTGCCGAACCGCGGCGCTATCCTCTATCTATTTTATGACATCCTGCAACTTGCCGGGCTTCTGTATTTCACCGGCGGCCTGACAAACCCCTTTTCGGTACTGTTTCTTGTCCCGGTCACCATCTCGGCCACGAACCTGTCCCGGCAGGGAACGTTTTTCCTCGGTCTGGTAACCCTCGTCTGTATTTCCGTCCTGGCGCTCTTTTATGAACCGCTGCCGCTACCCGAGAGTTCTCTGGTATTGTCGGATACCTATATTCTCGCCCTCTGGGCTGCGCTGGTGCTCGGAACCGCGTTTCTCTCCGGCTATGCCTGGCTAATCGCAGCGGATTCCCGGAAAATGACCGATGCGCTGACTATTGCACGTGCGGAACTCGCGCGCGAGCAGCAGCTTTCCGCCGTTGGCGGGATCGCCGCCGCCGCCGCCCATGAGCTTGGCACCCCGCTCAACACCATCCTGCTGGTCTCCGAGGAACTGGCGCAGGCACTGCCTCCCGGAAGCGATGCCGCCGACGATGCCGCGCTGTTGCACAATCAGGCAAAAAAATGCGCAGAGGTTCTGGCGCAGCTCTCCAAGGGGCCGGAAACCGAGCGGTTCATCCAGGGCACCGCCCATCACAACTTCGTCGCGCTCGACAATCTTTTCACCCTGATCACGGAGAAATACAAGGACAGCGGCAAGGAATTCACCATCCAGACGGAAGGCGACATGTCCGACATTCCGCGCCTGTACCTCAGCCCGGAACTCCGCCACGGCCTTGGCAACCTGCTCAGCAACGCCGCCGAATTCGCGGCCAGCAAAGTCACCATTGACCTTTACTGGAACGAGAGCCTGGTCCGGGTGGAGATCCGGGACGATGGCCCCGGCATCTCAGAAGAAATTCTCAGCCGGCTGGGCGAGCCCTATATGTCGAGCCGGCGAGGCAAGGGTGGCATGGGCCTCGGTGTCTTTATCGCCGACATGCTGATCAAGCGGAGCGGCGGCGAGCTCAGCTTCAGCAACCGGCCGGGCGGCGGCGCGGTTGTGGAAATTCTCTGGTCGCGCCAAAAGCTCGAAAAATCTGATCCTTTTAGTAATTAAAAAGTATGCTAATCTTGACGTTGCAGGTGATTGAGCGTGAACAATAATAAAGACCGGGATATGAACGAGACAAAGACTCTGCTGATTGTTGATGATGATGAGATTTTCCTGAACCGGCTTGGCCGGTCGTTGGAACGTAAGGGGTTTACGCCAACGCTGGCGAGTTCGGTGGAAGAGGGAAAGAAGCGGGCAGCGGAAGTTTCGCCCGCCTATGCCGTCGTCGATCTCCGGCTTCAGGATGGAAACGGCCTTGAGGTGGTGGAAACCATCCGCAATGTCAACAAGGACGCGAGCATTGTCATGCTGACCGGTTACGGCAACATCGCCTCTGCGGTGGCGGCGGTGAAGGCGGGGGCTATCGATTACCTTGCCAAACCCGCCAATGTCGAGGATATCGCCAATGCCCTGCTCGCCGACAAGGGCGCCACGCCGCCACCGCCGGAAAACCCGATGTCCGCCGATCGCGTCCGGTGGGAACATATCCAGCGGGTGTATGAGCTGTGCGACCATAATGTGTCCGAGACGGCGCGGCGGCTCAACATGCACCGGCGTACGCTACAGCGCATCATGGCAAAACGCTCCCCGCAATAGATTTTATGGATCAGGAAACCCCTAAACCCATTCTGATCTGCGGCGATGCAACGGCGGAAATGGCGAAAATGCCAGCAAAGAGCGTCGATCTGATCGTGGCGGACCCGCCCTATAACCTCGGCAAGAACTATGGCAACAATATCGACCTTAAGGACCGGGAGGAATATCAGGCCTTCACACGGGACTGGCTTAACGAGGCCGTACGCCTCCTGAAACCCGGCGGATCGCTCTATTGTTTTATGGGGGTCAAATTCATCGCCCGGCTCTATCTGATGCTGGAAGAGACGTTTGAACTGACACCGCAAGGCTGGATCACCTGGCATTATACGCAAGGCATGGGGCGCAAGCGCGGTTTTTCCCCGCGCCATGAGGATATCCTCTGGTTTTCAAAGGGGAATGACGCGTGCTTTAACCTCGATTACGTGCGGGTGCCGCAGAAATATTATCGCAAGCGCAACAATATGGCGGGGGCCAACCCCGGCGATGTCTGGCAGTTCAGCCATGTGCATTATTGCGCGGCCGAACGCCTGCCGCATCCCACACAAAAGCCCGAAGCCCTGCTGGAGCGGGTGATCAAGGCTTCCTCCAATGCGGGCGATACGGTTCTCGATCCCTTTCTCGGCAGCGGGACGACGGCGCGGGTGGCCGCCGTCCTTGGCCGCAAGGCCATTGGCATCGAGGTTAATCCGGATTATATAAGCATGGCCGAAACCCGCCTGAAAGCGCCTTTCTCGTCCTTTGACAGCACTGATCCGCGGGCCGCACGACAATCGATGGATTTGCCGAAGGATCCGCTTTAAATTCAATGAACATATTGTTTCTGCACAATAATTTCCCCGCGCAGTACCGCCATGTCGCGCGCCAGCTTGCCGCCGACAAATCAAACCGCGTGGTGTTCGCCTCGCACCGGGCGCCGACGGCCATTCCCGGCGTTCGGAATATTCTCTACAAGCCGCATCGGGACGCCAAGGCGGAAACCCATCATTATCTTCGTTCCGTGGAATCGGCCGTTCTCAACGGTCAGACCGTCTTTCGCACCTGCCTCGATCTCAAACAAAAAGGATTTGTGCCGGATATCATCTGCGCCCATTCCGGATGGGGAAACAGCCTCTATGTGAAGGAAGTCTTCCCCAAGGCGCGGCTGCTCAGCTATTTCGAATGGTATTATCACGCCCGCGGGTCCGATGCCGACTTCCTCGATCCGGCCGCCATCGGCCATGACGACACCGCCCGTATCCATAGCAAGAACATGCCGCTGTTGATGGACATGGCGACCTGCGACTGGGGGCAGGTGCCGACGGGGTTTCAACTCTCGCAGATTCCCGCCGTTTTTCACTCGAAGCTGTCGGTCCTTCATGACGGGGTGGATACGGATTATTTCAGGCCGAACCCGGATGCGCCCGCGAAAATCAGCAATCTGGACCTCAGCCATGCCGGGGAAATTCTTACCTATGCCACCCGCGGGATGGAACCGTACCGCGGCTTTCCCGAATTCATGCGCGCCGCCGCCCTTCTGATGAAACAGCGGCCGAATTTGCATGTCCTGGTGGTGGGGGAGGACCGCGTCGCCTATGGCAAGCAGCTGCCGGAGGGGGAAAGCTGGGGCAAACGCATGGTGGCGGAGCTCAAGCCCGATCCCGAAAGACTTCATTTCACCGGGCCGCTTCCCTATTCGGAATATGTGAAGGTCCTGCAGTTTTCCACCGTCCGCGCCTATCTCACCGTGCCCTTCGTTCTGAGCTGGTCGCTGATTGAAAGTCTTGCTTGCGGCGGGCTTGTCGTCGGGTCCGATACGGCGCCGGTCCGCGAGATTATCCGTCCGGGCGTCAACGGCTTCCTCGCGCCGTTTCATGACCCCGAGGCCCTTGCCGCCCAGATTGAAGAGGTGCTGGACAATGTCTCCGAGCTTCAGGATATCCGCGACGCCGCGCGGAAAACCGCCACCGACAGATATGCCTTGAAGAAAATGCTCCCGCGTCAGCTCCATCTGATAGAAGACGTGGCCGCGGGCCGTCTGCCGCCCCGCGAAAAGGCGGCGAATTAACGGCCACACCAACTCCGTATTTGCAGGGGCCGCCAGATTATACTATGACCAATACATCTCTTACATTCAGGGCGATGCATTTTGGACCCGCGAGACTATTTTAACGACGAACTGGAAGATCATGGCGAGGTTCTGGCCAAAACCCGCGCCGCGCTCGGCCCGGCATTTGAGGAAATGCTCACCTGCTGGATCACCGCCATCAAGGGCGGCAACAAGATCCTGTTTTTTGGGAACGGCGGCAGCGCCGCGGATGCCCAACACCTCGCGGCCGAGCTTGTCATCCGCTTTGTCGAGGATCGCAAACCCATCGCCGCCATTGCGCTGAATACTGATACCTCGGCGCTAACCGCGGGAGCCAATGATCTCGGCTTCGATGAAATTTTCGCCCGTCAGATCGACGCGCTCGGCCGCGCGGGCGATGTCGCGGTCGGCATTTCCACCTCCGGCACCAGCCCGAATATTGTGAAAGCCCTTGAAATGGCACGCAAAAAAGGGCTCGTCACCAATGCCTTTACCGGCCGCGACGGCGGAAAAATGCCAGACCTTGCCGATGTCTCGCTGATCGTGCCCGCACAGTCCACCCGGCGGATACAGGAAATGCATATCACCCTCGGCCATATGCTCTGCGGCGCCCTTGAAAAATCCCTGAAACTGGTGTGACATCCATGGAAAACCGTTCCTCCTTGCTGACCATACTGGACAATATCTCCAAGATTAACGTGCTGGTGCTGGGCGACATCATGCTGGACCGCTTCGT
>PAKP01000061.1 GCA_002706985.1 Sneathiella sp. | reverse complement strand
ATTTTGCCAAGGCGGTTTATGCGGCCTATTTTGTAGAAGGGAAGGATATCTCCGAACCCGAGGTCGTGGCGGATATCGCCGCGGGCGTTGGTGCGGAGCGGACCGCTTTTCTTGCCGCCGTTCAGGATGCCGAGATTAAAGAGGCATTCAAGAAATCGGTCGAAGAAATTGTCTTTGAGAGAAAAGTCTTCGGGGCTCCCTTCTTTATCGTCGATGGTCAGTCTTTCTGGGGCGCCGACCGCGTTGGTCAGCTCGATGAATGGCTCACCACCGGGGGCTGGTAATGCATTTGGGCGCGCAGAATATCAGAGGAGGCACCGGCCCCGCCCTGGCGGAGCCGGAAGCAATGATCGGTCTAGAACAGGAAGTACCCGCCGTCGATCAGGAAGGTATCGCCCGTATGGTAACTGCTGGCGCCCGACATGATATAAACCGCAGTGCCGCCGAAATCCTCCGGCTTGCCCCAGCGTCCGGCCGGGATGCGGGGCTTCACATTGTCGGAAAATTTCTGCCAGTTCATGGCATTTTCGGTCATGGCCGTTTCGATCCAGCCCGGCAGGATGGCATTGGCCGTAATGTCATATCGTGCGAATTCGACAGCGAGCGCGCGGATCATCGAGATAACGCCGCCCTTGGTCGCCGCGTAATGTTCGTTGCGCGCGGCGCCGGAAATGGCGGCAAGGCTGGCCGTGCCGACAAGCCGCCCGCCGGGATCGCCATTCTTCGCCCGCTCCACCATATGCTTCGTCGCGGCCTGGAATGTATAAAAAACACCGTCCAGATTAACGCTGAGCACGCGCTGCCATTCCGCGTCATCAATATCGAGGAAGGACTTCTTGCCCGAACTCACGCCCGCATTGGCAAAGCAGCCGTCAACACGGCCATATTGCGAGAGAGTCTCGGCAAAGCAGTCCTTTACCTCCGATTCATCGGTGACATTGCAGTTCAGGGACGAAACCCGCGTGCCGTGGGCCTTGAGCTGTTCGACAGCGGCGGCGTTCTTCGTATCGTTCGTGCCCCAGATACAGACATCGCCGCCAGCTTGTGCAATCGCGTCCGCCATGCCGAGGCCGATCCCGCCGTTTCCACCTGTGATGAGGGCGACCTTCCCAGTCAGGTCAAAAGCTTTATAGGCCATTTATGGCTCCCTTTTTGTTTCTTGTTGAGAGGCAAATCCGTACCACATAGGGCGACGTTCGCCAAGCAATCGATTTCTGCGTGCTGAGAAGGAAGTAAGACAGATGTCCGTTTTAAAAAGTGACCTCAACACCCGCAGCGATGACTTCAAGACAAATGCTGCGCAAATGACCGCGCTGGTTGAGGATTTGAAGGAAAAAGTCGCGACCATCAAGCTGGGCGGCGGGGAACGCGCGCGGGAGAAGCATCTTTCGCGTGGCAAGCTGCTCCCGCGCGAAAGGGTTCGCAAGCTCCTTGATCCCGGCTCCCCCTTTCTTGAGTTCAGCCAGATGGCGGCCTGGGATATGTATAGCGGCGATATTCATTCCGCCGGTATCATTACCGGCATTGGCCGCGTCGAGGGGCGCGAATGTATTATCATCTGCAATGATGCAACGGTGAAGGGTGGTACTTATTACCCGCTGACTGTGAAGAAGCATCTGAGGGCGCAGGAAGTTGCGCTCGAAAACCGGCTTCCCTGCATCTATCTCGTCGATTCCGGCGGGGCGAACTTGCCGAACCAGCAGGATGTGTTCCCCGATCGTGATCATTTTGGCCGGAGTTTTTATAATCAGGCGAACATGTCCGCGCTCGGTATCCCGCAAATCGCCGTTGTCATGGGATCCTGTACGGCGGGGGGCGCCTATGTACCCGCCATGTGCGATGAGAGTATTATCGTGCGAAACCAGGGCACGATCTTTCTCGCTGGTCCGCCACTGGTGAAGGCGGCGACAGGAGAGGTGGTCTCGGCAGAGGACCTTGGCGGGGCGGAAGTGCATTCCCGTATCTCTGGCGTAACCGACCATATGGCGGAGAATGATACGCATGCGTTACAGATCGCGCGGCGCTGTGTTGCCTCCTTCAACCGGCCGAAGCCGATGCCGCTGGAAGTCCGCAAACCGGCACCGCCGCTGTATGATCCGAAGGAAATATACGGCCTGATCCCGAAAGATATGCGTACGCCCTTCGATGTGCGGGAGATCATCGCCCGTATCGTTGATGGCTCGGATTTTGATGAATTCAAAAAGAACTATGGCACGACCCTGGTGACCGGCTTCGCCCATATCCACGGATATCCGGTGGGCATCCTTGCCAATAACGGCATTCTTTTCTCTGAGTCCGCGGTCAAGGGGGCGCATTTTATCGAGCTTTGCTGCCAGCGGAATATCCCGCTCATCTTCCTGCAAAATATTACCGGTTTCATGGTCGGGCAGAAGTATGAATCGGGTGGGATTGCCAAGGACGGAGCCAAGCTGGTGACGGCGGTGGCGACGGCGAAAGTGCCGAAATTCACGATCATTTTCGGCGGATCCTTCGGGGCCGGGAACTATGGCATGGGCGGGCGGGCCTATAGTCCGCGCCTTCTCTGGATGTGGCCGAACGCACGGATTTCCGTGATGGGCGGGACACAAGCCGCGTCCGTTCTCGCAACTGTCAAGCGCGACGGCATGGAGGCGCGCGGTGAAACCTGGAGCGCCGAGGAAGAAGCCGCCTTTAAAGCTCCGATTGAGGCGCAATATGAAAAGGAAGGCCATCCTTATTTTGCTAGCGCTCGCATCTGGGATGACGGTATTGTCGATCCGGCGGAAAGCCGAACGGTATTAGGTCTCGGCCTGTCCGCGTCCCTCAATGCCCCCATCGAGCCGACGAAATTCGGCCTGTTCAGAATGTAGGAGATTTTTATGACCGAAGAATCAGCGGTATTGCACTTTTCAACCGATGGTATTGCAACCATTACGCTTAATCGTCCTGAGGTGCATAACGCTTTCAATGAGGAACTGATCGAGCGTCTTGGCGATATGTTTGAAGATGTCGGCCACCAGGATGGCGTTCGCGCTGTTGTTATCGCGGCGGCGGGGAAAAGCTTTTGTGCCGGGGCGGACCTCAACTGGATGAAACGCGCTGCGCATTTCACCGAGGAGGATAACCGCGAAGACAGTCTTGCCCTTGGCCGGATGCTGAAGAACCTGAACGATATCCCGAAGCCGACCATCGCGTTGGTTCAGGGGGCGGCCTATGGCGGCGGCCTCGGTCTCGTGGCGGCTTGCGACATTGCGATTGGTGTGAAGGCCGCTAAGTTCTGCCTGTCCGAGGTCAAGCTCGGGCTGCTGCCGGCTGTCATCTCTCCCTATGTGGTGGAAGCGATTGGCGTGCGCGCCTGCCGTCGCTATTTTCTAACGGCGGAACTCTTCGATGCCGAGGCAGCCCTCCGGCTCGGCCTGTTGCATGAGGTTGTTGAGGATGTCCATCTCCTAGCGGAGGCTCGTGATGAGATGCTGGATAAACTCATCAAGAATGCGCCGGGTGCCATGGCCGATTCCAAGGACCTGATCTATACCGTCGCTGGCAGACCGATCGATCAGGACCTTGTGGAGGAAACGGCAGACCGGATCGGCGCACGGCGAACAACCGAAGAAGCCGCCGAAGGCATCAGCGCCTTCCTCGAAAAGCGCAAGCCGTCCTGGCATATCATCTGAACCTCCAGTTGGAAGAGGGACCCAATACCGTGTTTAAAAAAATACTAATCGCGAACCGGGGTGAAATCGCCTGTCGGGTCATGGAAACAGCGGCCCGTCTCGGGATCAAGACGGTGGCTGTTTATTCTGAAGCGGACAGTTGCGCGCGCCATGTTGAGATGGCGGATGAAGCCGTCCTGATCGGTCCGGCTGAAGTCTCGGAAAGCTATCTGAAAGCGGATAAGATACTGGAGGTGGCGCGGCAGACGGGAGCGGAAGCAATCCATCCCGGCTACGGTTTCCTCTCTGAAAATGCCGGTTTTGCGGAGAAATGCGCGAAGGCCGGTCTTGTCTTTATCGGACCGCCCGCAGATGCCATCCGCGCGATGGGCCTGAAAGACGCCGCCAAGGCTTTGATGGTGGAAGCAGGCGTTCCGGTTGTGCCCGGCTATCATGGAGAGGGACAGGACCCGGATATGCTGGCAGCGGAAGCCGAAAAAATCGGCTATCCGGTTCTTATCAAGGCCGTTGCTGGCGGCGGTGGCAAGGGAATGCGCAGCGTGAGTTCCGCAAAGGAATTTCCGGCGGCGCTGGCATCCGCCCAGCGTGAGGGACAGTCGGCTTTTGGTGATGCGCGGGTGTTGATCGAAAAATTCCTGACCAAGCCGCGTCATATCGAAATTCAGGTGTTCGCGGATTCCCATGGCAATGCCGTTCATCTGTTCGAGCGGGACTGCTCCTTACAGCGGCGCCACCAGAAGGTGATTGAAGAGGCCCCGGCGCCGGATATGCCCGACGCCATGCGGGCCGCCATGGGTGCGGCGGCGGTCGCGGCCGCGAAAGCCATCGGCTATGTCGGCGCGGGAACGATTGAGTTTATCGCCGATGTTTCCGACGGGCTAAAGGAAGATGCCTTCTATTTCATGGAAATGAATACCCGCCTTCAGGTGGAGCATCCGGTGACCGAAATGATTACGGGTCAGGATTTGGTAGAGTGGCAGTTGAAGGTTGCGGCGGGGGGCGAACTTCCTTGCGCGCAGGAGGATCTGTCGATCTCCGGCCATGCCTTCGAAGTGCGACTCTACGCCGAAGATCCCAACAATGATTTCCTACCGGCAACCGGCAATTTGCTGCGGCTGCGTCCGCCCCGGGCAAGTGAAACCGTGCGCATAGATACCGGTGTGCGGGAAGGGGACACCGTCACGCCTTTTTATGATCCGATGATTGCGAAGCTGATTGTCTGGGATGAAAACCGGGACGATGCGCTTCAAAAACTGACAGCGGCCCTGAATGACTATCAGGTTGCGGGCGTGACGACGAACCTTGATTTTCTTGGCAAGATTGCGAGCCACCCTGCCTTTGCCGCGAAGGATCTCGATACCGGATTTATTGAGCGGTTCCGGGATGATCTCGTCCCGGCCAAAGTCCAGCCGACCGATCAGGATATTGTCCTTGCGGCGCTTCATATCCTGCTGGAACGCAATCGGGATCATGCCGCCCGACGGAGTGTGGCCAGCGATCCATACTCCCCCTGGGACAGTATGGAGGCCTGGCGGCTCAACGATGAAGGGCATGATGACTTCATATTTAATATAAATGACGAAGAGATAGCTGTTCATGTTATCTATCAAAACGGCGGTTTCCGGGTAAAGCTTCCTTCGGCGGAATTCGAGGCGACAGCCGACCTTTCTGATGATGGAAACTTGGACGCGAATATCGGCGGGCACAAGTTTACCGCTGCTATCGTTCTGAACGGGCCCAAGGTCACCGTCCTCAATCAGGGCCGTCAGGTGGAATTCCTGCGTGTTGTTGATGATTTCGATAATATGGCGGTTGATAGTGGGGTCGGCGCCATTGTGGCGCCAATGCCCGGAAAGGTTATCCAGATTTTCACCACGGCAGGCGCCACCGTCAGCCGGGGCGATCCGCTGGTGGTTCTGGAAGCGATGAAAATGGAGCATACGCTGACCGCCCTCGCGGACGGGGTCGTCGGCGAGATTTATCACGAGGTCGGGGATCAGGTTGATGATGGCGCCGTCCTCGTTCGTATGGAAGAAAGTGAGGAGGTTTGATGTCTATTCCCTCGGCGGTGCGGATATTTGAGGTTGGCGCGCGGGACGGTCTGCAGAATGAAAAGCAGATGGTGCCTTCGGATATCAAGGTGGAGTTGATCGAGCGGCTCGTTGATGCCGGGGTCACCTCTATTGAAACCGGCAGCTTCGTCTCCCCTAAATGGGTGCCACAGATGGCGGACACTGCCGACGTCATGGCGAAGCTCTCCCGCCGGGACGATGTGACCTATGCGGTATTGACCCCGAATATGAAGGGATATGACGGCGCCGTCGCCTCGAAGGCGGACGAGATCGAGATTTTCAGCGCTGCCTCCGAGATGTTCAATCAGAGGAACATAAATTGCTCCATCGCGGAGAGCCTGGAACGTTTCGCGCCGGTAACGGAAGCCGCGACCGCCGCCGGCATACCCTATCGCGCCAGTATCTCCTGCGCCCTCGGCAGCCCGTTCGAAGGGGAAGAGATTGCCCCCGCCGCCGTCGCGGATGTGGCGAAGAAACTTTATGACATGGGGGCCTATGAAATTTCCCTCGGCGATACCATTGGCGTCGGGACACCGCTCCGCACGAAGCAGGTAATCGAGGCTGTGGCCAATGTCATTCCAATTGAGGCCGTCGGCGTGCATTTCCATGATACCTACGGTCAGGCTCTCGCCAATTATCTGGCGGCGCTTGAGATGGGGGTTGCCCGGCTCGACAGTTCCGTTGCGGGACTTGGCGGGTGTCCTTATGCACCCGGCGCGACCGGCAATGTGGCGACCGAGGATGTGGTCTATATGCTGGACGGCATGGGGGTCGATAGCGGTATCGATTTGAAGAAGCTCGTCAAGACAGCCTGGTTCATTTCCGATTTCTTCGGGCGTCCGCCGGTGTCAAGCGTCGCCCGGGCCCTCAAGGGAAAACTGAATTAGCGGCGGTTTCTGGACAAGCAGCAGCGAAACAGGGTATCTTGAGGCTATGGCTGTACATTTACTCATCGTCAGTGTCGGAATCTCTTCGGTTGAGCAACTCCGTTCCAATCAATCCCGTCGCCTGATCGCGGGCCCGCTTTGTCACGTCACGAAGCAACGGCCGACGCGGGAAGTCGAGCTTCTTGATGGCGGCTCCGTTTACTGGATCATCAAGGGTCATATCGCGGCGCGTCAGGCGGTGACCGGGCTGGAGCGGCTGTTCGATCATGAGGGCGAGAAATGCGGCATTATGCTCGAGTCCGAGCTGATAGAAACCGAGCTGTTTTCCCGAGGTCCACATCAGGGCTGGCGCTATCTCGAAGAGGCCGACGCGCCGCGGGATTTGCGCGACCTTGTCGAGGAAGGCAAGGTCGATGATGACAGCGAAGGCGAGTTATCCGAGGAAATGGCGGCGGAGCTCCGTTCTCTCGGTCTGATCTAGGATCACTCTTCTGCGGTAATCCAGACGGCCGTATCGTGGAAGACGGCACCGCCATTGGGCTTGGCCGCATCGGCACTGATCAGGATATTGATCCCTATCTTTTCGATGAAATGCTTGCTGGGCCAGACGCCCTCCGAAATCACGGTGCCGGGCTGAACGCCGTCAAAAATTTCCGCATGCAGGAGCAGGGATCCCTGTTTGTTGCCAAGGCGGACGATGGCGCCATCCTCGGTTCCGATTTTTGCGGCATCCTGGCTGTGAATCTTTACCGTCGGCCGTTTTTCGCGTTTGAGCGAGCTTGGCGTTGCCGTAAAACTTGAATTCAGGAAATTCCGCGCCGGAGCGGTGACCAGCCTGTAGGGGTGCGTCTCGTCCGTCTGGTCAATCACATCCCAATGATCGGGCAGGGTGGGCATCTCCGCGAAATCCGGCCCCATCCGCGACCAGTCCGGTGTGAAATGAAATCTTTTGTCCGGATGGGCGAAACCGCCCAGGTAATGCGCCTCCTCAAACGGAAGCTGGCAGTCGTGCCATTTGCTGGCGGTGAGCTGCCCGGCGTCGGGCCAGCCGGATTTCTTCAGCGTATCGTCAATAATTTCCATTTCTGTCATCTCGAAGCCGCGGTGTTCGGCGCCGAGACGTTTCGCAAGGTCGCAGATCACCGCATGATTTGAGCGGCATTCGCCGAGCGGTTCAATGACCTTGCCGCCCATCATGATATGATTCTGCCCGCCGCCCTGATAGAAATCATCATGTTCGACAAAGGTGGTCGCCGGCAGGACGATATCCGCCATCTTCGCGGTTTCGGTCATGAACTGTTCATGGACGCAGACGAACAGGTCATCGCGTGCAAATCCGGCATGGACCTTGGCAAGATCCGGCGCCACATCCATCGGGTTGGTGTTCTGGATGAGCAGGCCGGTCACGGGCGGACCATCGCAGAGGTCCCGTTTATCCCCTGTTAGAACCGGTCCGATGCGCGACATATCGAGCATGCGGACGGCGGGATCGACGGCGTCCAGTCCCTCGATCAGGGTCTTGTCCCAATGGTAAATCGCGCCATTGTTATGAAAGGCGCCGCCGCCTTCATATTGCCAGGCCCCGCTCACCGCCGCCAGGCAGCTTGCCGCATGCATATTGACGCAGCCGTTGCGGCTCCTTGAGAAACCGTATCCGAGCCGGAGATAGGCTCTTTTCGTCTGGCCGTAGGCTCTGGCGAAGCCGTAAATCTCCTCAACTGACAGGCCTGTAATCGCGGCAGCCCATTCCGGTGTCCGGCTTTTAAGATGCTCTTCCAGCTCCCTTGCGCCCTTGGTATATTTCTCCATATAGGCCCGGTCCGCCATGCCTTCCGCAAAGAGGATATGCATGACCGCGCAGGCAAGCGCGCCATCGGTACCGGGACGAAGGCAAAGATGCATATCCGCCGCGATTGCCGTTGCATTGCGATAGGGGTCGATGACGACAATCTTCGCGTTCCGCTCCTTGCGGGCGCGGGTGACATGGGTCATCACATTGATCTGGGTATGAACCGCATTGGTGCCCCAGATGACGATAAGGTCCGATTTCGCCATTTCCCGGGGGTCCGCCCCATACAGGGCGCCGGTGCCGACATTCCAGCCGGTCCATGCCAGCATTGTGCAGATTGTCGATTTCTGCCGGGAGTATTTCTTCACATGCCCAAGACGGTTGATACCGTCCCGTTGCACCAGTCCCATGGTTCCGGCGTAATAATAGGGCCAGATGGTTTCCGCTCCATATTCTGCCTCCCGTTTAAGGAATTCCTCGGCGACTTCATCAAGGGCAGCATCCCAGGAAATCTGTTGCCATTGCCCCGATCCTTTCGCCCCGACACGCCGCATCGGATGCATCAGCCTGTCGGGATGGTGTGTCCGCTCCGCATAGCGGGCGACTTTCGCGCAGATGACACCGGCGGTGTAAGTATTGTCTTCGGCGCCGCGAACGCGCCCGATCTCCCGATCTCCCAGTTTCTCGACTTCAAGCGCGCAGGTCGACGGGCAGTCGTGAGGGCAGGCAGTAGCATAAATTTCGGGAGGTGCAATGTTCGTCATGACACGGGCTTCGTTTTTCTGGCCACTCTGGTGGCGTTATAAGGTGCTGTCTTCAGAGTAAAGAGATATCGGGCGCGCGGCAATCGGCGGTTTGGGAAAATAGTCGATTTTTGGTGAATAGGCTGGAATTGCCGCGGCGGGCAAGATATATCGGTGCGTGGAGTAAACCCGGTGAAAGCTGAGATATTTGACGGTTATCAAGAAAATACTGAAAAGTGATGGCGCAAAGGCGGTCATCAGCTTTCTGGCGGCGGGATATATCTGGTTTGTCTATCGGACGAGCCGCTGGAAGGTCATCAACGGCGAGGTGCCTCACCGGCTGATGACAGAGGGAAAGCCCTTCATTCTGGCCTTCTGGCACGGCCGCCTGCTGATGATGCCGATTTCCGTCCAGAAACAGACCCGGGTCAATGTCATGATCTCCCATCACGGGGACGGAGAGATTATCGCCCGCACCATCAAGCACTGGGGACAGGACAGCATCCGGGGGTCCGCCAGCAAGGGCGCGGCGGCGGCCATCAAGCAGATGCTGAAAGTCCTTAAAAAAGGGGATGTCGCGGTGATTACGCCGGACGGGCCGCGCGGGCCCAGAATGCGGGCGCAGGAAGGCGTTGTCCGGCTGGCAGCACTGTCCGGCGTTCCCGTGTACCCGGTGAGCTATTCGACGACGCGGGGTAAGGTTCTCGGAAGCTGGGACCGGTTTTTCCTGGCGGCCCCGTTCAGCCGTGGTGTCGTCATCTGGGGGGACGGGATCGAGGTGCCGCGGCAGGATGAAAACAATGCTTTCGTGATCGCCCGGGATGCGATCGAAAGCAGCCTGACGGAGATTACCCAGAGGGCGGACGCCGTCTGCAATCGCGATACGGTGGAGCCGGAAGCGCGAGACAAGCCCGTCAAACCGCACCGCAAGGTGGCGGAGAGCTGATGCAGCTGGCTTTGTACAACAGCCTTCTATTCCTGGGCGGGCCGTTGCTAAGGCGGCATCTGAAGAAACGGCTGGCCTTAGGCAAGGAGGACCCGCAACGGTTCCAGGAGCGGCTGGGCCATCCCGGCCTGCCGCGCCCGGAGGGGCAGTTGATCTGGATTCATGCGGCCTCTGTCGGCGAGTCTGTCTCGGCCCTTGCCCTGATTGACGGGCTGCTGGCGAAAGAGCCGGCGCGGCATGTGCTGGTAACGACAGGAACGCGTACCTCGGCGGAGATCATGATTGCGCGCCTTCCCGCAGGGGCGTTTCATCAATATGTCCCCCTGGATATGAAGCAGGCCGTGTGCCGCTTTCTGGATCATTGGCGGCCCGATCTTGCGATCTGGATGGAATCGGAAATCTGGCCGAACCTTATCATGCAAAGCGGCAAGCGGCATATTCCGATGATGATGGTCAACGCGCGGATCACGGAAAAGTCTTTCGAAGTCTGGCGGAAGTCCTTCGGCCTGTCCCGTAAGCTTCTTCGGAACTTCGATTTCTGCTCAGCGCAATCGGACCTGTCGGCGGATCGTCTGCGGCAACTGGGGGCTTCGCCGGTTGAATGCCTTGGCAACCTCAAGTTTGCGGCCGAGCCGCTGCCAGTTGACACGGATGCGCTTGAGATAATGCAGAACGCCGTGAATGGCCGTCCGCTCTGGCTCGCAGCCAGCACCCATCGCGGGGAGGAAGCGCATATACTGGCGGCGCATCAGCAGCTTTCAGCGCGTTGGCCGGATTTGCTCACTCTCATCGTGCCGCGTCATCCGGAGCGGGGGGAGGAAATCGCCGCCCTGTTTGTGGAGGCTGGGCTGACGGCGGCGCGGCGCTCCCTCGGCGAAGGGATGACGGAGGAAACTGCGATCTATGTCGCGGACACCATCGGCGAACTGGGCCTGTTCTACCGGCTTTCCGGCATTGTTTTTATCGGCGGGTCCCTCGTGCCAAACGGGGGACAGAACCCGCTGGAAGCCGCGCGGCTCGACTGTGCCTTGCTTCACGGGCCGCATATGGATAACTTCGCCGATGTGATGGCGGCTTTTTCAGACTTTGACGCCGCAACGGAAGTTGACGATGCAGCGGCGCTGGCGGAGGTGGTTACGCATCTTGTCGGACAACCGGCAGAGAGGGACGAGATGGCGGCAAGGGCGGCAAAGGTCGTGGCGACGGGGCAGGAGACCCTGACACGGTCCCTGTCGGCGATTGAAGGTCTGCTGGCGCGGAGGCAGGATGAAAACTCCTGACTTCTGGCGACGCAACAGCAAAAGCCTCATGCCGTATCTACTGGCGCCTGCCGCCTGGGCCTATGGAGGGGGGAGCCGTCTTCACCGCTCGTTCCGGAAAAGTCACCGTGTTGAGGTGCCGGTCATTTGTGTCGGGAATGTCGTGGCAGGAGGCGCGGGCAAGACCCCGGTTGCCATTGCAATTGCCCGCTTCTTCCTGGCGGAGGGAAAGCGGCCGCATTTCCTGACCCGGGGCTACGGGGGGCAGTTAAAGGGGCCGGTGCGGGTTGTGCCGGATGTCCATAAATTTGCCGATGTCGGGGATGAGGCCCTGATCCTCAGCGCGACGGCGACCACATGGGTCGCGCAGGACCGGGTGGCCGGCGCCCGGGCCGCCGTTGAAGCCGGGGCGGATGTCATCATCATGGATGACGGGTTTCAGAATCCATCCCTTGCCAAGGATCTCTCCCTTCTTGTGCTTGATGCGGAATATGGGGTCGGAAATGGCCGCTTGCTTCCGGCAGGACCGTTGCGTGAAACGCTTGCCTCCGGGCTGGAGAGGACGGATGCCATCGTGCTGGTCGGCGGCAATCGGGATAGCGATATATATAACGGGTTAAAAGAAAATAAACCGGTTTATAATTCCAGACTGCTTCCGAAGCAGAATGCGGATGCGATTTCGGGCGAGGCAGTCGTTGCCTTCGCAGGGATCGGCCGTCCGGAAAAGTTTTTTGACAGCCTTCGCCAGGCCGGATGCAGGCTTATAAGTAGCTTTAGCTATGAAGATCATCATGTTTATAATAAACAGGAAATTATGAAAATGGTTGAGACGGCGGCGGCGCAAAATGCAGCCCTCGTCACGACGCGGAAGGACTATGTGCGGCTCTCGACGGATGCCCGAATGATGGTCAGTGTCTTTGATGTCGAAATGAATTTTGAAGCCCCCGCCGAGTTTCAGAAACAGCTGCTGTCGGTGCTGAAAGGCGCGCGTGTATGAAGGACGTCTCGCTCAAATACCGTCTGGAATGGATTGCCGTCCGGATTGTCATCTGGACTTTCAGATGCCTCGGCCTTACGCGGGCGGCGGCGTTCGGCGGCTGGCTTGCCCGGAAAATCGGCCCGCGCATGAAGGTGCATTCCCTTGCCAGATCGAACCTGGAACAGGCGCTCCCCGATCTCAGTCCGCAAGAGATTGAAGATACCCTGATGCATATGTGGGACAACCTCGGCCGCAATGTTGGCGAGTTGCCGTTCAACAAGGCGATCATGGCAAATCCGGAGGAGGTCGAGATTATCGGCGGCGAGCATATGGACACCTATCTTGAAAGTGGCAAGGCGGCCTTCTTTGTGACGGCGCATTATGGTCCGTGGGAGTTGGTGGGGCTTGTCGGGCAGCGGTTGGGATCCCGCGCGACTGGCATTTACCGGGCGGCGAACAATCCGCTTGTTGAGGATTTCTTTCAGGAAATGCGGGCCGACCCGCACTATAAGTTCGTGCCCAAGGGTCGCGAGGGGGCGCGGGCGATCCTGAAGGCCGCACGGGCAGGCGGGGCGATTGTCCTATTGAATGATCAGAAGCTGAACGGCGGCATGGCGGTTCCCTTCTTCGGCCGCGAGGCCATGACGGCGCCGGCCGTCGCGGAAATTGCCTGCAAGATGGACGTGCCGATCTATCCCATGCGAACAGAGCGGCTGGCAAGTGGCAAGCGTCGGCTCACTATCTATCCGGCGCTCGAAAGGCCGGACACAGGCGACAAGACACAGGATGTCCATGCGCTTCTAAAGGTGATTAACGAAACATATGAGGAATGGATAACCGATCGGCCGGACCACTGGTTCTGGGTCCATAACCGCTGGTCGTAAAACCGGCTGCTTAACTGGCAAGGGCGAGTTTCGCTTTTTCCTCTCGCACTTTCTCAATCCGTTCCATCGCGATCTTGTCGGCGACTTCCGCGGTGGTGACTCTTTCGCGGGCGGCGCGGATAAAGATTTTCTGGCAAGTGTCATAAATGCCGCGCACGTGGGACATCGCCCTTTCGCGATCGAAACGTCCTCCTTCATGGCTGATGACGATGATCCCGCCTGCGTTGATGGCGTAATCAGGTACATAGAGGATACCCTTGTCCATCAGGGCGCGTGCATGGCGATCTTCGGCCAACTGGTTATTGGCGGAGCCCGCAACGATCTTGACTCTCAGGCGGCTGATCGTGTCGTCATTGAGAATGGCGCCAAGGGCGCAAGGGGCGAACACATCCACCGCCTGATCATAGATTTCATCGACCCCGATAGCGGTCGCTCCGAGATTCTGCACGGCCTTTTCCACTGCCGCGTCATGAACGTCGGCAACCACCAGTTCGGCCCCGGCGTCTCTCAGCAATTCGCAAAGGCCATAGCCGACATTGCCAAGGCCCTGCACCGCAACCTTGATCCCGTTCAGCCCCCCTTTCCCGATCTTGAAGTCAACCGCCGCCCGCAGGCCATAGAAAACGCCATAGGCGGTCGCCGGTGACGGATCACCGCAATTTCCTTCGCTGATACCGGCAATATGCCGCGTGGTGCGGCGGGCAATCTCAAGATCCGCGACCGTCGTTCCGACATCTTCCGCGGCGATATAGCTGCCGCCCATATGGTCGACAGCACGGCCGAAGGCCTCGAACAGTTCAGGGGTCTTGTCGGTGCGGGAATTGCCGATAATGACGGACTTTCCGCCGCCGAGGTTGATCCCCGCCAGCGAGGATTTGTAGGTCATGCCACGGGACAGACGCAACACGTCGGCGAGGGCTTCCGCTTCGTTTGCATAGTCCCACATACGGGTTCCACCGAGTGCCGGTCCGAGGGTCGTATCATGAACAGCGATAATCGCTTTCAGCCCTGATTTTTCGTCGTGGAAAAACGACACGTCCTCGTGATTATCAAATTCCTTTGCAGAAAAAACGCCCATAACTTGCCTCAGTCGATATATTAAAAAATTCGCATGTTAACAGTGATATTTTCCTAAAAGAGGGGAAAATCAAGCCCAAATTTGTTTGATGTCAAACTTTGCAGCTTCCTTTCGCTAAATTGGCGAATGGAATTTGAAAATTTCGGCGGCGGTTATTGCGGCGCAACAAAAATATAGGGACCTTTGGGGAGAACCGGGAATTTCTCCCGGAAAACAGGTGATTCACAGCCGGTCTGTCGTGCGCAGGCTCTCTGCGATAACGCTGCCGATCGCCAGGCTCGACGTCAGTCCGGGGCTTTCCATGCCAAACAGATTAACGAGGCCGGGCAGGCCGTGATCCCGCTCATCCATGACCATAAAATCTGCAGCTTCCCCGTCCGGTGTCTGCACCTTGGGACGGATGCCGGAATAGGCCGGGATGAGGCAGTTGTCCGGCAGGGCCGGGAAATACCGGCGAATTGCCGCATAAAAATCATTCGCCCTCGCCGGGTTCACCGCATAGTCGATCTTCTCCACCCATTCCTGATCGGGGCCGAAGCGGATCTGCCCGGCGAGATCGAGGGTGACATGAATGCCGAGGCTTGCAGTATTCGGCACGGGATAGATCAGCCGCGAGAAGGGCGAGGGCAACGCCATGGTGAAATAGCTTCCCTTGGTAAGGTAGCGCGGTGGAATATGCTCCTTCGCCAGGTCGGTTATCCGTGCCGCGACTTCCTGCGCCTGCAGGCCGGCGGAGTTGATCAGGTTCCGGCAACTGACTGTCGTGCCGCCCGCCGTCACCGTAAATCCTTCCGGCGTTTTCTTCGCCCTCTCGAACGGGGCCTTGAAGGCGATGGCGCCGCCGCCGTCTTCAATCTCCCCGACATAGGCGAGCATCAGCTGATGACTGTCAATGATGCCGGTCGAAGGGGAGAGGAGGGCGGCGGTGCAGTGAAGCGCCGGTTCCATCTTTATGGCCTCTGCTCCGGACAGGAACGTGATGTCCCTGACGTTGTTTGCTGCCGCTTTATCCGCAAGCGCTTCGAGGGTTGGAATCTCCTCCGGCGAGGTGGCGACGATCAGCTTGCCGCAATTGCGATGCGGGACATGATGTGTTTTGCAGTACTCATAGAGCCTGTGTTTGCCCTCGACACAGTAAATCGCCTTCAGGCTGCCTTTCGGATAATAGATGCCCGCATGGATCACCTCGCTGTTGCGAGACGAGGTGCCGTCGCCGAAATGCGCGGCGCTCTCCAGCACCAGCACGTCCCGGCCAAGGGTCGCCAGCGTTCGTGCAATCGCGAGGCCGATGACCCCTGCGCCAATGACGATATTTTCCACATCCACTGCCATGGCTGTCCGTAGCAGGTTTTAGCGTGTTTCACAAAGGGTTGATTATCGCTTTGCCGGGGTGGTGGTTAGGATAGCGTCATGACCCGGATTTTTGTCCTTTTGCTGATTGGCGTGGCCGTTGCGTTTGGCCGTCCTGAACCCGCAACCGCGGAACCATCCGTTTGGACAAAATTCTGGCCCGCGACGGACTTCAGCCGAAGCAGTATTGAGCTTTCGGAGATTCGAAATGGCGGGGTCGGCAAGGATGCCATCCCGGCCATTGATAACCCCAAATTCATGTCCGCCGCGGAGGCGGATCATCTCAAGCCGACCGAGCCGGTTATCGGCGTTGCCCTGAACGGGGAGGCGCGGGCCTATCCCATGCAGGTTTTGATCTGGCATGAGATCGTCAATGATGAGCTTGGCGGCGTTCCAATCGCGGTGACATTCTGCCCGCTTTGCAATGCGTCGATTGTTTTTGACCGGCGGGTACAGCATCCGGCAAAAGGGGACATGCGGCTCGACTTCGGGACAACGGGCAAGCTCAGGAACTCCGATCTTGTCATGTATGATCGGCAGACGGAAAGCTGGTGGCAGCAGTTCACGGGGGAGGCGATTGTCGGAGAGCTGACGGGCGCCGAACTTGATATGATTCCCGTCAGAATCGAATCCTTTGCGAAATTCCGCGAGCGTTATCCGGAGGGGCAAATTCTCATCCCGCAGGATGAAAAATTTCGCCGCTACGGGATGAACCCGTATCAGGGTTATGACAGCGCCTGGCAGCCCTTTCTGTATGACGGCGACTTGCCGCCGGATGTTGCGCCACTCTCGCGCGTAGTCGTTGCGGATGGCCGCGCCTGGGCACTGGATTTCTTACGCGATAAAAAGCGGATAGAAACCGAGGATGGCCTGCTGCTGGAGTGGGAGGAGGGGCAGAATTCCGCGCTTGATGCGGCGGTGATCGGCGAGGGGGTGGATATCGGCAACGTAACCGTCCGCAAAAAGACAACCAATGGTTATCAGGATATTCTTTATACCGTCGATTTCGCCTTTGCCCATCATGCCTTCCATCCGGACCAGCCGATCATCTATAAATGAACGGGTTAAAGAATTCCGTCAATGATTTGTAAATTTGAACCCGATATGATGCTTGTCATGTTCCGGTGGCTGGTTTACTTAACTACGGCATCATAAATAGATGTTGGCCAGGTGGCGGCGGTGAAAATTGCTGGGGGCGAATGAACGTGTCAGACGTGACGGTGACTTTGGACGAGAAAAATCCGGAAGAAGAGGAACAGCCAACCCGCGCGCATATAATCGTGGTCGGGAACGCCAAGGGCGGATCGGGCAAATCGACAACGGCCATGCATATCATTATTTCGCTGTTGACGATGGGTTTCAAGGTCGGCGCCATTGACCTTGACGGCAAGCAGAAAACGCTGGGTCGGTACATCGAGAATCGCGAGGCCTATATCGCCAAGAAAAAGCTGACCCTTCCGATGCCGACGCTTCGGGTCATTGAACCCAGCCCCAAGAAAAATATGGATGAAGCGCAATCGGATGAACGATCCCGGTTCGTCGCGGCGCTGCAGGAACTCGTCTATGAAAACAACTTCGTTGTTGTCGATTGCCCGGGCGCCGATAGTTTTATTTCCAAGCTTGGCCATTCCTTTGCCGACACCCTCCTGACGCCGATGAACGATAGCTTTATCGATCTCGACCTGCTGGCAACGGTCAACGGAACCAGCCTTGAGGTGGAAAAACCGAGTTGGTATAGCGAAATGGTATGGGAACAGCGCAAGCGCCGTGCCTTGATTGACAATCACAAGATCGACTGGGTGGTGATGCGCAACCGCCTGTCCCATACCGATGCCCATAACAAGCGCCATATCGAGAAAATCCTGAAAAAGCTGGCGTCCCGCATTTCCTTCCGCGCCGCGCCGGGCTTCGGTGAGCGTGTCGTCTTTCGCGAGCTGTTCCTGAAGGGGCTGACAATGCTGGACTTGAATAAAAAGGGCGTTGGCGTGAAAATGTCCATGAGCCATGTGGCGGCGCGGCATGAACTTCGTCATCTGATCAGGTCGTTGAACCTGCCCGGCGTTGAGGATAAAGTCGAAAAGCTCTAGTCAGGGGCTTAAAACAGAGGCCCGAAATGATGGAAACTGAGGAAGCTGCCGTCGCTCTTGCAAAGCTGGGCCATCCCATCCGTTTGCGGGTCGTGCAGTTTTTGGTTCAGGCTGGGGAGGCGGGGCTGTCAGTCGGTGAGATACAGGCGCTTCTTGATATTCCCGGTTCCACGCTCTCCCATCATATATCCCACCTGGTTAGCGGTGGCCTGATTCGCCAGCAGCGCGAAAGCCGGACATTGAGGTGTTTTGTTAATTTCAAGAAGGTCGAAGGGCTGGTCGAGCTACTGACCGATAAATGCTGTATGGGCGTCGACTTGACGCATATCGAACCGGTTCCGGAAAAAAGCTGATCCTTCCAAATCTAATATTTCGATAATTATCGAAATAATTTCTTGAATTATGCGACACGGGATGTTATTTCTTGTTTAATTCGATAAATCTGGAAATATAGATATGTCTCTGAACGAAGCTCTACATAGTCTGACATCGACCCGTTCCCGCCTCTGGGCGCTGCTGAGCGACCGGGTTATCCTCGCCTGCCTCGCGATTATCCTGCTGCTGGCGCTTGTCGATCCGGCGAACCTGCCGGTCAGTCTCCTCTTCTTCGGCGACGCGGTGCTCGGCATGGCGCCATTTTTTCTGCTGGCCATTGGCCTTGCCGCCTATTTCTCCGCGACAGGGGCCGATAACCTGATTGCGCGGGCCTTTTCCGGCTCTCCCGTTTCCGCAATTGTCGCGGCGTCTCTTGTCGGGGCGCTCTCGCCGTTTTGCTCCTGCGGCGTGATTCCGCTTGTTGCCTCGTTGCTGGCGGCGGGCGTGCCGCTCGCGCCGGTGATGGCCTTCTGGATTGCTTCGCCGATCATGGACCCGGAAATTTTCGTTCTGACTTCGGTGGGCATTGGCTTTGGATTTGCCAGCGGTAAAGCCGCCATCGCCATGCTCCTTGGCCTGTTTGCCGGCTTTTCCGTCTATCTGTTGCAGCAGCGTGGTTGGGTTCTCGATCCGTTGAAGGGGGAGTTGAGCGGTTGCCGCAAGAAGATATCGCTCACCGGTCCGGTCGATGTGCAATGGAAATTCTGGCGCGAGCCCGCGCGGCTCGGCCAGTTCCGGTCCGCTGCCGCTTCTAATGGCTGGCTGATAGGCCGCTGGCTGCTACTTGCGTTCCTGATCGAGAGCTTGATGGTCATTTATATCCCCAACAGCTTTATCGAGGGGCTGGTCGGGCAGGATAATCTTCTTGCCATCCCGCTTGCGGTGCTGATCGGTATCCCGAGCTATCTCAACGGCTATGCGGCGATTCCGCTGGTCGGCGGCCTGATCGACCTTGGCATGTCGCAGGGCGCGGCCATGGCCTTCATGACCGCCGGAGGTATCTCCTCCATTCCGGCGGCCATCGCGGTTTACGGGCTGGTCAAGAAGCCGGTTTTCGCCCTTTATCTCGCTCTCGGCATCTCGGGATCTATGGTCACGGGCATCGGCTGGCAATTTTTCAGCGAAATTTTTTAAAAAAATCCTAGCCTTTTGGATCGGCGTAAGTGGCTGGAATAGTAAATTTTTTTCCTGTCGCTGTCGTATGACCTTTGGCGCAGCCCCGCAATTCAGCCCTTTCTTCTGGAAGCCTAATCGAAAATTAACCTTTGCTGTTTACGCTTTTCATCATAGCGATAGGTCTCCTTATTTACCCGCCGGGTTCATGACGGGGCGTTCTCGCAGAAAAGGAGGAGCGTATGTTAAGCATTTTCGACCATACCAGGCACTCAGTCGCCCGTTTTGTCGGCATGCGCTCTGTCATTTCTTTTGGACTTGCAGTGCTCTTTATCG
This sequence comes from Sneathiella sp., assembly GCA_002706985.1. Classification (GTDB taxonomy): domain Bacteria; phylum Pseudomonadota; class Alphaproteobacteria; order Sneathiellales; family Sneathiellaceae; genus Sneathiella. Next base: position 14,821 of record PAKP01000061.1, on the reverse strand, counting down.
CAGCCACGGTGGTTTCATTCCAAGTGACAGACGCATCCGCCCAAAGCGTATGTTTTGAGCGAACGGCATTACTCAAGCATTTGAGCGGCAAATTCGAGGAAGCGCCCGTCGCTGCGGGACTTGCTGCAAACGGCAGCATGCTTGAAGTGTTTTCAAGCCCGGACGGCGTAACCTGGACCATCGTTCTCACCCAGCCAAACGGCGCAACCTGCGTTATGGCATCGGGCGAATCATGGATCGGTGTGAAGCAGCCCAAGAAAGGCAAGGTAAGCTAACCCACCTATACATGCGTTTTAGCGTCATGTTGCGTATGGATTAGTTTTATGATGTATAAGGTTGGAAAGAGCTGGGTCGGTTGATCCGGCTCTTTTTTGTGCTGACCCCGCGGGCAATTTTTCCGTTACATAAAAAATCACTCGACCGGGGTCCGACTTCGATGCGATAACTCTTCTCGCCATAACGCAAACGCCGCGATGAAGAACGGCAAGAGAAGAGGAAATGCAAATGATCGGCTATGTGACTCTCGGAACCAATGATATTGATAAAGCAACAGAATTTTACGATGAGCTGCTCGCAGAGATAGGGGCGAAGCGCGTTCTGTCGAACGACCGCCTGCGGATGTGGAGCGTTGCGCGCGGTCAGCCCATGCTGGCGGTTATCAAGCCCTATGATCAGAAAGAGGCGACGATCGGCAACGGCACCATGGTGGCTATTCTTCTGGAAAATGCGGAGATGGTCGGGAAAATGCACGCCAAGGCATTGTCGATGGGCTGCAAGGACGAAGGCCTGCTCGGCCCTCGGGGCACGGGGCAGTCCGTGTTCGCCTATTGCCGCGATCTCGAAGGACATAAGCTGGCGTTCTACGCCCCGGCATAACTGCCAGCGGATATGGTGCTAGAAGGTCGGTGCGTCGACCTTCGCATCCAGCAGGGCCTGCTGAAGCTGGGATTTGAGGCGGCTTAGGCCCGCCTCATCCTTTGCTTCGCAGCGGGCGACCAGCACAGCCTGGGTGTTGGAGGCACGAAGAAGCCACCAGCCGTCGTCCGTATTGACGCGCACCCCGTCGATGTCGGAGTAGTTGGCACCGGCCGCCGCCAAAGCCTCCTGAATGCGTGTGACGGCGTCAAATTTCTCATCATCCGGGCAAGGAAAACGCAGCTCCGGCGTATTGATCATTTCCGGCAGTTCGTCGCGCATCTGTTCCAGCTTCTGGGCACTGGCGCCAAGAATGTTGAGCAGGCGCAGGGCGACATAGGGCGCATCGTCATAGCCGTAGTAATGATCGTTATAAAAGACATGGCCGCTCATTTCGCCGGCCAGCGGGGCGTTGACTTCCTGCATCTTCGATTTGATCAGGGAATGGCCCGTGCGCCACATAATCGGCTCACCACCGAGATTTGCCACCGCATCGAACAGGACCTGACTTGCCTTTACATCGGCAATTATCGGCGCTCCGGGGTGATTGGCGAGAACTTCTCGTGCCAGAATTGCGAGCAGCTGATCGCCCCAGAGTATCCGCCCGAGCCCGTCGACAACGCCGATCCGATCGCCATCGCCATCGAAAGCGATTCCGACGTCGGCATTTACACCCTTCACCGCCCGGATCAAATCTTCCAGATTTTCGGCAACCGTAGGGTCCGGGTGATGATTAGGGAAACTGCCGTCGATTTCCTCATAGAGCAGCATGTGGCGTCCGGGCAGCTTGGCGACAATCTTCCGCAACACCTCACCGGTCACGCCGTTACCGCAGTCCCAGACCACAGAGAGCTCATGTCCCGGAACAAAATCCCGCAGGAGGCGGGCGACATACTCCTCCATAATCGGCTTGTCGATGACCTTGCCGGAGCCTTCCGCGAACGGCCCGGTCGCGCTCAGTGCGCCGAGGTCCTGAATCTGCTTTCCGTAGAATGATTTTCCGCCCAGCATCATCTTGAAGCCGTTATGGCTCGGGGGATTGTGGGATCCGGTAATCATGATCCCGCCACCGGCGTTCAGGGCATAGGTCGCATAGTAAAGCATCGGTGTCGGGCCCATGCCGATATCAAATACGTCTATCCCGGTGGAGGTCAGGCCCTTGATGAGCGCGGCCTTCAGTTTCGGGGAGGTTGTCCGTCCGTCATAGCCGACGGCAGCATTTTGGTGTCCATCCCGTTTCAGCAGAGTGCCCAGACTGCGCCCGATGGCTTCGGCGTCCGCCTCGAAGAGGGTTTCGTCGATAATACCGCGGATATCATACTCGCGCAGGATTGTCGGGTTAAACTCATGCTTGGTCATTGTATTTTGCTTTCCAGAGGTCGATGGCACGGCCTATTGAGGCCGACCGATACTGCTATAGGCGAACCCTTTGGCTGTCATATCATGGGGATCATAAATATTCCGTAAATCGACGATGACAGGCGTTTTCATAAGAGATTTGACCCGGTCGAGGTCCAGCGCCCGAAATTCATTCCATTCCGTAATAAGGACGAGAGCATCCGCCTCTTCCAGCGTCGCGTAGGAGCTGTCGCAAAACTCGACCTCCTCCAGCAGCTTTCGTGCTTCGCTCATCCCTTCCGGATCATAAGCCCGGATCGTCGCGCCCCTCCTGATCAGTTCGGGCAGGATATCCAGGCTCGGGCTTTCCCGCATATCATCCGTATTCGGCTTGAACGTGAGGCCGAGAACGGCAATACGCTTGTTCGTGAGGGACCCGTCGCAGGCATCGATAATGCGGGTGGCCATCGCCTTTTTGCGTTTCTCGTTAATTCCGATGACGGTTTCGACAATCTGAAGCGGCGCCTCGGCGGCCATGGACGTTTCGAACAGCGCCCGGGTATCCTTGGGAAAGCAGGAGCCGCCAAACCCCGGACCGGGGTGGAGGAATTTGGCGCCGATCCGCCGGTCTAGGCCGATACCGCGGGCGACATCATGGACATCCGCGCCGACCTTCTCGCAGAGATCCGCAATTTCATTGATGAAGGTGATTTTCGTCGCAAGAAAGGCGTTCCCCGCATATTTGGTCAGTTCGGCGCTCTCAAGGCTGGTGAACACAAGCGGTGTCTGAAACAGGGAGAGGGGGCGGTAAATGGCGGACATAACCTCTTGCGCACGGGGCTCCACGGTGCCGACAATGACGCGGTCCGGTCGCATGAAATCCTCAATCGCGGCGCCCTCGCGCAGAAACTCAGGATTTGAGACCACATCGAAGTCCGCCTCCGGGTTCGCCTCGCGGAGGATGCGGGCAACTTCCCGTCCCGTGCCAACCGGAACCGTCGATTTGGTGACAACGACTGTATAGCCGGTCAGGGCAGCGGCAATCTCCGCCGCCGCGGCATAGACATAGCTCAGATCGGCCTGGCCATCGCCGCGCCGACTCGGTGTGCCGACAGCGATAAAAACGGCATCGGCGTTCGATACGGCCGTCTCAAGATCGGTCCCAAATTTCAGATAGCCGGAACGGGAGTTCTTCTCGATCATGGCCTGCAAGCCGGGCTCGAAAATCGGGACCTCGCCCTCGTTCAGGCGCGCGATTTTTGCCTCATCCGTATCGATGCAGATCACATCGTGACCGAATTCCGAAAAGCAGGTGCCCGAGACCAGCCCGACATAGCCTGTTCCAATCACAGCAATACGCATGGCAAAATCTCCGTCCGTTCAGCCGTGAGAAGATATACTACAGCTTATTGGCAATTTTTTTGACAATATCGCCCATGTCGCCCTTCATGTCATCGCGGTTGAGGGCAAAGGCGATATTCGCTTCAAGAAAGCCGATTTTATCGCCGCAGTCATAGCGGGTGCCGTCAAATTTCAGGCCATAAAAGGGATCGCCGCCCAGCAGGGAGGAAAGCGCATCCGTCAGCTGGATTTCATTGCCTGCACCTCGGCTCTGGTTTTCGAGAAGGCCGAATATGCCCGGCTCCAGAATATAGCGACCGATAACCGCGAGATTGGAGGGGGCGGCTTCCGGTGCCGGCTTTTCAACCAACCCGTTAATCTCGATCAGATTTCCGGTTTCCTTTCCCGGGCTCAGAATACCGTAGCGGGAGGTATGTTCCTTTGGAACTTCCATAACGGCGAGCATGTTTCCGCCGCCTTTTTCCTCGCGCATCGCCGTCATCTGGGCGAGGCAGGGCGTATCTGCCAGAATCAGATCGTCGGCAAGGATAACGGCGAATGGCTCGTCTCCCACCAGTCTTTTCGCGCACCAGACCGCATGACCAAGCCCCAGCGGTTCCTGCTGGCGGATATAGGCGATGGTTCCGGCCTTCGGAACGCTTGCATGCAGTTCCTGAAGCAGGCTGTCTTTCTGCCGCTCCTGCAGTACGCTCTCTAGCTCGTAGGAACGATCAAAATGATCCTCGATAATGGATTTTCCACGTCCGGTGACAAATATGAACTCCTCAATCCCCGCGTCGCGCGCTTCTTCCACCGCGTACTGGATCAGAGGCTTGTCAACGACAGGAAGCATTTCCTTCGGCATGGCCTTTGTTGCCGGAAGAAACCTCGTTCCGAGGCCCCCGACGGGGAATACGGCTTTGCGAACTTTTGTAGGCATATATATTTGATCCGCTGTTTATTGGTTTGAAATTTATGGCATTTCGCCCGCCGTAAAGGCAAGCATTGATTTATGCGGTCCGGCTTATGTCTTTAAAAGCAGGTCCTTTGCCTCGTTCAGCTTGGCGGCCATATAGTCCGACCCATTGTGATCGGGATGGAATTTTTTCATCAGCCGCCGATGCGCGGATTTGATCTCGGCAACTGTTGCGTTACTCTCAAGCTCCAGTATCTCGAACGCTTCCTTGCGGGTCATGGGGCCACTGTCGGCAGTGCTGCGGCGGTTCCCCTGCGACTGGCTGGTACTGTCGTCTGAAGAATCCTCGCCGAACTTCCGGCTGATAAAGCTCTCCAGAATGGCGATGGTCTGCTCATCCCCGATTGCTTCCTGATGAAATTCGCCGAGTTCCGCGCGGGTGAGGGAGGACAGCTCCCGGTCCTTGAATTGCCCTTGCAGGATGGTGGCGTCCATCTCGCCGCTGTCGTGATTGAGCGTTGCCCGAAGCCAGGCGGTCTTGACATCGGATTTCTGCCCCTCGGACGGGCGACTGCTTCCGAAGAGCGACTTGTTGCGCAAGAAAAATAGGGCTGCAAGAGCAAGCGGCATCGCATAGGTAAATCGCCCGGTCAGGGCGAAGAAGCCTGCCAGAAGCGCAAAAAAGATAACGCTGGCGACCCGGAGTCCTTTCAGGATCTTTTTGGGGTCTGCCGTTGCCAGGCTCTGGCTCCCGACGATAAGAGCGATCAGAAGCGAGACGCCAATGATGAAATAGGCCAGCATCGGAAACTACTTGATCTGTTCGAGAAGCAACCGCGCTTCACCGCCGGATTTTTTGCTGAGATCACTTAGTGCCCGCCGTCCCCCGGCGGCATAGGCCGCCACCGCGCGAAGCAGGTTCCGCAAGGTTGAGGCGCTGGCGCTATCGAACCGGCAATAGGCGCCGCCCGATAATTTGGCAATCTGCCGGAAACAGTTTTCCGCGATACCGTCATATCCCTCCTGAAAGAGGAAAACCGGCACCCGCAACATCCCGAGTTGTCCGGCGAGGTGGCAGAGCTGATCCGCGTCTTCTTCCATGCAGTCGCCTACATAGACCAGCGCGTTGACCCGCTCCTTCTTGGTCTGGCGCAGCGCGTGTTTCAGGACCTTCTCGATCTGCGTATGGCCACCTAGACAGAAGACACGCGACATCGGCTTGATCAGGGCCTGGCTGTCGGTGGTCCATTTCGTTGCCTTGAATTCACCAAAGCCGCGAAAAAAGGCGACCTGCAGTGCGAGCCCGCCGATAGAGGCGGCCTCCTCGAACATTTCATGCTGCAGATGCGATGCGCGGTCCCAGGTCGGCTGACGGCTGGCGGTGGCGTCAATGGCGAAAATCAGGCGACCGTCCTTGCCTGCGGACCTGTGCACGGGCGTTGCGGCCACTTTTTTAAGAAACTCCGTAACGTCATCCTTGCCGGTTTTCTCTGGTGTATTTTCGATATCTTTCGCCAAACTAAACATTTCCCCTTGGCTGCTTTCCTGTCTTTTAAATAGGTGTTTTTACAGAAAAATACAATTCGCGGTCAATTGGACTTGCCCTCCCGCGCTGGCTCTGCTCAGAATACCGGCGGAAGAGAAGCAGCTGAAAGTATCTTTTTGATGAAAACCGAGCCCTTTTGGTGGGATGCCGCGCGTCCTGAACCGACCGAGATTGCCTTGCCGGATGGCCCGTCCGATGTTCTGATCATCGGCGGTGGCTATACGGGCCTGTCGGCGGCACTGACGCTGGCGAAACGGAATTTGAGCGTGACGATTCTGGATATGGAAATGCCGGGATTCGGCGCCAGCAGCCGCAATGGCGGCATGGTTGGCAATCTGCTCAAACCCGGCCTCACGGGCTTGATCGGAAGCTATGGTGTCGAGAAGGGCTGCGCGATCTATAAGGAAGCGCTGGCGTCGGTCGAGTTCATTGCGGCGCGTATCCGCGAGGAGGGGATCGACTGCGACCTTACGCTTTCCGGTCGTTTTTATCCGGCCATTCTGGAGAAGGACCTTGCCCGCATGACCCGGGATTTCGAATGCCGGCAAAGGTATCTCGACGTTCCGGAAGAAATGGTGGGTGCGGATAGCTATGGCGAAGATGTCGACAGCTCCGGCTACAAGGGCGGGTTGCGGCAGCATCATACCGGCGGGCTGCATCCGGCGAAATATGTCAAGGGTCTGGCGGAGGCGGCGGTGCGCGCAGGGGCGCGGGTCATCGCGCCGCTTCGGGCAGAGGCGATTTCCAGGACAGCGGAAGGATTCTCCGTCATGACAGCGAAGGGAGAATTGCAGGGGGCGGCCTTGCTTATCGCGACCAACGGCTATACCGGCGGATTGCTTCCGTTCCTGCAAAAGCGGATCATCCCGGTCGGCAGCACGATGATCGCAACGGAGGAACTGTCGGAAAACCTCGTCTCCAGCCTGTTTCCGACAAAGCGGATGATCACGGATACCCGGCGCATGCTGAGCTATTATCGTCCGTCTCCCGATGGACGGCGTGTGCTACTGGGCGCCCGCCCGACAGTTTTTCCGGCCTCGCCCGAGGTTCAGGCCCAGTCTTTGAAAAAGACCCTCGACGGAATTTTTCCGGCGCTGGAAGGGGCGGCGGTCTCCCATGTCTGGTCGGGCTATGTCGCCTATGATTTTGCGGCCATGCCGACAATCGGGGCGCATGAGGGCATCTATTACGCGATGGGATATTGCGGGTCCGGCGTTGCCATGTCCGGTTATCTCGGCCATAAGGCGGCGCTCAAGATCCTTGGGGACACAGACGGGGAGACGGCGTTCGATGACCTTCCGTTTGATGGACGCTTTTATTACAGCGGCAAGCCCTGGTTCCTGACGCCGGTGATGATCGGCTACCGGCTGCGCGATTATTTCGGTTTTTGATGTCGATCTCGTCGTTTTTTGCCCTGCCGAGCCATCGGGAAACATGGCGTCTCGCCTTTCCGATCATCCTGTCCAATTCCTCTGTCCCGCTGCTGGGCGCGGTCGATACCGCCGTGGTCGGACATCTGCCGGACCCGCATTACATCGGGTCTGTCGCCATCGGGGCGCTGATCTTCAGCTTTCTGTATTGGGGGTTCGGCTTTCTGCGCATGGGCACCACCGGCTTCGTTGCCCAGGCCGTCGGCGAGGAGGATGCGACCGAAGTCCGCTCTGTGCTCGCCCGGGCCCTGATTCTCGCAGCTGTCATTTCAGTTTTCGTGCTTGTTCTGCAAGGCTTTGTCCTGTGGACGGCGCTTTCCCTTATCGAAGGCTCCGCAATTGTCGAAGACGGGGCCTCATCCTATTTCAGCATCCGGGTCTGGGGCGCGCCGGCGGTGCTTGGAAACTATGCCCTGATGGGATTTTTCATCGGTATACGCAATACGCGGGCGGCGCTGATTGTCCAGATTTTCATGAACGGCCTGAATGTGATTCTCGACCTTCTGTTCGTGATCGGCTTCAATTGGGATGTGGTCGGCGTGGCCGCCGCAACGGCGATATCCGAGACGCTTGCTCTTGGTCTCGGGCTTTTTCTGGTCCGTCGGGAGCTTGCGCGCATCGGCGGCGAATGGGTTTTTTCGGCGATCAGATCGGTGCAGAAAATGGCGCGGTTGCTTGCGGTTAACCTCGATATCTTCATCCGGACGATCCTGCTGATCTTTGCCTTTGCCTATTTCACGGCTCAGGCGGCGAAGGAGGGGAATGTCACCCTGGCGGCGGTGGCGGTTCTGATGAACTTCATGCATTTTATCGCCCACGGACTTGACGGCTTTGCCTTCGCGGCGGAGGGGATGGTCGGCAATGCAATCGGTGCCCGCAAGGTCAGCAAGCTCCGTGAAATTGTCTGGGTCACCGGTTTCTGGGCACTGATCGTCGCCTGTCTCTATTCGCTGGTGTATCTGGTTTTCGGTACGTCAATCATCAATCTCCTGACCGGGATAGAGGAAGTGCGCGAACGGGCGTATGAGTTCCTCCCCTGGCTAATTGCGGCGCCGCTTATCTCCATCTGGTCCTATCAGCTGGACGGCATCTTCATCGGCGCGGTGCAGTCAAAGGAAATGCGGAACTGCATGATTATCTCCTTCATCGCCTATATGCTTTGCATGCAGTTCTTCGGTGAGCTATGGGGCGCCCACGGGCTCTGGGCGGCGCTGATGGTATATATGGCCATGCGGGCGGTAACTCTCGCCATTGTCTATCCGCGGGTCGAGAGCCGCGCCGCGAAATAACGACTTGTTATTTGGTCTGCTTTAGCCGGATACGTTCTATTGCCGAGAAAACCGTCGGAACAAAGGCAATGACCAGACTGATCCGGACGACTTGCATCGTTGCGACGAAAGCGACATCTATGCCGAGCGCAAGGGCGACGAGGGGCATTTCGGCAAGACCGCCGGGACTGAGCGCCAGGATAATGCCGGCCATGCTCACGCCGATCGTCTCCGCAAACAGAAAGGCGAAGAGCGCGGCGATCAGAACCATCACGGTCGTCGAAATAAAGCTGAGGCCGATGACATTCCGGACTTCATACAGACGGGTGCCGAGAAAGCGCGCACCGATGGCAGTGCCGATCACAAGCTGGGCGGCATAGACAAGGATCATCGGCGGCGCCACATCCGTTATGCCTGCCATCTGGACAATGGCGGTGGCAAGCAGCGGTCCCATCAAATGATAGGCAGGCAGGCGGCAGAGATAGCCGATGCCGTAGCCGAGAAGCGCCGCCAGCAGCAACCATCCGTCGCCGACGAGATCATGGATCGATCCGAACAGCGGCACTGCCTGCAGATTTCCGGTAAACCCGACGCCGTAGCGGAAGATCAGCGGCACCGACATCACCAGGATCAGGATGCGCGATGCATGGATCAGAGCGATGGTCGGGCCGTTCCCGCCCTTGGCCTCGCCGACCTCATACATCACGTTGAGGCCGCCGGGGGCGGAGGAAAAGAAGGCCGTGATCGGATCGAACTTGCCGACCTTGCGATAGAAAAAATAGACGATCAGCATCGACAGTATGACACTGAGGATGAGGAGGACAAGACCGCCGCTCCACCGGCCCATGGCGGCCCAGGTGTCTGTCGAGAAGCCGCTGCCCAGCATCACGCCGAGGATCGCGGTCATGACTTTGCGCAAGGTGCCGTTGACGGACAGGTCATACCCGCGCAGCGACGCGATGGTCACCACGAACATGGAGCCCAGCATCCAGGCCAGCGGCAGATCCGCCAGAAAGAATATTCCGCCACCAACCGCCCCGACCAGGAGCGCCTTCACAGTCTGCACCACGTTTTGTCAATCCTCTTGTATTTAGTCGAGTAATGTCTTCATGCCGGGATGGTCGAAGACTTGCGCGTGACGGCTGAGCCGGGCCGTTCTTTCAGCGCGCAAACTGGCGTCCGCGACATTCTGGCGGATAAAGTCGTGAAGGTCCATACCGGGGGCAAATATATCGCGCAGGCGGCGCTGGACCTCGGCCTGATCAAGGGTGGGAAAAGGGGCGTCAAGGCAGTCGATGCCGCCAAGCGTAACAGGCGCGCCCTCAAGCATGAGGCTCCCCCGAAGGCTGACATAGGCAAAGGCCGTATCAAGAGCGCCGTTGTGGGAGCAGTGCAGCTCCAGCCCGGACAATTCCGCATAGCAGTAGTTCTGGCCGACGGCTTCCGTCTCATGCATGCGGAGGAGCTGATCCGGGGTGAGCCAGTTGATATGCACGGAGGAGCGGGCCCCCGGCGCCGCAGAAAGGGCGGCCGCGACGGACCCATAGCCGGTGAAATGCGCGGAATAGACGCAGATGACATCCTGTAAGGTCGCGGCGGTTACCGGGATCGATGTCTCCGGGAAATGCTTGTATTTCCGCTGAAGCTGCACCGGCGATCCGTTCGATCCACAGGCCAAAACGGGCACGCGTCCGCTAAAATCGGTCTCCGGAGGCAGCTCCTGCACCTCGCCTCCGGAAAAGAGATAGGAATGCGCCGGTCGTGGATAGGGGTAGCCCAGAGCGAGGGCGACGATGTCATCCGGTTCCTGCATCAGGGAAGCGCTTAGCGGCCGAGATGCATGCCACCATCAACGATGACAATCTCCCCGGTCATCATGCTCATGCCGTCGATGAAGGAAAGTGTCGCCTCGGCGATATCCTCGGGCTGGCAGACGGCCTGCAAGGGTACATCCCGCTTCAGCCGGTTTTTATAGGCATCGTATTTTTCCTCGCCATATCCCTGCAGCAGCCAGCGGGTTTCGATAAAGCCCGGACAGATGGCATTGACCCGGATTTCCGGACCCAGCACCCGCGCGAGGGACATTGTCATGGTGTTCAGCGCCCCCTTGGAGGCGGCATAAGCGATGCTGGAGCCATGGCCGTGGGTTCCCGCAACCGAGGAGATCATGACGATCGAGCCCTTGCCGGTTTCCTTCATGTAAGGGGCGGCGGCACGCGACATCTGGAACGAGCCGACGGTGTTCACCGCATAGATGTCCTGAAAATCCTGCGCACTCAGACCGTCGAGATCGCTATGGGCGACGAACTTCGTCCGCCCGGCGTTGTTGACCAGCCCGTCGATGCGCCCCCATTTGTCCATGGTCGCCTTCGCCATGGCGCGGCAATCCTCATCCTTCGAGATGTCGCCCTGAAACAGGAGAGTCTCCACCCCCTTCGCGGCGCAGGCGGCTTCCGTCTCTTCCGCTTCTTTCAGGCTTTTCGTGTAGTTGATAACGACATTATAGCCCTTGTCCGCGAGGGCGAGGGCGATGGCAGCCCCGGCCCCTGTCGCGGAGCCGGTGACGATGGCAACTTTATTGGATGATGGCATGATACTTCCCGTTTGTTTTTATTTATATCCCGGCCCAGAGTAACCAACATTGGCCGGGATATAAACGAGAAAATATCCGCCGCTTTTTCAGCCCGTTTTCTTGAAAGCGCCGGTGGCGAGCTTGGCGATGATGATGCCGCCGATCATGGAAAGCACGAACACGACGATTTTCATATTGCCATAGGCGAGTGAGCTGAGCGCCGGGCCCGGACATAAGCCGCCGAGGCCCCAGCCGAGGCCGAACAGGATGGCGCCGATGACCAGACGTTTATCAAGGTCCTTTTTCGTCGGCAGCTTGAATTCTCCGCCAAAGAAGGGGGTGGACCGCTTCAGGAGGAAGCGGAAGCTGATCACGGTGACCAGAACACCCCCGCCCATGACGAAGGCGAGGCTGGGATCCCAGTTGCCGGTGAGGTCCAGAAATCCGATAACTTTTCCCGGGCTGACCATGCCGGACAGCGCAAGGCCGAAACCGAACAGCAGGCCGGCGATAAGACTGACAAGATTAAACATCCTCAACCTCCCACCAGGACACGCATGACAAAGACAGTGATAACCGCCACCGCCATGAAGATCATGACCGCGGAAAAGGACCGGAGGGACAGCCGCCCGAGCCCGCAAATGCCGTGCCCGCTGGTGCAGCCCGCGCCGATATAGGTGCCGCCACCCACCAGAAGCCCGGCGACGATCAACAGCACATAATGGGCGCTGTCCGGAAGCAGATAGGGGTTCAGGGTCACGAAGGACATATCTCCCCCGAAAAGAGGATAGGCCGCCGCGCCAAGGATCAGCCCGGCAATGAACAGTACCCGCCACAGGGCATCGCCCGGTTGCGGTGGAATGAGGCTCGATAATATCCCGCTGATGCCCGCGATCCGGCCGGCCATCAGCAGCAGGGTCGCGGACAGCCCGAGTATGATGCCTCCGATCAGGGAGCTTATGGGCGTGAAATTTTCCATGTCTTATGGTTCCAGAGTTATGTTGACTGACAATATAATTGATAAAGAACGGAAATGATCTGCTGTGCCTCTTCGCCGTCCAGCGAATAGAAAATCGTCTGTCCCTCGCGCCGGGTTTTGACCAGCCCGTCCTTGCGGAGCAGGGACAGTTGCTGCGAGACGGAAGAGGGACGCATCTCGATCGTCTCGGCCAGTTCATTGACCGATATCTCGCCCTCATTCATCTGGCAGAGCAGGAGCAGCCGGGTTTCGCTCGACAATGCTTTCATGAGCGTGCTGGCCCGGGCGGCCGAATTTTTCATTTCTTCAATATCCATACTTGTATAACTACGTATCTATAGATATATTGTCAAGTATGATTGAATTGATAAAAGAAGAAACGGCCTGTCGCCGGGGTAGGAGTGAGACATGAATCCGGAAGTAAAAGCATTTTTTCACAAACCGACTTTCACGGTTAGCTATGTGGTCATGGACCCAGGTAGCAAGAAGGCCGTTATTATCGATAGCGCGCTGGATTATGACAACGCGTCCGGCCGGACTGCAACGACGGCCGCCGAAGAGATTATTGATTTCGTAAAGGAACGGGATCTTGAGATTGAGTGGATTCTGGAAACCCATGTTCATGCGGACCATCTGACGGCCGCCCCGTATCTGCAGGAGAAGCTGGGCAGCAAGATCGGTATCGGCAAGGTGGTCAAAACGGTTCAGGAGACCTTCAAGAAAATATATAACTTCGGCGATGAGGTCTCAGCGGACGGATCGCAGTTTCAGCATCTGTTTGAGGAAGGGGAGCAGCTGGAAATCGGCGGTCTGACCCTGGAGGTGATCGCAACACCGGGCCATACGCCCGCCTGTATCGCCTACCGTATCGGGGATGCGATATTTGTCGGCGATACCCTTTTCATGCCTGATTATGGAACCGCGCGCTGCGATTTTCCGGGAGGGGACGCCCGCACGCTCTACCGGTCGATCCGCAAAATCCTCTCCCATCCGCCTGAAACACGGCTCTTTATGTGTCACGACTACGGGCCCGATGGACGTGATTTTGCCTGGGAGACGACGGTCGCCGAGCAGCGCGAGAAGAACATCCATATTCACGACGGCATCAGCGAGGAGGATTTCGTCAAGATGCGGACGGAACGCGATGCGACGCTCTCCATGCCGACGCTGATCATTCCGTCAATTCAGGTGAATATGCGGGCGGGGCATCTGCCGGAGGCCGAAGCGAACGGCACGGCTTACCTTAAGGTGCCGCTGAACGCGCTATAAGGAATCAGGAGGCGCTTTTCTGGGCGATATAGTTGGGCAGCCGGAGGTCCGGCGCGACGACAAAGCAGGAAAAGCGCCGTTCCGCGAGATTGCTGCAGGCCTGCCGGGCTTCCGTTTCATCGAAGCCGAGGACCTGCGCCCGATAGAACGGCTTGCCGTCCGATATCGCTTTCTCGATATTGACCTGACGGCCGTCGAGAATGCCCCGGGCCTCTGCCGTTGCCTTGTGGATCTGATCGCGCGCGGTCGTCACCAGGCTGTAGGCGCCGATCTGAATGGCCCATCCGGTCTTTTCAAGCCGCTCCACACTCAGCGAAGCGGGAGTGATATTTGAGGTCGGCGTGGCACTTACATTGCGAATATGAGACATTCCGGCGTCCGGCGCTTTTTTCGCTGGAAGGGGAACGGGGGCCGTCGAGGCAACCTGAATTTCGGCTGGGGCGCTGTGCGGGGCACCCAGGGCAATCCGCAGGGGCTTGCCGAACGGTAGCGGCACTACCGACGGATGGGATTTCTCGATCTCCGCAAAGCCCTTGTCCAGAAGCGATGCCATATGGATGTCGCGGCTGCGGGCGGTGCGTCCACCGAAAACGACGGCCACCAGACGGTTGCTGCCCCGCTTGGCCGAGGCCACAAGGTTGAAGCCGGATGCGCGGATGTAGCCGGTCTTGATGCCGTCCACCCCTTTATATTTCGTCAGCAGGTTGTTGTGGTTCTTGTAGGACCTGCCGTGATAATCGAACTCCTCGAGCGAGAGGAACTCGTAATATTGCGGAAAGTCGTGAATGAGGGCCGCACCGAGAATGGCCATGTCCCGTGCCGTACTTTTCTGGCCGCGATTGGGAAGCCCGCTGGCATTGCGGAAACTTGTGCGCCGCATGCCGAGGCGTTTGGCCCGCTCCGTCATGTTACGGGCAAATTCGGCTTCCGTCGGCGCCATGCTCTCGGCCAGCACCGTCGCCGCGTCATTCGCGGATTTCGTGATCAGCGCAAAGATGGCGTCCTTGACCGTGATGCTTTCGCCTCTTTTAAGGCCGAGCTTGGTCGGCGTCTGTCCCGCTGCGCGCGCGGAAACCGGTAGCTTCTGGTTCATACGCAGCTGACCGCGGTTGAGCGCCTCGAATGTCATGTACAATGTCATGATCTTGGTGAGGGAGGCCGGATACAGCCGGTTGTCGGCATTCCGGGAATAGAGTACTTCACCCGTGCGGCTGTCCATTACGATTGCGGCATAGCGTGCCTCCGCT
>PAKP01000060.1 GCA_002706985.1 Sneathiella sp. | reverse complement strand
CTGATTGCGCCGGAGAAGGGCTCTTCCTGCCAATCCGATTCTGTGCCGGGCTCTATGGGCACCACATCCATATGCCCCATCAGAAGGGCCGGAGGCAGCGACGGGTCGCTTCCTTCCCATGTATAGAGAAGGCTGTGGCCCCCGACGACCTCGCGCTTTAATGACTGATGAACGAGCGGGAAAGAGGCATTGATCAGCAAGTGCAGCCTGTCGAATTCAGCGGTGGCAACCGGGCTGTTCCGGTCTACAGAGATTGTTTTGATTCGGACGGCTTCCGCAAGGCGCGCCGCCGCGGCGTCGACATCAAAGGAAGACATTTCCACCGGCTTGACGGCGACCACATCCGGCGTGTTGGTAAAGGTTTTATAGGCAATGACACCGATAAGGATGACAAGGACAAGGATTAACCCAAGGATAATTTTCCTGAACATGTCTTTTGCGCCTCCGCCGGATTTTTAAGCTGTTATCCTTTCCTTGCAAGGTGCAGGATGCTAAATATAAAGGCAAATAAAAAAGGGAGCGGAATGATGGCCGGGGAAGATCGTAGAAGAGCAATTTCAGAGACCGTCGACAGGATTCGAGACCGGGCGGCCAATCAGGAAATAACGCCAAAGGTATTGAGCGACATCAAAGAGGATCTGATCGGACTTGCGGCGCGTCGGGATCTATTTTCACTTGAGGATTTTCCGCCGCCGGAGGCGGACTCAAAGCGCCGGAGCTGTCTCTATCGCCTGTCCGAGGATGAGGACCATGGCTTTGCTCTATACCTGAATGTCGCAAGCGGCGATGTGAATGCGCCGCCGCATGACCATACCACCTGGGCCGTCATCGTCGGGATCGAGGGGCAGGAGGAAAACCGTTTTTATAAAAAAGTATCGGACGGTGTGGAGCAGATAGACAGCAAAATGGTGGAGCCGGGAAAAGGTGTTGCCATTATGACCGGCGAGTTTCATACGATCCATATAAATGCCGGAAAGCCGGTTATGAATTTCCACATGTATGGCCGGGGCCTCGAACAGCTTCATGAGAGAAAATTCTGGAATGAGCGCAAGCGCGAATGGAATGTTTTTCCGGCCCATACGGATATCCGCGAGGCACGGCATTGAGTTTTGAAACTATATCTCCGGCGGCCCTGCACCGGATAATGAAAGAAGAGGAAGGCGAATACGCCTTTATCGACGTTCGGGAGCAGGGGGTTCATTCAGAAGGGCATCCTTTTTTCGCCGTTCCGCTGCCGTTAAGTCATCTGGAACTGAAAGCGCCGCGATTGTTGCCGCGCCGTTCCGTGCAGATCTATGTTCTTGATCAGGGGCCGGAGCTTCCCTTGGCGAAAAGGGCAGCCACCAAACTTGCAGAGCTTGCATATGAAAGGATCACATTGGTCGAGGGCGGAGTTGTCGGCTGGCATGACGCGGGTCTGGAGTTGTTTACCGGTGTGAATGTTCCGAGCAAGGCCTTCGGGGAATTCGTCGAAGAGGCGTGCGGAACGCCCCATGTAACCGCAGGTGAACTTGCGAAGCGACAGGCATCGGGGGAAGACATTGCCATACTGGACAGTCGCCCCTTTCCGGAGTTTCATCGAATGTCTATTCCGGGCGGGATCGATATGCCGGGGGCCGAGCTGGTGCACCGGGTATATGAGACGGTCCCGGATGAGAAAACCCAGATTGTTGTCAATTGCGCCGGTCGGACACGCAGTATTATCGGGGCGCAATCGCTTATCAACGCAGGCATAAAAAATCCTGTTTCGGCGTTGAAAGACGGTACAATGGGCTGGTATCTCGCTGACCTCGACCTTGCCCACCGGGAGGATGCCATAGCGCCCCCGCCGGGGCCGGATGCGCTCGCAAAAAGCCGGAAAGCGGCGCAAGAGGTGGCGGAGCGTTTTGGCGTCAAGCAAATCGGTCTTGCGGAACTGCAAACCTTCCAGGACGAAGCGACAGACCGCAGTCTGTATATTCTTGATGTCCGGGGTGAGGATGAATATCGCGCTGGGCATCTCCCGGGGGCCACTCATGCGCCGGGCGGACAGCTGGTGCAGGCGACGGATGAATATGTCGCCGTCCGCAACAGTCGGCTTGTCCTTGTGGATGATGACGCGGTCAGGGGAATCATGACGGCGTCCTGGCTTGTCCAGATGAGTTGGCCCGAAGTTTATGTGTTGACCTTGCCGACCGAGGAAATGACCGAACAAGGGCCTGCTCCGGCGGTTGACATTCCACACGCCCAAACCCTGTCGCCCTATGAACTGGATGCAGTTCTTTCCTCCGGGGAGCCGGTCGCCGTGATCGATCTGGCGACATCCCTTGAATATAGAGGAGGGCATGTCCCCCGGGCCTATTGGGCCATCCGGTCACGGCTCGCCGAAGATCACATTTTTATCCCTGCTGCCGGCCTGATTATTCTGACATCACCTGACGGGGAACTCGCGCATTTGGCGGCTTCAGAAATGGCAGCACTTCGTTCTGATGCCATTGTGCGTGTGCTGGAAGGCGGAACGAACGCCTGGGCGGCGGCATCGCTCGCCATGGAAAGCGGTGATACGCGCCTGTTAAGCAAGCCCGAAGATGTCTGGTACAAACCATATGACACGAATGATAAAGAGGCGGTCCGGCGCCGGATGGAAGCCTATCTGACATGGGAGGTTGGCCTTGTTCAGCAGGTCGAGCGGGATGGGCTGGCACGATTCCGCCTTTTCTGAGTTCGTATTTTCGTTTATTTGAGGAAATCCAGGAGGTTGACGCAAGGGAACACTTGCCGGAGCCTGACCGGGAAGCCATATTGAACGGCAAACTTGCAATAGAAAAAAACCCGTCCTAGCATAGGCCGGAAATGGGCAGTTAAGAAACCCAAAAGAATAATGGAGAAAAGGGATGGATTTATCGTTTAGCAAAGAAGATCTTGCATTCCGTGATGAAGTGCGGGAATTTCTTGCGACCTCATTACCGGCAGATGTGAAGGATCGTTGCGACCGCGGGCTGCACCCGACAAAGGAGGGGCAGATCAGGTGGCAGAAGATCCTGAATGAAAAAGGCTGGATGGCGCCGAACTGGCCAAAGGAATATGGCGGCACGGGCTGGACCATTACCCAGAAATATATCGCGGCTCACGAGTTCGGGCATGCGGCGGCTCCGATTGCGCTGCCGTTTGGCGTCAGCATGGTTGGCCCGGTGATCTATACCTTCGGCAATCAGGAACAGAAGGATAAGTATCTTCCGCGCATCCTCAACTCCGATGACTGGTGGTGTCAGGGCTATTCCGAGCCGGGTTCGGGTTCAGACCTTGCCTCGCTGCAGACGAGGGCAGTGCGGGACGGCGATCATTATGTCGTCAACGGCCAGAAAATCTGGACATCTTTTGCACAAAATGCGGACATGATTTTCTGCCTTGTTCGGACGGACAGCAATGCAAAGCAGCAGGAGGGGATTTCCTTCCTTCTCATTGATATGAAAACGCCGGGTATCACGGTGAAACCGATTATCGGGCTGGATAAGGAGCACAGCCTGAACGAAGTCTTTTTCGACGATGTGCGGGTCCCGGTCGAGAACCGCATTGGGGAAGAGAACAAGGGCTGGACATATGCCAAGTTCCTGCTCGGGAACGAGCGGACAGGAATTGCCCGGGTCGCCCGGTCGAAACGCCAGGTGGAGCGGCTGCGCGAGATTGCAAGTCTGGAGCGGAGCGGCGGTCGATCACTTGCCGAAGATCAGGACTTCATAAACAAGCTGACGCGCATTGAAGTTGATCTGATGTCTCTTGAGTATACGGAGCTGCGCTATCTCTCGATGATTGCCAACGGCAAGGAGCTGACGGCGGAACCGTCACTCCTCAAGATCAAGGGCACCGAAATTCAGCAACGGCTGACAAGTCTACTGGTGGAATCCCTCGGGATGTATGGCGCACCGTATGAGGCAGAGCGGGCTTATGCGGGCCGAAATGAGGCCCCTGTCGGACCTGACTACGCGCATGGCCCGATGGCCGAGCATTTATACCTTCGCGCTGCCACTATTTACGGTGGTAGTAATGAAATTCAACGTAATATCGTCTCCAAAATGGTTCTGGGATTATAAGGATAATAACAAGATGGATTTTGAACTTTCAGACGAACAGAACATGCTCAAGGACAGTGTTGAGCGGTTTGTAAAGGATAACTATTCGCCGGAAGCCCGGGCAAAGCTGGCGGATACGGAACTGGGCTTCAGCAAGGATCACTGGAAGAAAATGGCGGAGCTCGGCTGGCTTGGCCTGCCTTTTTCGGAAGAAGTAGGCGGTTTCGGTGGCACGGCAGTAGAAACGGCTATCATGATGGAGAATATGGGTAGCGGACTGGTGCTGGAACCGTTCCTGAGTACCGTCGTTATGGGCGGCGGCCTCGTTGCGGAGGCGGGCAGTCAGAGTCAGATAGAGGCCATCATTCCGGAAGTGATTGAAGGCAATATGATGCTTGCCTTTGCCTATGCAGAGCCGCAATCACGTTTTGATCTCAATGATGTCGAGACAAGGGCGGCCAAGTCCGGCGATGGCTATGTTTTGAATGGTCACAAGTCCGTTGTCTATCATGCGGCAACAGCGGATAAAATTATCGTCTCTGCCCGAACCAGGGGCGGATCGCGTGATGAGGATGGTATCTCCCTCTTTATTGTCGATAACGATACAAGTGGCCTCAGCCGTCGGGACTATCGGACAATTGATGGACAACGTGCATCGGACATCAAGTTGGAAGATGTCAAAGTCGGCTCCGATGCTTTGCTGGGTCAGGAAGGCAAAGGCCTGCCAGTGATGAGGAGTGTCGTCGATCGGACCATCGCCGCGCTTTGTGCGGAGGCCGTTGGTGCTATGCGTACGGCGAATAACATCACAAATGAGTATATAAAGGAACGCAAGCAGTTCGGCACGCCCATCGGCAAGTTCCAGGTACTGCAGCATCGCATGGTCGATATGTATATGGAGGCGGAACAGTCCAAATCCATGTCCGACATGCTGGCCATGAAACTGGAGCTTGATGATGAGGGAGAACGACGCAAAGCTGTCTCTGCGGCAAAGGCGCAAATCGGACAGGCCTCAAAATTCATCGGCGAGCAGTCCATCCAGCTTCACGGCGGCATGGGAATGACCGATGAATATTCAATCGGCCATTATTTCAAACGCCTGACGACAATTGAAATGCTGTTCGGCAATACGGACTACCATTTCAAGCAATATGCGGCACTGGCGTCCTGAATAACTGAGGTTGTCATTTGCGAATAATTGAACCGGAAGGTCGGGTTGGCCTTCCGGTTTTTTATTTATGAACAGCTTCCTTGAAATGCAGGCGGCAGAGGGCGACGTAGCGGTCATTGCCGCCGATTTCCTTCTGTGCCCCTTCGCGGACGGGCTGGCCGTCTTCGTTCACACGGATCACCATGGTTGCCTTCTTGCCGCAGTGACAGATGGTCTTGAGCTCCCGTAATTCATCGGCCCAGGCGAGAAGATACTGACTTCCTTCAAAGAGGTTTCCCTGGAAATCAGTTCTGAGGCCATAGGCGAGAACCGGAATTTTGAGCTTGTCCGTAATTTCGGTGAGCTGAAATACCTGCTCTTTCGTGAGGAACTGAGCCTCGTCAATCATGACGCAATCAACCGGATGATTGCGGGTTTCCGTAACCACTATGTCATACAGATTGGTGTCCGCCGAAAACAGCCGGGCTTCCGATTGAAGTCCGATGCGGGAGGCAATTTTACCGACTCCATATCGATCATCAATCGCCGCCGTAAACAGAAAGGGCCGCATTCCCCGCTCCTGATAGTTGAAGCTTGATTGCAGCAATGTTGTCGACTTTCCGGCATTCATGGTGGAGTAGTTGAAATAAAGCTTAGCCATGATGTTCTCTAAATCAAAAATCCGTCCAGGGCACCGGTTTCCGCGAATAGGGTAGATAAAGCGGATGACCGGGCAACCCCTTCGCGGTTAGGGACAGGACATGAGGCGTTATAGCATGTTTTCTGAGAAGCTGTCGCACGGCATCATGCCGGCCCATATGATTTCCATGACCGCCCCAGGCGCAGATAACCAGATCCGCATTCCTGGCGGCGTCTATCAGCATGACATCGTTGTCGGGCCCGATGGGATGGGTGTATTTCATCAATTCTTTCGGGTCAGTTGCCCGATAAGCAAAGATGTTCACAACTTCAATGGCGGAGAAACCCATGTCCACCGCACGGCGATGGCATCTTTCGATGGTCGGGTCGTTGTGAGTGGCGTCTGCAGTAGACGGGTTCAGCATGATAAAGGTCACAGAGCGACCGTTTCCCCACCGTCGCCAAAGCCGATAGCGGTATTTATCGCAAGGGCTGAAATCTGCGCCTGATTGCCCGAAATACTCAGCTTCCATCGGCCTCGGGGAAGGGCATGCCGGTTGTCCCTTCTTTCCAGATTTCTCGTTTCTTCATCACATTGCGAAATTGCCGGGACATAAGCCTTTCGTCAAGCCAACGGCGCAGGTTCGGATAGGGTGCTTCCTCAAACCAGCCAATATCGGAATTCGCGAACTGCCGGATAAACGGAAAAATTGCCATGTCCGCAAGAGTGAGCCGATCCGTCACGAGATAAGGCTGAGTGTGGAGGCGTTGTTCCAGGGTTTCAAGAAACATCTCCCCACTCTTTCGATATTCCTCCCGGGATTTCTCGGGAAAGCGCACGTGATATTTATATCGGTCGAGGCTCGATTTAAAAGGGCCGTCATTCTCGGCGATCAGAGAAAAAATATCTTTTTCGAGCGAGCTGTCATTGGGGAGCCAGCCTTCCGGATCGCCATGCTCCAACGCCCAGAGCATGATATCAAGGCTCTCGTCAATAACCTTGCCATCCGGACGTTTCAATACGGGCACCGTTGCCTTGGGGCTCGCTTCGACCATGTCCCGAGGTTTGTCTTTGAGAAGGATATCGCGCAGTTCAACAGTAATGCCGGAGCTAACAATGGCCATTCTGGCCCGAATGGCATAGGGACACCGCCGAAAGCTGTAAAGGACGGGCAAAGGGGATTCTTCTGGATATTTTGATGGTTCGAACATGTCAGAAATTCAGATATTGCGAGACGGCGGTGGATCAAGCGCTATCGCCGCAGCATATAGGTTATAGCGGCTTTTTACCAGCGAAGCCGATTGACACGGCGGCGCATTGCCGCCCGTAACGTTTCCTTGCGTTCGAAGTCGATGTCGAGAACGGGTTCATCCTCCGGAAATTCAAAATCGGGTATGTCGAGGGAGCTGGCGTCACCAGCTTCATACCATGCCTCTGTGTTCTGCTCGCCCGGATCAGACGGATGAAGGTCGACGACATCTACCGTTTTTCTCTCACGTGGTTTCGGTTGAGGACGATCCCGTGTTGGCGATTTCAGAATATCGATTTCCTCCGGCGCGAGTTCTGGCGAAATCTTGTAGTCTGCAGACGCGGCTTTGTTCTCTCGCTTTGGCTCTGCCGCCTTTTTCTCAGGTTTCCTTCTGTTTTCGGAATCAAAGCGCATCGCCGGGGCCGGTTCGCCAAATTCTATGGGTTCATGGTAAGTTTCATAGATTTCCATCTTTGGCGGCGGTGAGTATTCCTGCTTGTGAGAGCGATTCCGGTATTGCGTTCTCTCGTGCCTATGCTGCCATTCCCGTCCTTTGGACTGGGGTTTTTCAAACAAGGGAGTATGGGTCTGAAGATATGGGAGTTGCGTTTCCACCCGTTCTACCAAGGTCAGCATCGCGTCTTTCAGGCGTTTGTTCCTGTTCCGCAACTGCTGATTTTCGGCAAGCAACGCACGTTCCCGGGCCGAGACAAGATCGGTCTGGCTGAAGAGGGGTCTTCCACGGTTATGCCGAGCGAAACTCATCTGATACGCTTTTTCAGTCCTGCCTTCGAATGATTAACGCAACCTCAATATCGGCAAGCCGATATAGATCAATTTTCAGCTGCTATAACTATTTTAACGGGGAATTGGTCCTGAAACCACCTAAAAACAAAGATTTATGGTTAATTTCAAGCTATTTTTCGTAAAAACTTATATAATTAGTAATTAAGGGCAAAAATTGTTCGGATAATGACTTTAGATACAAAGAAATTTTGAAATTTCAATCAAATAATACAATCTTTTCAGCGAGTTATGGTTAACTCGAATCAATCAGGCAGACTCCACGACACCAGAAAACAAAGATTTTATTTCTGTGCTACAATGTCCTGCATTTTGCAATTGCCGCGTGGATAGGTTGTTTGAATCTGGCAATAGCGGTTCATGTCGACAACATAGTTGCCATTGCAGTTGTTAAAGTTTACCCAGCCCTGATAGTTATATTCTTCTCCTGCGTCGCTCTCTGAAATAACATGTTTCAGATACTCGATCTTTGAAATCTTGCCACGATCAATGTCGGCTTTGTCTATCGCCTGTTCGACGACAGGCTCGCAATCTTTGGCTTCGAATGCGGCAATGCTTGCAGGAAGATAATCATCACTTACCGTACAGGAAGAAACCGTAAAGAAGGCCAAGCCGCAAATCGCTAGTTTTTGAATATGTTGCATCTTACCATCCGCTTGTTGGCTGATATTGATTTAACTCGTTCATCGAACGTTTAAATCTTAATTTCCATGTATCGTACTATATCTGCTAGTCAACGGTTTTTGTGCGCCTTAACCTGCATTTAGGCAGTTAAACGGATATCTATAGGGGGCAAACCGGTGATTCTACCGATGACGTGATCCCCCGGAACAAGCGGGCCCACACCGGCGGGTGTGCCGGTATATATCAGATCGCCAGGTGCCAGAGAAAATGACTCCGACAGGATTGAGATAACTTCGTCAATTGTCCAGATCAGATCGGCAATTGTCCCGGATTGGCGGGTTTCACCGTTTACAGATAGCGAGATGTTCGCCTGCCCAATATCCGCAATATCGCCGACCGGCGTTATCGCAGCGCAGGGCGCGGATTGATCGAATGCCTTCCCGCTGTCCCAGGGGCGGCCCGTCTCCTTGGCAATTTTTTGCAGATCGCGCCGGGTCAGATCGATACCGACCGCATATCCAAAAATATGCGCGCTCGCCTGTTCTTTCGGGATATTCTCACCGCCTTTACCGATGGCAATCACCAGTTCGACTTCATGATGTAGGTCTTTGGTGAGCTTTGGATAGAAGATTTCGGTGCTACTGTCGACGACTGCATCTGCCGGTTTTGTAAAGAAGAAGGGAGGTTCGCGCTCCGGATCTCCGCCCATTTCGCGCGTATGCTCTGCGTAGTTTCGACCGACGCAGAATATCCGCCGAACCGGGAAGCGAAGGTCCGTATTTGCAACAGCGACAGAGGGTGTTTTTACAGGGTCAATGACGAATGTCATGCGGTTTCTCTTCTAAAATTATTTTTCTTTTCCATTGTTGCGCCAGCTCTGCAAATCTTTAAGAAGAGTTTTTTGTGCCGCCGGGTCGAGAGAATGAAGCCAGTCTTCAAAACCGCGCAACAGTTCTGCTGCTGTCAGATCCTCATCATAAGCATTAAACAGCATTTCTTTGTATTCATCGACTGAAGCGCATTCAAACTCATTGTCTTTTGGATCGAAGGATTTGATTTTTTCAAGCACTTCCGTTTTCGCCATCGTAGCAAAAAACGGAATGTCCTCCTCCAGATCGTAGCCACCCCACCCGAGCCACCAGGCATCCGATTTGGGAGAGCCGAGATTCCAAGCATACATGACTTCAGCCTCGATCCCGCGTGCCGCCTTTTTCGCTGCGGCTTCAAGCTTTTTGGCATCCTGTGTTTCTTCCAGAAAGATACGCCCGACCTTAAAATACGCTGTGCCGTCGGCATCCCACGCGGTGATATATTGCTTTAATTGCTTTGCTGCGGTCACAGGATAATCCTTTAAGAAAAAATCTGTCTCATTCCTCTGACTTTGCGCGTAATTTGTCAAGCGCCCTGCGGTCGGCTTTGGTCGGCCGTCCCGCGCCAGCCTCCCGTTTTGCGACGGGCACGCGGGCTGGATCGATTTTATCTTCTTTTTGCTGCGGCGGGGCAAGATCCTCATAGAGCTCCTGCGCCTCAGGTGCCGGGCCGCGGCGCATGCCAATATTGACGATCCGGATAACACGGATATTGCGGCCTTGGGCAAACGTCAGAACATCCCCGGCCTTCACGGTCGCGCTGGCTTTTGTCGTGACAACGCTGTTGATCCTCAGTTTTCGCGATTGAACAAGTTTCGCCGCAAGAGAACGGCTTTTGAAAAAACGCGCATACCATAACCATTTATCGACACGAATACCGACACTTGCCGTATTTGCCTCGTCGGTCATTCGCTACTTTTTACCAAGTGTTTTCAGGATGGCAAAAGGTGAATCGGGATCGATTTCTTTTTCCTTGGGTGGCGAGCGCTTCGGTTGCGGTTTGGCATTTTTGGGCTTCTGTCCGCTTTTCGGGCGGCGCGGGGAGGCATCACGTGGCGCTGACTTCTGGTTTCGCGGCTTCTTTTTGAATGACTTTTTGCGATATGTCAGATCATCGCCTTCTCCTTCCGCCACATATCCCAGTCTGTCCATAATCAGAGCAAACTGCTCCCGTGTCGTTCCGACGAGGGAGAGCATCTCATGGGTTGATTTGAACGGGAGATTTCGCGGCAAATCTTTTTTCGCCGGTGCATTCGGCACGGCGTCCGTTTTGTCGCCCTCGGGTGAAGCTGTCTCTACGGGCGTTTCGACCTGCGTGTTTTGCATCGCCGCCTCCGGTTCGCTCTCTGCCTCAGGCACCTCGGTTGGATTTTCAGTCTCGTTCGTCGTCTCTGTAATTGCTTCAGTTGCATCCGCCTTGTCGGTATCAACTTCGTCTGTCTTCGTTTCACCGGCCGTTGTCGATTCCGACGTATCTTCCCCTTTTTCTGTTGGCTTTACCGGTTCGGCTGTTTCCAGAAGCCCGCGGGAAGCCCGCCTTAGCATTCCGGCTAGCCTGTCCAGCATATCGAGGCGGACAGCCAGCTTGTCATACACCGCGTACCCCGCGACGAGATAATATGTCCAGGGCAGCTTCCCATCTATTTCGAAGGAAACGCGACCGGCTGGTGGCGCAGGTGGAATCTCCGAACGCTCCTGATATATCGCCCAGAGAAGGCACCGGAGTGCCGTTGGGTCTGGCTTGAGCAGGATTGGCATAAAGGCATGCTCATATCCCACGCGAATACCGCCAAACTTGAGACGGCCGTAGTCCTTCTTGTCCAGAAGGCGTATCTGATCGCTCAGCTTATAGCGGGGCATTGCTCCGAGATTCTCGCTGACCTGAAAAGCAATACCGCGCGCTGCGCCCGTGAGGGGGAGAATTTCAAGCTGAACAAGAGGTTTAAGCCGAGCTTCGATCTGCGCGGACAACCAGTCACCGAGGCGTTTAATGACGGCATCTTGAGAGGTGCCGTTCAACTGCTCACTGGCAAGGAGCTGAACACGTGGTTTCAGGATTGCTTCACCTTTTACCAAAGTCGCAACAGGCGTTCCCTTCCAAACCAACTTGCCCTGTTCATCCAGAGAAATGTCGTCATCCGCCGTTGCCGCCAGACGCGCCGCGCGTGCCGCAATCTCCGCCGCCACCGCCTTGTTCCCTACATTCCGGAGAGTTCTTGCCTCGGTGCTGTTAAGGCTTGTGTCGGCGTTAAACTTCAAACCCTTGAGGGTTCCGAGGAAATGGCCTTCAACATGGACATCGCCTGTCTCGCTAATCTGTGCTTCCAATTGACTTCGGTCTTTCAGTTTCCGCACCAGCATGGCAGTGCGTCGGTCTACAAATCGTTGAGTCAGCCGCTCGTGAAGAGCGTCAGACAGTTTATCTTCTATGCTGCGCGCGGTTTCCTGCCAGTATCTGAAATCATCCACCCAATCGGAAACATGGGAAATATACGTCCAAGTCCGCGTATGAGCAATACGTGTTGCAAGCGTATCAATATCGCCGTCCGTTTTCTCTAGGCTTTTCAGATGTCCGGCAATCCAGTCAGTCGGCAGTTTCCCCCCCTTTTCCTGCAGATGCAGAAAGATCTGCCGCAGGAGTCGGACATGCACGTCATGCATGGTTTTACGGAAATCCGGCACCTGGCAGACTTGCCACAATTGACGTACCTTGGCGGCGGATTGTGAATAGTGACGCACCTCGTCATCCCGGATCAGCATCTTGAATGCCTTGTAGTCGTCCGGATCACGTGGCGACACCATTCCTTCGATGGCGGATTGCTTCTCTAGAGACCGCAGCAGATCCCGCGTGGTAGTAAAATTCAGGTCGAGATTGCGCCACCGGATATGTCGGACCGGCTCGAACTCATGATTTTCGATTTTCTCAATCAACTCGTCTTCAAGTGGCTCGACATTTGCAGTCGTACCGAAGCTGCCATTGTTCATGTGCCGCCCGGCCCGGCCTGCAATCTGTGCAAACTCCGTCGGTTTTAGTCGCCGTGACAGGGCGCCATCGAATTTGACGGTTCCCGCAAAGGCAACATGGTCGATATCCATGTTTAGTCCCATGCCGATCGCATCTGTCGCGACGAGATAATCAACATCTCCGGACTGATACAGCTCCACCTGGGCGTTGCGGGTGCGCGGGGACAAGTTTCCCATGACAACGGCGGCGCCGCCCCGTTGACGCCGTACCATTTCGGCGATGGCATACACATCGTTTGAAGAAAAGGCGACAATGGCCGTACGTGGGCGCAACCGCGATATTTTTTTTGAGCCTTTATAGGTCAGTTTCGAAAATCGGGGACGGGAGATAAAGGATGCTTCGGGTATTAGGCGCTTGATCCAGGGGCGGATGGTTTCCGCACCCAGAAACAAGGTTTCCTGACGTCCACGTGCATAAAGCAAGCGATCCGTAAAAATATGTCCGCGCTCTTGATCCTCGGCGAGTTGAATCTCATCAATGGCAAGAAAGTCGAAGCCCCGATCGAGTGGCATGGCCTCTACCGTACAAACGAAGTAGGCGGCTTGCGGCGGGATGATTTTCTCTTCCCCCGTGACCAGAGCAACATTTGCCGCCCCTTTGACCGATACAATCCGTTCATATATTTCGCGGGCGAGCAAACGCAGAGGCAGGCCAATGATACCGTCCGCGTACCCCATCATTCGTTCAACGGCAAGGTGGGTCTTTCCGGTATTGGTGGGACCGAGAATTGCCGTGATCTGACCGGAGCGATTATGGGGGGAATTGCTGGAGCTGGCGTGCATCTCTAACCTAATTTGATCGGGGAGGGATTCGCTTCCTTCGTTTTATTCTATACTCATGCAACGTTGCAAGGACAGGAAAAACTCAGGACTGTCTTAATGCAGTATGGCCTTATTATGTAGGGAGCATGACAAAAATATCTCGTCATTTACCTATAGATTCGCATTATGGAAGCTGTGCGCACTATGATTAAGATTTTTATAATATGGCTAAAAAGCCTAAAGCAAACGCCCGTTTGGTATTCTTGGAATTATGTGATATAGCTCCCCGTCAGGATGAACAGCAGGCTGTGGGGAGCCGGGTTTTCGGCGGGACTTAAGGGAATAGAAGAACATGAGCGACTTTCCAAAACAGACATTTCGGGATTGGGAAAAACTAGCAGAGAAGGAACTTCGTGGACGCAAGCTGGAAGAGCTGAACTGGGAGACCCCGGAAGGCATCACCGTTAAACCGCTTTATACTGCCGCTGATCTGGAAGGGATGGAATTGGCTGAAGACCTGCCGGGCATGGCGCCATTTAAACGGGGCGTGCGCGCTAGCATGTATGCCAACCGTCCCTGGACTATCCGTCAGTATGCGGGTTTTTCCACGGCCGAAGAATCGAACGCTTTCTATCGCCGAAACCTTGCCGCCGGCCAGAAAGGCCTTTCCGTCGCTTTCGACCTGGCCACTCATCGCGGATATGATTCGGATCATCCGCGGGTTGTTGGTGATGTCGGTAAGGCCGGTGTGGCCATTGACAGCGTTGAGGATATGAAAATCTTGTTTGACGGCATTCCGCTTGATGAAATGTCCGTATCCATGACCATGAACGGCGCCGTCCTCCCTATTCTGGCGAACTATATTGTTGCGGCGGAAGAGCAGGGCGTAAAACCGGAACAACTCTCCGGCACAATCCAGAATGATATCCTGAAAGAGTTCATGGTGCGCAACACCTATATCTATCCGCCGGAGCCCAGCATGCGGATTATCGGTGATATCATTGGCTATACTTCCGCCAATATGCCGCGCTTTAACTCGATTTCCATCTCCGGCTATCACATGCAGGAAGCCGGCGCGACACAGGTTCAGGAACTGGCCTTCACCCTCGCCGATGGATTGGAATATGCCCGGGCGGCGATGGCCAGCGGGCTCAAGATTGACGAATTTGCCCCGCGCCTCAGCTTCTTTTTTGCCATCGGCATGAATTTCTTCATGGAAATTGCGAAATTGCGGGCGGCGCGCATGATCTGGGCGAAAATGATCAGCGAGTTCAACCCGCAGAACAAGAGCTCCCTGATGCTGCGCACTCATTGCCAGACATCCGGTGTGAGCCTGACGGAGCAGGACCCTTATAACAATGTTATCCGCACAGCGTATGAAGCCATGGCTGCAGTTCTGGGTGGGACGCAAAGCCTTCATACTAATGCGCTGGACGAAGCGATTGCCCTGCCGACGGATTTCTCGGCCCGGATCGCCCGGAACACGCAGCTTATTCTTGCTGAAGAAACGGGTGTTCCGAATGTCGTAGATCCTCTCGGCGGCAGCTATTATGTCGAAAGCCTGACCAACTCGATTGCGGCGGAAGCCTGGAAGCTGATCGAGGAAGTCGAGGAACTGGGCGGCATGACCAAGGCGGTCGAGAGCGGGATGCCGAAACTCCGGATTGAAGAATCCGCTGCCCGCCGTCAGGCCCGGATTGACCGCGGTGAGGAAGTTATTGTCGGGGTCAATAAATACCGCATCGATAAGGATGACAGTAATATTGAAATTCTCGATGTCGATAACACGGAAGTCCTCCGCCAGCAGGTGGCAAGACTGGAGAAAATCAGAAGCACGCGTGATGCCGTCGTATGCGAGGCGGCGCTGGATGCGCTGACCAAAGGTGCGGAAGGCAATGCCAATCTGTTGGAACTATGTGTCAATGCAGCGCGGGCACGGGCTACGGTCGGTGAAATTTCTTACGCGATGGAGAAGGTTTTCACCCGCCATCGTGCCGAGATTCGGTCCATTTCCGGCGTCTATGGCGCCGCTTATGAGGGAGATGAGGGCTTTATGAAAATCAGCGATGATATTGATGCTTTTGCCCGCGAAGAGGGACGCCGCCCGCGTATGCTGGTGGTGAAACTCGGTCAGGATGGCCATGACCGTGGCGCCAAGGTGATTGAGACAGCCTTTGCGGATATTGGCTTTGATGTTGATGTCGGCCCGCTTTTCCAGACACCGGCCGAAGCCGCGCAGGATGCCATCGAGAGCGACGTGCATGTCATCGGCATTTCATCACAGGCCGCAGGACATAAAACCCTTGTTCCGCAGATTATTGACGAACTCAAGAAGCAGGGGGCGGAAGATATCCTTGTCGTCTGTGGCGGCGTCATTCCTGCTCAGGATTATGATGCCTTGTACAAGGCTGGTGTCTCCGCGATCTACGGTCCCGGAACCAATATCCCGAAGGCCGCCGCTGAAGTATTGGAGCTGATCCGAAAACAACGCAAGGCGGCTTGACCTTGGCCCAGTCTGTCGCTGTATGATGTGTAAAAACATATACAGGGCAGAGAGCTAGTTCATGAAAATCATCTATAGTCCGGATCACGTGAAACATGATCCGAAGACATATTTCAAGTCCGGGGACTTTCACGAACCGCAGGAAGTCCCGGGCCGTGCCGAAGCGTTGGTCAAGGGGCTAAAGGATGCCGGGCATGAAATTATCGCGCCGGATGATTTCGGCCCGTCGCCACGGGCGGCGGTTCACACGCCGGGATATCTTCAGTTTTTGGAAACGATCCATACCCGCTGGCACGCCGCCGGAATAGGGAGTGAGGAAGTCCTGCCGAATATTCATCCGGGCCGCAATATGTCTTCCATGCCAAGCGGTATAGTTGGTGAAGTCGGGCATTACACGACCGATTTGTCCGCGCCCATCGGACGGCACACATGGGAGGCGGCCGTTGCCTCGAACAATGTTGCGCTGACCGCGACGGATTATGTGATCAAAGACCTTTCCGTAAACAGATCCGCTTATGCGCTTTGTCGCCCGCCAGGTCATCATGCATTCAAGGATCAGGCGGGCGGGTTCTGTTTTCTCAATAATATTGCCATTGCGGCGCAGTTTGCCCGGCGGACAGTAAACAGGGTTGCGATCCTGGATATCGATGTCCATCATGGGAATGGCACGCAGGGCATTTTCTATGATCGTGACGATGTTTTCACGGTTTCGACCCATTGCGACCCCACTGATTTTTATCCTTTCTTCTCCGGCTATGCGCATGAGCGCGGTCATGGCAGGGGGGAAGGGTTCAACCTTAATCTGCCCCTCGAACCACAGAGCGACGATGCCGCTTTCCTTGAGCGGCTGGAAGAAGGGTTGGCGGCCCTTCGCGCCTATGCGCCGGATGTTCTCTTTGTTGCTCTTGGTCTAGATGCATTTGAGGGAGATCCGTTGATTGGGCTTTCTGTTACCACGCAGGGGTTTGGTCAGATCGCAGGCCGGATCGCGGCCCTTGGAATGCCGACGGTGATGGTGCAGGAGGGCGGATATAACCGGGATTATCTTGGTGCAAATATCACGAGTTTCATTTCCGGATTTGAAGGAGCGCGGTAAATGGCGGGAACAGATGTCAGCGGCCTGACGCAACTTGGTAAGGCGGTGGAGCAACCGCAGAGCCCGGAGCAAGCTATCCTGGAGCGGGTTCCGAACGGACAGGCGGATGTAAATTACCTCGTCCGCTTTACCGCCCCTGAATTTACCTCGCTCTGTCCGATGACGGGCCAGCCGGATTTCGCGCATCTTGTGATTGACTACGTGCCGGATCAATGGTTGGTCGAATCAAAGTCGTTGAAGCTTTTCCTGACATCGTTCCGCAATCATGGCGCCTTTCATGAGGATTGCACGGTGATGATCGGAAAACGGATCGCAGATCTGCTCAAGCCTCGATGGCTCCGGATCGGCGGGTACTGGTATCCGCGCGGTGGTATCCCGATAGATGTATTCTGGCAAACCGATGCACCGCTTGCCGACGTCTGGCTGCCGGATCAGGGTGTGGCGACTTATCGCGGCCGTGGGTGAAATCAGAAGCGGAAACTATCTGGGAGAAGGTTGTTGGCGGTCGTGACAATATCGCCATTTTCACCGGGATAGGTGACCTTGGTGTCTTTGTCCGAGAATTCAATCATGAACTGTCGGCAGGCGCCGCAAGGCGAACAGGCATCGGAAGCTCCTGCCTCGTTATGATTGGTGACAACAACTTCCTTTAGCTTCATTCCCGGCCCTTCTGCGGCCACGGCCTGAACAATGGCATTGCGTTCCGCGCATATTGTGAGGCCATAGGAGATATTCTCGACATTGCAACCAGCATATATATTTCCCGCCTCGGTCAGGATTGCGGCCCCGACTTTGAAGTGGGAATAGGGGGAATAGGCCTTCTCCATGGCTTTGGCGGCCTCTCTTTGCAGATCGATTTTAGTCATGAAGGTAGCCTGCTCCTTGTCTTTATTTCAGCAGAAAACCGCCGCCAAGCGGATCCCCGTCTTCAAATGTAAATTCCGCCGAGCCGGAATAATAGGCATGGCCAGAAACCTCGACTGTCACGGCATTGAACGGACCAACCTTCGTTGTGTTTCTGAGTTCCCCGGTAAAAATCGCGCCGGTTACGCTTTCAAACTGGCATATTTCACCGGACGTAATCGCTTTTCGGGCGGCGGCAATTGCCATGCGTGCCGTCACGCCGGATCCTGTCGGGCTTCGGTCTACCTGTTCGTCCGCGAAAACACAGATATTAGCGCTGGGTTTTCCCTCGTTACCGATACTACCATCTGTTAAAATCGTACCGTAAAGGTAACCGAGATCCGGTTCTTCCGGGTGGGTAATATCGATTTGTTCTTTAATTGCAGTTGAGACAATTGTTGCGGCGGCGGCGAGGTCCCGGGTTTTTGATTTCAAAACGTCGAGACCGAGGCTCGCGGCATTCAGTATACCATAGAAGGCCCCGCCATAGCCGATATCCACTTCAACAGGGCCATACTCCCTCGTTTCAACAAACTGCCCCAGTTTATATGCGAAGGCCGGCACACTCTCAAACCTCACCTGTCCCGAAATACCCTCACGCGTCTCCACATTGGCCGTTACAAGGCCGCAGGAGCATTGTATTCTGACAGTTGTCTCGCTTGCTCCCTTGACGACAAGTCCGAAATCAAGGGCATAGCGACCCAGCGCCATAATCGCATGGCCGCACATGGTGCTATAGCCTTCGTTATGCATGAAGATGACGGCGAGGTCGGCTTCTGGATGATCTGGCGGCACCAGCAAGGCGCCGTACATATCCTTGTGTCCGCGTGGCTCAAACATAAGGAAGCGGCGATACTGATCGGCCTTGTCGCGCATATAGGCCCGCTTCTCAAGCAGGGTTCTCCCCTCCGGCACAGGAACGCCATCTGTAATAATCCTGAGCGGCTCTCCGCCCGTATGCATTTCAATTGTCTGGATGCTGCTGATCATATTATTTCCGTTTCCGGCATACAGAATAGGGGCAAGCGGATATTTGCGATAGCCCTTTCAATTGACTTGACGAATCCGCGGTATTTTTCCATACCCAAGGCTATGAAAGAAACGGTACAGAAAATCCCGACAGACGCTAACGGCTTAGCAGAAAAGTTGGATCAGGGAGATCGGCGGGCCTTGGCACGGGCGATCACTCTTGTGGAATCGCTCCGCCCCGATCACCGGGAAGTGGCGCAGCAGCTCTTGAATCTTGTCCTCCCGAAAACCGGGAATTCCATACGGATTGGGATTTCCGGCACGCCGGGGGTCGGTAAATCGACCTTTATCGAGGCCTTTGGCAAGCTGTTGACGGGAAAAGGGCACAAGGTAGCTGTTTTGACCATTGATCCGTCTTCGCAAAGAAGCGGCGGCTCCATTCTTGGCGACAAGACCCGCATGGAAGAGCTGGTGCGTGATCCCAACGCCTTTATCCGGCCATCCCCTTCAGGAGGCTCACTTGGCGGTGTTGCACGGCGCACGAGAGAGGCCATGCTGCTCGCAGAGGCGGCCGGTTTCGATGTTATTCTTGTGGAGACCGTCGGGGTCGGGCAATCGGAAACGACCGTCGCGGAAATGGTGGACGTATTTCTGCTTCTGCTTGCGCCAGCTGGCGGAGATGAACTGCAGGGTATTAAGCGTGGGGTCATGGAGCTTGCGGACCTCATTGTCATCAATAAAGCGGACGGAGACTTGAAAGCCGCCGCCACCCGGGCTGCGGCCGAATATAAGGGCGCAACCGGCCTGATGCGGCCCAAGAGCAAACACTGGCAAGTGGAGGTTTTGAAAATCTCCGCGATTACCAAGATCGGCATTGATAAGCTCTGGGAGGCTATCGGACGGTATCGCGTGGCTCGCGAAACCGACGATGAACTGACTGAACAGCGGCGCGAGCAGGCAGTCTCATGGATGTGGTCCGAACTCGGTGATTCCCTGATGGGCCGTTTCAAGTCCCATGAAGGGGTTGCAAAGGCACTTCCGACTATGGAGGCAGATGTCAAGGCCGCGCGAATTGCTCCTGCAAGTGCCGCAGAACAGCTCCTCGCGATCTTTTTGGGAAAATAGCGCGCTTCCCGCCTAATAAGCTTGACGAATGCGCCGCCATTCCTTAAATAGCGTCCTCACGTCCGGCGTTCACGCGCCGGCTCTCTATTTTTTGGTTAAAGAGGTTCACGATGGCACGTCGTTGCGAATTGACAGGAAAAGGCGTTCAGGCAGGAAATAATGTCAGCCACGCCAACAACAAGACCCGCCGTCGGTTTTTGCCGAATGTGCAGGAAGTTCGTTTGATGTCTGAATCACTTGGCCGTTCCTTCAATATGAAAGTGTCGGCTGCGGCGCTGCGCTCTGTCGAGCATAATGGCGGTCTGGACAAGTTCCTGCTGAAGTCACGGGACTCATCTCTTTCCCTGCAAGCCCGCCGCGTGAAGCGTGATATTCAGAAGGCCGCGGCTTCCGCCTGAAACAAGATATCAGAGAACGAAAAATTCAAAACGGATGGGAAGAAATTCCCATCCGTTTTTTATTGAAGTTGTCTCGCCTTTTCAGTGTCCTATCTTAACCAAAGATCAGCGACCTATCCAATTCAACAAGGGAGAATAATATGTTTGCACGTCGTGACATCATGAAGGGGGCGGCGACTTTGCCGCTTGCGGCCATTCTGGCGGATCCGTTGCTCGCGCGGGCTGCGGCGGAAATGACGGAAGATGTAAAATTGACGCTGGATGATGGACAGTCCGTCACCGCAGCCGTCATCTATCCCGAAGTAACGCCGGCGCCGGCTGTTCTCCTCATTCATGAATGGTGGGGCCTGAATGATCAGATAAAGGCCGTCGCCGCCGAGCTTGCGCGGGAAGGGTATGTCGCTGTTGCAGTAGATCTTTATCAAGGCAAAGTAGCCTCTAATGGGGATGAGGCGGGTCAATATATGAAAGCGGTGAAGCCGGAAACCGCCACGACAACGCTCGAGAAATGGATTTCCTGGACACGGGAGAATGAGAAAACCACCGATAACCTTGGCACCATTGGGTGGTGTTTTGGCGGCGGCTGGGCGTTGAACGCTTCTATTGCAGCGCCGACAGAGGCAACGATTGTCTATTATGGCAGCGTTGCCCGGGATGCGGCTCAACTTAAGGAACTGAAGGGTCCCGTCATGGGACATTTCGCCGAGAATGACAAATGGATCAATAAGGAAATGGTCGATGGTTTTATCGAGCAGATGAAGGCGGCCGGGCAACCTGCGCCTGAAGTCTTCTGGTATGACGCAGACCATGCATTCGCGAACCCGTCAGGCGCGCGCTATGACCAGGAGGATGCACAGCTGGCCTGGTCCCGCAGCCTTGAGTTCTTCAACACGAACCTGAAAGGTTAGGAGGGATTACCAGCGTTCCGCCTTGCTGCGGCGCGCTGGTTTCTTCTCATCAAATAAATCCGCGAGCTGTTCCATCATCACGCCGCCCAGCTGTTCGGCATCGATGATGGTGACCGCTTGCTGGTAATAGCGCGTGACGTCATGGCCGATGCCGATGGCGATAAGCTCGACGGGTGATCGGGTCTCGATCCAGCGAATAACATCCCGCAGATGCTTGTCCAGATAATTACCGGGGTTTACGGAAAGCGTGCTGTCATCGACCGGCGCGCCATCGGAAATCACCATCAGGATGCGCCGCTGCTCCGGTCGGCCCAACAACCGGTTATGAGCCCATAGCAGGCCTTCCCCGTCGATATTCTCTTTAAGCAGTCCTTCCCGGAGCATCAGGCCCAGCGACTGACGGGCCCGGCGATAGGGATAATCTGCGGATTTGTAGACAATATGACGGAGGTCATTGAGCCTGCCGGGGTTTGGCTCTTTCCCCTGTTCCAGCCATTTTTCCCTCGATTGTCCGCCTTTCCAGGCACGTGTTGTGAAGCCAAGGATTTCGACCTTGACGGAGCACCGCTCCAGCGTGCGTGCGAGGACGTCGGCGCACATGGCGGCGACCGAAATTGGTCGCCCGCGCATTGAGCCGGAGTTATCGATCAGAAGTGTCACCACAGTATCGCGGAAATTTGTGTCCCGCTCGACCTTGAAGGACAATGGCAGCTGCGGATCCACTACAACCCGGGAGAGGCGTGCTGCATCGAGGATGCCTTCTTCGAGATCAAACTCCCAGGAGCGGTTCTGCTGCGCCAGCAATTTCCGTTGCAGCCGATTGGCGAGTTTACTAATCAGGCTCTGCAGGTTGGTCAACTGTTGATCGAGTTGTTGGCGCAGGCGCGCCAGCTCTGCCGGTTCACAAAGATCTGAGGCCTGGATCACTTCGTCGAATTCGGTGGTATAGGCTTTGTAGGCGTCAGCTTCGGGCGAATTTCGGAAATCCTCCGGATAGACAGGGCGGCGGTCGCGGCCCGCCTCGTCGCCTGTGCTGGTGGCATCCATATCGGCGCTTTCGCCGGCTTCGGTATCCGAGCCGTCTTCGCCTGCCCCTTCCTGGGTGTCAGCATCCTCTGCAGCGCTTGCTTCCTGGGGTTCATCGTCGCTCTCGGAGCCGCTGCTCTCGGCATCCGGTTCCTGTTCCCCTTCTTCGCCGTCGCCATTTTCATCATCGTCTGAGAACTCGCCTTCGGCGTCATCGATCAGGTCGAGGTCTTTCAGGAGTTTGCGGGCCGCGTTTGCGAATTCCTTCTGGCTGGAGAGCGCCTCCAGCATTTCACTAAAATCGTCGCCGCTTTTCGCCTCGATCTCGGCACGCCAAAGATCGACCATGTTGCGGGCGCTTTCAGGGACCGGAATGTTGGCGAGCTTCTCCCGGGCGAGGAGTCCGAGCACTTCCGCGATCGGCGCATCCGCTTTGTCGTATATTCGTTCAAAGCCGCTTTCCTTGCAGTGCGTGTCCAGCCGGTTGAACAGATTTTCTGCGACGCCTTTCATGCGTCCGGCGCCAATGGCTTCGACACGGGCCTGCTCGATCGCATCAAAGACGGCCCTCGCGTCCCCGCCCTCTGGGGCGTAACGGGCATGCATCCCGTCATCGTGATAGCGTTTACGCAAGGCAAGGCTGTCGGCAAGACCTCGAACCAGCCGTACATCCTCGAGAGGCAGGTCTTTCGCGGGATTGGGAAGGCGTGCGCGATCGCCGCTCATCCCCGGCGCGTCATTGCCATAGATGACTTCCAGCTCCTTCTCGCGGGACATTGCCCGCAAGGTGGCGCTCACCGCGCGCTTGAAAGGCTCGGCCGCTGGCTCTTTATTTTTGATAAAGGCCACGGGAGGTGTTACGCGACGATATTAGCGGAGGATTCGGGCAGTTCCTCACCGAAGCTGCGCTGATAGTATTCCGCAACTAACGGACGCTCCATCTCGTCGCACTTGTTGAGGAAGGTCACGCGGAAGGCAAAGCCGATGTCGCCGAAAATCTTGGCGTTCTCGGCCCAGGTAATGACTGTCCGCGGGCTCATGACGGTCGAGATATCTCCGGCAATAAAACCGGCACGGCTGAGCTCGGCACAGGCGATCATGGCCCGGACCGTCTTGCGGCCTTCCTCATCGTCATATCCGGGGATCTTCGCCAGAACGATTTCATTCTCGACATCTTCAGGCAGATAGTTGAGCGTCGTGACGATGTTCCAGCGGTCCATCTGACCCTGGTTTAGCTGCTGTGTACCGTGATACAGACCGGTCGTATCCCCAAGGCCGACCGTGTTGGTCGTTGCAAACATCCGGAACGCCGGGTGAGGGCGGATCACCCGGTTCTGATCGAGCAGGGTCAGCTTGCCCTCAACCTCGAGAACGCGCTGGATAACGAACATGACATCTGGGCGCCCGGCGTCATATTCATCGAACACGATGGCTGTCGGTGATTGAAGTGCCCAAGGCAAAATCCCCTCACGGAACTCTGTCACCTGTTTGCCGTCGCGCAGCACAATGGCATCCTTGCCGACCAGATCAATGCGGGAGATATGGCTGTCGAGGTTGATGCGGACGCATGGCCAGTTAAGGCGCGCCGCCACTTGTTCGATATGCGTTGACTTACCGGTGCCGTGATACCCCTGTACCATGACCCGGCGATTGAAGGCGAAACCCGCCAGAATGGCCAAGGTCGTGTCATGATCGAACACATAGGCAGGATCGAGATCCGGCACCCTGTCCGTTGCCACACTGAAAGCTGGCGCCTCCATGTCGCTGTCGATCTTGAACACTTCCCGAACGGAAACCTTGGTGTCGGGCAAATCAATTTTTAATTCCGGTGTTTCTCCGGCAAGTTCTAAGGACGTCATAAAAAATAGTTCCGTGTCGCAATTCGTGGATGTTTTTTTACGGGCAAACTTACGAGTTACCGCAAGATCGCAAATGTGTATAGGCCTGATTAATGTTTTTCAGGATTTCTTCGGCCTTTTTATCGCCACCGCGGACATCAGGGTGGTATTTTTTCGCAAGTTCCTTGTGTCGACGCTTGATTTCGTCCATTCCGCAGCCGGGCTTCAGGTTAAGAACGGCGAGGGCTTCCCGTTCCTTCTGATCCACCGGCGGCCTGGTCTTTGTCTTGGTATTTCCGGCAAAACCATCTTCATCCGCGCCCATCTCTTCGCGAAAGTCAAACGGGTCGTTATACCGGTACTCCCGCTGGCGACTGGCGGTGCGGGTTCCCAGCTTCCAGGTCGGGCGATGCCCAGTGATATCTTCATCTTTATAGCGCAGAACCTCTTCCGCGGACATACCGTCAAAGAAGTTCCAGGATTTATTGAATTCCCGAATATGCGCGAGGCAAAACCATTGGTAATCATCCGGCGCACCGCGATCGAGCAGACGTGCTTTCGGCGCCCGGAACTCGCCCGATTCAAAGCAGTCTTCATGCGCGCATTGCCGGGGCATTGCGTCTGCCGTTCCACCGTCCAATGGTATTTCTCTATTCTTCGCCATTGAATTATTATGGTCGCAGAACGGGGTCATAGCAAGGCCGCGCGCAAGAATCCGTCTATTTTTGATAACGGCAGGGCGTTAATTGCGCAACAGGCCAAAAGACTTATCGCTTTTTTGCAATAGAACAAAGTATGCGCCCGTGACGAAGCCCTGCAATATACTGTAAGGTACTGGCCTGGGTTTCAAAGTTGATTGTAAAAGGAAATGACACGGTATGTCGGTTGCTAAAACCATCGAAGAAAAG
Source organism: Sneathiella sp. (assembly GCA_002706985.1). Lineage (GTDB taxonomy): Bacteria > Pseudomonadota > Alphaproteobacteria > Sneathiellales > Sneathiellaceae > Sneathiella. The sequence continues at coordinate 11,916 of PAKP01000060.1, read as the reverse complement.
CTCACGGCGGCCTTTTCTCCATCCGAATTGAAGGTTCTGGACGAATCGCATTTGCACGCCGGTCATGCCGGGGCCCGTCCGCAAGGGGAAAGTCATTTTCGCGTTGAAATCGTCGCTGACAGCTTTCACGGAATGTCACGGGTTGCACAGCAACGCGCTATCTATGAAGTCCTGAGCGAAGAACTCAAGACGGATATACATGCGCTGGCGCTGACTGTCCGATCGTAAATCCGTTTGTCCGTATTTCAAAAACTTTAGCAAAAACTGTTGAACCTTGTTGCCACGCCCCTATATGCTCTTTTTGAGAGTTTAGATTAAAAAACGACAACTTATAAGAGCAGCAACAGGAGCTTGAATGTGAACCAGCTAAATCAGACCCTCGTCAACCGAAATATCTCCGTTATTGACCCCGTTTCCGGGCAGCTCCACCGAACCAGCATCCGGCTTGAAGAAATCGAATGGGCCGCACTCCGCGATATCTGTGCGAGTGAAAACATGTCGATCAATGAGTTCTGCTGTAAAGTGGATCAGGATAAAAATCGTCGCGAACATTCGAGAACCTCACGTATCCGGTCTGCCATTCTTGAGCACTATCTTAAAAGAAACGGAGCGCAAAGGCTGGACTCCTAAAACTCCTACAACAGGAATAATAAAAGCGCAGGGAGGGTAATAAATGAGACGAGAGTCGAAATGACGACCATCCCCGCGACATGACTGTGAGCGCGTTCGTAACGCAAAGAAAACAGATAATTGAAGACCGCAACAGGCATGCTGCATTCGAGGATAAGGACGCCGCGCTCAATTCCTGTCAGACCGAACAATGTTGCAAGACCATATCCTACTGCGAAACCCATGCCGAGGCGAAGAATCGAGAGGCCTGTGGCAAGGCGTATATGGCTGATCGAGAGGCTCGCAAGGCTAACGCCGAGAGCGAAAAGCATCAATGGTATGGTCAGGCTGCCCACAAGGTCGGTCGTATTAATCAGCCAAAGCGGAACGGGCAGGGACATCGCCTTGACCGCGAGTCCAATGATCACCGCATACAAGAGCGGTGTCCGGAGGAGTTGACGTGCGGAACTCTCTCCGGAAGAGAGCCAGACACCGAATGTGAATTGCAGGGTCGAGAATATGGTGAAGACGGCAATCGCTAGTGCCAGACCGGCCTCGCCAAAGGCAAAAAGGCAGAGCGGCAGGCCCATGTTGCCGGTATTCGGAAACATCAGGCCAGGCAGGTAGTTCCGAACGTCCAGTCGGCACATGCGTAAAATAACGAGCCCGATCAGACAAAAGGATACGGCGCTGAGGAACGCATACATTGCGAACTCAAGAAATGCGCCGAGTTCCATGTCCAGTTTTACAAGCGTGGTAAAAATGAGCATGGGGGAGCCGACATTCGTCACCAGCGTGGTGATCGTCTCCGTGTGAAAAGCGCGACCTGTCTTGGCCCAGAAAAATCCTATCCCGGCGGTCACGACCACCGGAGCAATGATGTTGAGGAGAATTTCATACATCCGGGACGGTTCTCTCGGTCAACTGTCCCGATAAACAGTTATAGTTCAAGGGGTGTAATCCGAAGTTCTGTTATCTGGTTATGTTCCTTCCGCATAACTTCAAACTTATAACCGTGAAAAAGAAATGCCTGTCCGATATCGGGAATGATCTGGGCTTCGTGAATAACCAACCCGGCGATTGTGGCGGCCTCCTCATCGGGGAGGGACCAGTTCAGTTGCCGGTTTATATCCCGGATGGTCACATCCCCTTTGGTGATAACACGTCCGTCTTTCAGCATCCGGATATCACTGACGGCAAGGTCATGCTCATCGGCGATATCCCCGACGATCTCTTCCAGAATATCCTCCAGCGTCACCAGCCCCATCAAAGCGCCATATTCATCGACGACGAGCGCAAAATGGCTTTTGCGATCCAGAAACGCGTTGAGCTGACTGCGAAGTGTCGTGGTTTCCGGGACGAACCAAGGCTCTACGGCAATCGCCTCGAAATCGAGCTTCTCATAATCACCATCGAGAGGGATCAGCGCGCGCAGGAGGTCCTTCGCATGGACCACGCCGATAATATTCTCCGGGTTATCTTTCCATAACGGAAGCCGGGTATAGGGACTGCCCAAAACCTGATCTATGATTTCCCGAACCGGCTTGGCGCCGTCCACCATTTCCACATTCTTGCGATGAACCATGATTTCCGCGAGATCGACCTCATCCATATCAAGGATGGTGTCGAGCATGTAGCGTTCATGCATGATAACTCCGGCATCTTCCGAATGCAGTTCAATCGCACCGCGGAGTTCATCCTGTGCCGCATCAGTCAGGGTGTCCGTATCGCCGTCATGCCCCTTTATACCCAGCAGGCTTAAGGTCGTGTCGACAATATAGTTTATACTCATCACGATGGGGGACAGCAGGAAAATGGCGGGCTGCAACAGCGGTGCAACAAAAAGGGCCACCGGAATTGTCCGGCGGAGCGCCACTGTTTTTGGAAGAACTTCCGCGAAAACCAGAACGAGGACGGTCATGACAAGCGTGGCGTAGGCGACACCGATATCACCAAAATAGGTAATGAAAATGCTGGTTGCGAGAGAGGACGCAAGAATATTTACAAGATTGTTTCCGAGCAGAATGGCGCTGATCAGTTTCGTGTGCTTGTCCCGCAGACGGTTGACGAGGCCGGCACGATGATTGCCGGACTGTTCCATTTGATGCAGGCGGGCACGGGATGCGCCGGTAAGCGCCGTTTCCGATCCGGAAAAAAAGGCGGAAAGGAGCAACAGTAGAAGAATTGCGAGCGGAAGAATGATCAGTTCCACATCAATATCAACCGTTTCCATTTCTCCAAATTATTCCTGTATTTTCTGGTTGAGCAGGGAAAGGATATCGGATTCCTGGATATCCCTTGTCGTGAAAGATGCGCCAATCTCCTTCATCAGGATCAGCATGATTTTGCCGCCGCTGATTTTTTTGTCCTGACGCATATGGGCGAGAAGTTTTTCTGCGCTCCAGTCGATGCCGGCAATATGCGGGACGCTTGTTGGGAGGCCGACATCCTCAAAATGCGCAATGATGCGGCCCAGCTCCTGACGGCTGAGAAAACCGCGTTCCGCAGATAGCTCTGCGGCCATGATCATGCCAATCGAAACGGCTTCGCCATGGTTGAGGTGCGGGCCATATCCGGTTTCCGCTTCCAGCGCGTGACCAAATGTGTGGCCGAGGTTGAGCAGAGCGCGCACTCCTCCCTCCCGTTCATCTTCCGCGACGATACGGGCCTTGGTTCTAACGCTTTGCTCGACCGCGTAGATACGGGCGGCTTTGTCTCCTTCGATGACTTTCCTGCCGTTTGCTTCAAGCCATTCAAAGAAATCGCGATCGCCCAAGAGGCCGTACTTCACCACTTCTGCGTAGCCTGCGACGACTTCGCGGTGCGGCAGGCTGTTAAGCAGTGAGATGTCTGCAAGTACGAGTTTTGGCTGATAGAAGGCGCCGATCAGGTTCTTGCCTTGCGCCGCATTGATTCCGGTCTTGCCGCCCACAGAACTGTCAACCTGCGACAGCAGAGTTGTCGGAATCTGGATAAAATCAACGCCGCGGCGCAATGTTGCGGCGGCAAATCCGGTCAAATCGCCAATAACCCCTCCGCCAAGGGCAATGAGAGCCTCATCACGCTGAATGCGCGCATCAAGCAACCGGTTCATCAGGTCGTTATAGGTCGCAATACTTTTACTGCTTTCCCCCGCGGGGAAGACATGGACGCTGTGTTCGATCCCCGCATGGTCCAGTGTTTTTTCCAGGGTCTTCAGATGAAGGGTGGCGACCGTCTCATCGGTAATGATGGCTACGCGTGGGTTTCTTAAAACGTTCTTCAGGGAAGGTCCGCCATCAGCTATCAGATTGGATCCCACCAATATGTCATATGAACGCGTGCCAAGGGCCACAGGAACACGAACAGGCGATACAGCGGGGTCAGACGCGGGAAGTGTCATTTTTTGTTAGCTTTATATAGAGTTGACGGTGGTTCTTCCAGTGCCGCGAGCGCCGCAATAATCTTGTCCACCACAATTTCATGGGGGCCGTCACCACTATCAACCGTGATATCCGCCTCCGCATAAACGGGATAACGTTCGTCCTTCAGTTTTTTCAATGTGGCTTTCGGGTTGCCGGTTTTCAAAAGCGGCCGATTATTGCGTTTCATGCAGCGCTTATAAATGACATCGAGCTCTGCGCGCAACCAAATTGAACAGCCCTTTTTAGCAATTAATGCGCGCGTTTTCTTATCCATGAAGGCGCCGCCGCCTGTCGCCAGTACATGGCGCGGTTCTTTCAGCAGGCGGGCAATGACTTTACGCTCTCCCTCCCGGAAGGCTGCTTCGCCATGAATGTCGAAAAATTCCGCGACTGTCAGATTGGATGCGGCCTCGATTTCCGCATCGGCATCCTTGAAAGGCAAGCCCAGCTGGCTTGCAAGGCGGCGCCCGATCGAACTCTTTCCTGCTCCCATAAGACCCACCAGCACGATGGGCCGCGCCTTCAAGTCAATAGCCGCAGCGGTTTCATCCGCGCCGGTATTTTGTATCCTGTTCATTCTGCCACTTTTCAACGGTCTGGCGAATTCCCATTTACGGGGAAGCCGACAATATCTTTCCCGAAGGTTATTGATGTATTTCGCCGAACCGTGCTAATCAATAAAGCCAAATTTTCTGTATAATCGCAGCTTAGCGTTCTAAATAGCAATAGTTTTACCCCGTATACACCAAATTATGGTGATCGGATTTTGGATATAGTGATCGAAGATGTCTAAATTTTCCCTTTTTCTGCTTTTTTTGGTGGCTGCCGTAGTAATCGGCGGTGGCGTTTTCCTCTCGGCATGGGATATTCCCGCGCCGTCGGTGAAAGTTGAAAAGGTTATCCCGAATGATCAGTTCCCGAATTAGCATTCCCCGCTGGATTGTCGGTGGGCTTTTCGCCTCTCTGGCCGTCTCTTTCTCAGTTGCGCAGGCGCAGGATAAGCCGCGTAGTCTCGTCCCGCCGCTCGGGCAATCGACGAATACTCAGCAGACTGAAACGGCGCCGGCCTCAAATCCGACATTAACGCCGCCGTCGCAAAAAAAAGTTATAGAAGGAACCCGGATCGATGGCTCCGTGGTCGTACAATCCCTTGGCGGGCTTGATCCTGCTTCCATCGGAACACTGACGAGCGCAAGCGGTGGGCTGGGGCCGGACATGTGGGACGGCACCGCACCGGAGCGGGTCATAACGCTTTTGCAGAATTTGCCGGTATCATCAGCATCTCCCGAGATGCAGCGCCTGTTCCGCCGGTTATTGCTGACGGCTGCGGTTATTCCACAGGGAACGGAAAATCCGACTGACCTGATCAGGTTGCGTCTTGAAAAACTCGTTGAAGCCGGACTGGTAACGGATGCTACTGAGCTGGTCAGCCGTATGCCGGCTTCCGGCATGACGCCTGCTCTTGACCGTATCGCTGTTGAATTGCTGCTTCTGCAGGGACAGAATGATCAGGCGTGCCGAGCAGTTGAGGGTCAGCAAGAAGCGAGTATCGATGGTTTCTGGGCCAAGGCAGATATATTTTGCAATCTTGTTGCCGGAAACATGGCACGGGCGGAGCTTGGTCTGAACCTGCTCGATGAAACGGCAGGAGATGATACCCTCTTTTTTGCGCTTTTTGATCGGGTGGCAGGTGGTGCCACGCCACTTCCAGAGACTGATCAGGAACTGACCCCGTTGCATTTTGCGATGATGAGACTGTCGCGAGTGTCTCCGTCCCTCTCCTCGATAGAGAACGCGGGTCATGCCTTTCTGTGGGCGCTGGCTATGGATGAGGCAGCGAATGTCGATGACCGGTACGTAGCGGCCTATGAGTCTCTCACCATGGGAAGCGTTGCGCCGGAGCTTCTCCGGCGATTAATCAATCAGGGCGCCTTTCGCGACAATGCGGATGAGAGGACTGAGTTGGCTCAGATCGCAATGCTTTATCGGGAAGCGGTTGGGACTGATGCTGATCTGGAAAAGGCACGACTTGTCGGTGAGATATGGGCCGCCGGGGAGAGAGATGGCTCCTATTTTACGGCATCGCGTCTTTCTTTCCCGCTGCTGACAAATCTCACTCCGGCTGAGTATGGCGACAAGTTCGAGCTGGATGCGCTGCGGCTTTCGTTGTTATCGAAGGCTGAGACTGAGACAACAAACTGGGAACGCGCAGTTCGGCGCGGGGCACTGCGGGGAAATTTTGAAGAGCGGGACGCAGCACGCAGACAAATTGCGCGGGCAGATGCCTATATGATCATTTCCGGCACGACAGGAATCGCGAAATGGAATGCAGCGAATTTTGATGTTGCCGTTTTCAATCATGGTGAGGATGCGGCGCAATCGGAAAATGTCGGAATGTATTTGGGCATTCTCGAACTCTTCGGTGAACCTGTGCCTGACAAGCTCTGGTCGGACGCATTGGCACTTGGTCAGGTGCCGCGGTTCGGCTTGTCCAATCAGGTGATAGAGAAGAACCTTGATCGTGCTGCCGATGCCGGACTGGTAGGGGAGACGATCGCCCTGTCCTTGGCGGCGCTGGGGGAAGAGGGGCCGGGCCTTGCGTCGACCGAAACGCTTGTAAGCGTTTTGACGGCGCTTCAGAAAATCGGACTGACTGAAGAAGCCCGCCAACTTGCATTGGAAGCCGCCATCACGCGGAATCTTTAAAATGTCTGCCCATATTCTGGAAGGCTTTCTTGAAATGCTGCTGACAGAGAGAGGAGCGGCGGCAAACACATTGGCGAGCTATCGCAGGGATCTTGAGGATTTTTCCGGATTCCTTGCGCGTCGGGGGCAGGATGTCAAAAAGGTGACGGCCGCTGATATTCAGGCCTACATAAAATTCCTGGATGGCACGGGTCTTAAAGCGACGACGCAGGCGCGACGGCTTAGCGCGATACGTCAGTTTTTCTCCTATCTTCTGGGCGAAGATATTCGCCGCGATGATCCATCGCTCAATATCGATAGCCCCCGTGCCGGCCGCCGTCTGCCGAAGTATCTGACAGAGGCAGAAGTGGACAAACTGCTTGCCGCTGCCGCGGGGGAAAGCCCGGAAAAAAAACGTCTTTATTCCCTGTTACAGCTCCTATACGCCACCGGCCTTCGGGTCTCGGAACTGGTTTCCCTGCCTTATCCCGCTATTCGTGAACAGGATCGGTTTCTTATCGTGCGGGGCAAAGGGAACAAAGAACGGCTTGTGCCGGTAAATCAGACGGCGAAGGATGCCCTGGACCAGTATCTGGAGTTCCGGATGGATTTCTGTACGGATGGCAAACATTCGAAATGGCTGTATCCGTCGCGGGGCGGGCAGGGCTTCCTGACGCGGCAGCGTCTTGGACAACTCCTGAAGGAACTCGCGGTTGAGGCCGCTATCGATCCGGCGAAAGTTTCACCTCATGTTTTGCGCCATGCTTTTGCAAGCCATCTGCTAGCGAATGGTGCCGACCTTCGGAGTTTGCAAAAGATGTTGGGACATGCGGATATTTCGACGACACAGATCTATACACATGTGCTTCAAAAACGATTGATGGAGATTGTCTCTACTCATCATCCGCTCGCTTAAATCAAAAATATGCGCGGAAAACTTGACTCTCCGTCACGGCTAAAGCAGTTTTCTTTCAATTCTTTCACAAACCTGACAATAAGAAAGTGTGATCCTCATGAGCTTTACTGTTCCGGAACCCTGCGTTTCGCGCCTTAATCGTTGTGAACTTGCCGTACCCGGCTCCAGTCCGCATATGTTCGAAAAGGCGGCGAAATCCGATGCAGACGCGATTTTCCTCGATCTGGAGGATGCGGTGGCACCGAATGACAAGGCGCAGGCCCGCAAAAATATCATCGAGGCACTGCATGATGTGGATTGGGGTGACAAGGTTATGTCTGTCCGGATCAATGGTTTGGATACACATTATATGTATCGCGATGTTGTTGACGTGGTGGAGCAGGGCGGGGAGCGCCTTGACCTTATTATGATCCCGAAGGTCGGGACGGCGTCAGATGTTTATGCGCTCGATATGCTGGTAACTCAGATCGAAACGGCGACGGGTCGGAAAAAGAAGATCGGGTTCGAACATATTATTGAAACCGCTCTCGGAATGCAGAACATTCACGAGATCGCCGCCGCCAGCAAGCGCAATGAAAGCCTGCATTTCGGTGTTGCAGATTATGCAGCGTCAACAAAGGCGCGGACAACCTCTATCGGTGGACCGAACCCGCTGTATGGCGTGTTGACCGATCCGGCGGAAGATGGCTCCCGTGATTTCCATTGGGGTGATATGTGGCACTATGCCATTGCCCGCATGGTTGTTGCGGCGCGGGCAAATGGTCTGCGCCCGATAGATGGGCCGTTTGGTGACTTCTCCGATCCGGACGGCTACATTGCTCACGGCAACCGGGCGGCAATTCTCGGCTGTGAAGGCAAGTGGGCCATTCATCCGAAGCAGATTCCGCTGGCCAATGATATATTTACCCCGGCGGAGAAGGAAATTGCCAAGGCCCGCCGTATCCTTGAAGCCATGGAAAAAGCACAGAAAGAAGGCGCCGGCGCCGTCGCACTCGATGGCGGGCTGATTGACATCGCCTCCATCAAGCAGGCGGAAGCACTCGTCACCCAGGCCGATATTATTGAGGCGCGGACCAAAAAGTAATCCGTTCATACGGAAGTCACAATTTTAATGTCCGGCGGAACGGTTCATTGACGTAACCGTTCCGTCGATTTAATAATCACACGACTGATAACAGTGGAGTGTGGACTTTTTATGAATAATTTTCTTGATTTTGAAAAGCCGATTGCAGACCTCGAAGGCAAGATACGCGAGCTTGAGGGTCTTGAAGATGGCAGTGATATCGAGATCAAAGAAGATATTGCGAAGCTCCGCCAGAAAGCGCTCTATCAGCTGGAGCAAACTTACACGAAATTAACGCCCTGGCAGAAGACACAGGTCGCCCGGCATGTGGATCGCCCGAAGCTGAGCGATATCACGGCACAATTGATTACGGATTTTACCCCGCTGGCGGGCGATCGCGCCTTTGCGGATGATAAGGCAATTATAGGCGGGATGGGCCGGTTTCGCGGGCGGAGTGTCGTGGTGATCGGCACCGAGAAGGGCAAGGATACAGAAACACGTCTTCGTCATAATTTCGGGATGGCCCGGCCAGAAGGGTACCGCAAGGCACAACGCCTGATGCGGATGGCCGATCATTTCTCGCTTCCCATTCTGACTTTTATCGACACCTCCGGTGCCTATCCCGGGATCGGTGCGGAGGAGCGCGGACAGGCGGAAGCCATCGCCCGTTCGATCGAGGTGTGCCTGGATGTTCGCGTGCCGGTGATCGCCTCCATCGTTGGTGAAGGCGGATCAGGAGGGGCGGTAGCCCTTGCAAGCGCCAACAAGGTCTTGATGTTTGCGCATGCGGTTTATTCCGTCATTTCCCCCGAAGGCTGCGCCGCAATTCTCTGGAAAACACGCGACAGGGCTCAGGACGCGGCCACGGCCATGAAAATCACGGCGCAGGATTTGTTTAGGCTCAAGGTCATCGACCGGATTGTGGAAGAGCCCATCGGCGGGGCGCAGCGGGATGTTCCTGCCGCCATCAATTCGCTCGGCGATGCCGTCGAGGAGGAACTGGCCAACCTTTCGGAGAAGGAACCGGGGGAACTCCGGGAGGAGCGCCGCCGCAAGTTCCTTGCCATCGGCCGTCTGGAAAGCAACTGACGTTCGGTCAGTTTCCGCGAAACGCCTGTCCCAGATTTTTTACGCTTTCCTGATGCGCGGACCAATGTCGTCCACCGATCATTCCGCCGTCGACAAGGATGTCGGCTGCATTGACAAAGGTGGAATCGTCTGACGCCAGGAATAATGCCGCCTTGGCAATATCCTCAGGAAGACCAGCCCGGCGAATGGGTTGTGCTTGGGACAGCACTTCACTAGCCACCTTTGCCGTATCTTCAGCCGCCTGCCCCTTCAGGCCAAGTGCCTTGCCGAAAATGCCGGTCGCAATGGCGCCCGGCGAAATAGAGTTGACGCGTACATTGCTCTCGCCGAGTTCCATCGCGGCACTTCGTGTTAATTGCAGCACAGCGGCCTTCGCACTGCTATAAACCATAGACGTCGAATAGCCGGCGAGATGACCGGCGATACTGCCATTATTGATGATGCTGCCAAAGCCCTGCTTTTTCATGATCGGGGCCGCATGTTTGATGCCGAGCAGAACGCCGCCGAAAAGCAAAGTGACGGCAGACATTGCCTGATCAAAGTCGACGGTTTCTATGCTGCCGACCGGCGCCGGGCCGCCGGCATTGTTAAACAGACAATCAAGCTTGCCATATTTCTCAGCTGTCCCGATGATAAGGGATTGCATGTCTGCTTCGACACTGGCATCCGCCCGAACAAATGAGACGTTTTCACCAAGGCGATCCGCAATTTCCTGGCCTTCCTTCTCCCGCCGCCCTGAAAACACCACCTTCGCGCCTTCTTCAGCAAAGACTTCGACTGTCCTCAGACCGATCCCGCTTGTGCCACCGGTTACAATGGCAATCTTGTCCTGTAATCTTTTCATTTTCCATCTTCTTTATTAGAGTTCTTGCATGGGAACCTTCGGACTATATCAACCTTGGAAGGGGAGCAGCCAGTCCTTTTGTGGCTTCCTGTCAGAGATTATCTTTCCAAACCGAAAATTTTGACTAAACTGGCGGCTGTAACTCAAGGGGGATCGTTTTCGCGTGCTTTATCATAGCGTAATCATTATTGCCTATGCTTTGACGGCAGTTGTTATCGCTGTGCAGGCGCCGGTTTATGTCGAGGGGCTTGATCCGGTTGTCGGGTATTGGGCGGGCGGCGTGTTCTTCCTGATCTGCGCGTTGGTGCATGATTTTACCATGCGTCATGTGGAACGCGCACGCTTTCAGCGGGACTTGCAAAAAATGCGCAGCGATCTCGACATGGCGGAAACCGGTCTGGACCGGTTCGACAATATTCTGGGAAGGCTGGCCGGCAAAGACGGCAACATGGATAGCTTCGCCAGCGAAATGAAAATCCTCCGTAAGCTGCTGAAGCAACTGTCCACGGATGAAAAGCCGGAGCCGAAAGAGGAAGAGGAGTTTGTTCTCTCGCCGGATGCGGAAGTTCACGAAGAGACAACGGAAGCATCGTCAGGCAGCGGCGAGGCATCTGAAGGCACAATGCCTCGGGACGCGGAAATTCTGGAAATTGTGCGGGCGGGACTGCAGGAAAACAAAGTTGATCTCTATCTTCAGCCAATCGTCCGGCTACCTCAAAGACGCACCCTTTTCTACGAAGCCTTCTCGCGTATTCGCGGGCCGAGAGGAGAAGTTATCACGCCCGGCCAGTATCTGAATATTGCGGAAACCGCCGGACTTATCGGGACGATAGATAATCTTTTGCTCATCCGCTGTGTGCAGCTGATCCGCAGGGTACGCCAAAAGAATTCCGAAATTGGTTTTTTTGTCAATGTATCCGCCCGGACCTTGCGGGATACGGCGTTCTTTCGACAGTTTGTCGATTTTCTTGATCAGAATAAGGATTTAAGTGACAGCCTAATCCTAGAATTTGCGCAAATTGATATCGACAATGCGTCTGAGGCGATCCAGAAGGGACTGTCCACTCTCGCTAAAATGGGCTTCCATTTCTCGGTCGATCATGTCGAGCGGCTCGATTTTGACTTCGGGGAGCTTGGCAAGCGGAATTTCCGTTATATGAAAGTGGCGGCCGTCGACTTGCTACCTGGTGGAACCGGATTACCGATGGATATTCATCCAGATGATTTGCGTGAAGCCCTTTATCGCGAGAATATCGAGCTTATCGCCAGTATGGTGGAAGATGAAGATACGGTTATCGGCTTGCTT
>PAKP01000059.1 GCA_002706985.1 Sneathiella sp. | reverse complement strand
GGCAGGATCTCGCCTTTTACTGGGACGAGCAGGGCGGGATGGTTGACCTCAACAGCCTGATCAGCCCCTATGATCCGCTCAAAGATGTCGTGCAGTTGCAATATGCCTACGGGATCAGTCCGGACGGGCGGCATATTGTCGGTCAGGCGCTCGTAGACGGGAATCTGCAGGCTTACCAGATTTCCGCGGTTCCGCTTCCGGCGGCGGTCTGGGTTTTCGGTGCCGCGCTTGGCGGGCTGGGATATTTCGTTCGCCGCCGGAAAAAGCTGCAAGGCTGATCCTTCGCGCGGCAGGTAAAAAAACGCCGGAGACCCCTTTGCGGCACCTCCGGCAGACATTTTACATATCGATGGCCTGGATCACCTCGACGGTACCGCCGTCATCCATCATCGGACAGCCCTTGGCGATCTCCAGCGCGGCGTCCATATCCGGCGCGTCGATCAGGCTGTAACCCGACAGCGGGTTGCTGCCGCCATGATCGAGCACGCCATCGGCGGTGACGGTCTTGGATTTGCCGACGGGATTGCCCGGATCGATAAAGTCCTTTTCATGCTTCGTCATCCAGGCGCCCCAGGCGGCCATGGCCTTCTGCATTGCTTCCTCGGTTTCCGGTTGCTTGCCGCCGTGATAGGCGAAGACGAATTTAGGCATTTGTTTTCCCTCCTGTTAAAATAATATCAATTGGCGATACGTTCGAGTTTTCTGAGCGCCGATGTCCAGCCCTCGGTATGGCTTGCGGCGGCCTCGTCGTCCGACAGCCCGGTGTGGATCAGGCGAAAGCGCGTGCCGCCCTGTCCGTCCGGCTCCACCTCGAACCGGACCCGGCTTTCATGGCCGCGCACATCGTTCTCGTCATGCCAGGCCCAGGTGAGTTCCACGGAATGGGGCGGATCGACAGCGACAACCTCGCCGGTCACCTTGTAGCGCTCTCCCTCCGCATTGACCATGACCGAGGACCAGGGGCCGGGGCGGGTGAGGTCGAGGCTGTATTCCGGGACGGTCATGCCCTCCGGTCCCCACCATTGCAGCAGCTTCGCCTCCTCGGTGACAAAGGCATAAACGGTTTTCGGATCGGCGGAGAATGTCCGCTCCAGGGTCAGGTCGCTCATGTGTTCTTCTTCTCCTTATCGAGGGCCTTAGCCAGCCGGTCGAGGCTGCCTTCCCAGAACTCGCGATAGCTCATGGTCCAGTTGCTAATGGCTTGCATGGTTTCGGGATGGACGGAATAGAGGCGGCGCTGGGCATCGATGCGCTGGTCGACCACCCCGGCCTGGCGCAGGATTCTCAAATGCCGCGAAATGGCGGGCGGGGAAAGATTGGCAACATCGTGCAAATCTCCGGCGGAAAGTTCCCCTTCCTTGAGGAGCCGCTCGACAATGGCGAAGCGCGTCGGCTCACCGAGGGCGGCGAAGGTGTCTGAGAGATCGTTGAACATGGAAGCCTCTTTATATTAACGAATATGTTAATTAACATAATACGAAAATAAAAAGAGTCAATACGGAAATAGGCGATGCGCGAAGGGGCCTATTTCCCGCCGGATTTCAGGCGGATACGGACGGTGCCGCCCTGTTTCGGGGTTTCGATATCGAAGGCCTTGGTCTGGCGCACGAGATCGCTGAGCTTGGCTATACCGTAGTTACGGGAATCGAAGTCGGAATAGAGCTTGATCAGCTGGTTGCCGACCACACCGAGGGAGAACCAGCCGTCGTCCCCCTCCAGTTCGCCAATGGCTTTCTTGATCAGCGGGGTGGCCTTGCTCGGCGGTTGCTGGTTGCTCTTGGCGGGGGAGCGCTGATCGCCGGCATCCTCGCTGCCGCCATGCAGGTTTTCCGTATAGATGAAGCGGCGGCAGGCCTGGCGGAAACTTTCCGGCGTCTTGCGCTCGCCGAAGCCAAAGACATCGACGCCTTCCTCGCGGATGCGGGCGGCGAGGCGGGTGAAATCGCTGTCGGAGGACACAAGGCAGAAACCGTCGAACCGCCCGCTGTGCAGAAGGTCCATGGCGTCGATCACCAGGGTGATGTCGGACGCGTTCTTGCCCGAGGTGTAGGCGAACTGCTGATGCGGCATGATCGCATGCTTCTGCAGGACATCGGCCCAGCTTTTCGAGCGTGAATGCGAGAAATCCCCATAGATCCGACGCACACTGGCCTCTCCGATCTTGGCGATTTCCTCGAACAGGCCATCGGCAATTCTGGCCGAGGCGTTATCGGCATCGATCAAAACAGCAAGGCGGGGGGAGCGGGGTTCGGACATTGTCGGGCCTCTCTAAAGGGCTTTGGGTTGCGCCCGACAATGTCGCATATGCCACGGATTTACAACCATGATTGTTGAACCGCGGCACTGACAGGTTAAAACAGGATGGATCAGGCCAGTTTGGCGGCGAAGGTGGCAACCCGTTCGCCATAGAGCCGCGCGGTTTCCTGATCGCCCGCGCTCGACCCTTCCTCGGGGGAGGAATCTGCCGGGGCGATGGCAAGCGCTCCGGAATAGCCCGCCGTCCAGTTCACGTCGCCGGGACCATGCTCAAGCTTGTTGGACGCCTGAAGCCCGGTGCCGACCCATATCTGGCCGTGCTGCTGCGACAGGGTGAAGAAATAAAGGATGGTGTTGAACTTGTCGCCATTGACTGAGGCGGAGGTGGTAAAGCCGCCCGCGACCTTGTCTTTCCATTTCATCGTTGCAAACTGTTTCGAGCTTTCATCGGCGAATTTCTTGAACTGCCAAGCCGGGCCGCCCATGTAGGTCGGGCTGCCGAAGATGATGGCATCGGCGTCGGCGAGGGTTTCCCAGACGCTGTCCGCGATCGTGCCATCTTCGGGGATTTTAATCGTGGTGACAGAGACGCCGCTGACCGAGGCCGCGCCTTTTTCGACGGCTTCCGCCTGCTTGACTGTGTGGCCGTAGCCGCTGAAATAGATTATGGCAACTTTCGTCATTTTTTTACTCCTAAGGCTTCCGAAGAAGCGTATAATTTTTCAAGACAACAGGCAGGTAAGCCCTTTACTTTCTTTTTGCAAGTAGTTACCTAAAGGTAAGTAATGAGATAATTTCAATTTTATTGGAGATTATGGTCATGGCGGCGAAAGAAGATCACACCCAATGCCCGATGGAGAGCATCCTCGGCCAGATTATGGGGCCCTGGACGCCCTATATCCTGTGGCTGCTCTCGAACGAGAACTCCCTGCGATTCGGAGAGATTACGGCGCGGATACCCGGTATCTCGGCCAAGGTGCTGACAGATCGGTTGCGCAAGTTGGAGGCGTCGGGCCTCGTCCATCGCGATTATCAGCCGACGGTGCCGCCAACGGTTTATTATTCCCTGACCGAGCGGGGAGCGGAACTGCACAGCGTGTTGCAGGGCCTGAACGAGGTGGCGGTCCGCTGGGACGAGGAAGACAGGGAAAAAGAGGGCAAGTCGGAAATTGCCGCCGAATAAGGGGCGTGTTAGCCTGACCCAATAACAACGATAAAATGGGAGCGCCGCGCCATGGAAAAAATCAATATCCAGTTCACTCTCTTCTCTGCCTTTTACTCGCCGCTGATTTCTGTCATGTCCGGCGGCTTTCTGAAAGAAGAGGGGCTGGAGCCGGAGTGGTCCGTCTCGGCGCCCGGGAAAAGCGCCATCGATGCGCTGAAAGACGGCAGCGCCCATGTGGTGCAGTCGGCACTCAGCCAGGCGTTCGGCGCGCTGGCTCGCGGCGAGACGATGGATATCGCTCATTTTGCGCAAATCAACGAGATGGACGGCTTTTTCCTTACCGCGCGCGAGGCTGACCCCGATTTCACCTGGAAAAAGCTGGAAGGGGCGGAGGTCGTCCTCTTCGGTGGCGGCCAGCCGCTTTACATGTTCAAATACGCCTGCCACAAGGCCGGCATCGATTTCGACAAGATCAAGGCGATCAATGTCGGCGGTGCGGCGGCCATGGACAAGGCGTTCCGCGAAGGGCAGGGGCAATATGTGCAGCAGCAGGGTCCGTTCCCGCAGCAGCTGGAGACGGATAAGGTCGGCCATATCGTCGCCCAGGTCGGCAAGCAGATCGGTGCCTGCGGCTTTTCAAGCCTCGCCGCCACCAAGACGTGGCTGGAAACGGACATGGCGGCGGCCTTCATGCGCGCCTATCGCAAGACGCGGGACTATATGAATGACACCCCGGCGGCGGACATCGCAAAGGCCGAGAAACCCTATTTCCCGGATATCGATGAAGCGGCGCTCGCGAATTGTATCGCGACCTACCAGAAACTCGGCTGCTGGCCCCGCCATCCGGAGATTACGGAGAGCGCCTATGAGGCGACCATGGATATCTTCGCCTATAACGGCCTGTTGAAGGAACGCTATCCCTATGGCCGCATCTGCAGCCTGCCGCCCGCCTAAGGGATCAGGCTGAGCGCGACCGACGCCACCAGCATCACCGCGAACAGGATATTGACGATCCGGCCGATGGTCGGGTTGCGCAAGACGCGCGAGAGGAGCGATCCGAAGAACAGCCAGATGGAATTAACGAGCACGATCACAAAGCTGAGCGTGGCGATCTTGACGATGGTATCGAGCAGCAAGTTATCGGGCAGCAGGATATTCCCCGAATAGACCGCCCCGATGGCGACATAGGCCTTCGGATTGGCAATGGCGAGCAGGAAACCGCCCGCGAAGGAGGGGGGCTTGCTGGCGGTCATGCCGCTGCCGATCACCGGCGCGGTGGCGATCCGGTAGGCGAGATAGAGGATATAGGCGGCGGCGAGCAGGCCGATGACCGTGGTCAGCGCCGGTTCGGCGAGAATGAGGCCCGTAACCCCGACGGCAATCAGCAGGAGCACGCCTGCCGTCCCGAGGATGATTCCGAACAGATAGTTGGTGGACTTGCCCGCGCCGAAGGCCGCGCCCATGGCGGAAAGGCTCAAGGTTGCCGGTCCCGGGCTTCCCATCAGCGGCAGCGCCGCCAGCACCAGTAATATCAAATCCCCCGTCATGTTCTCTCCGGCAAGGTTCTAGAGCAGGTAACTTAAGCCAAGTCCGCCGACGGCACAAACCAGTAATACCGGCGTGATCGACCATTTCCGGTAGAGCAGCAGGAAAGCGGCAACAGCCGCAAGGATCAGCACTTTGATATCGAAGCTCGCGAGCGTCGGCTGCCAGAGGGTGAGCGGACCGACCTGTTGCTTCGTGACGTCCGCAAAGAAGACATGCAGCGCGAACCAGATGGAGAGGTTGAGGATGACGCCGACCACGGCGGCGGTGATACCGTTCAGCGCCCGCTCCAGCCTTGGCTGATGGGAGATCCAGTCGATATAGGGCGCGCCGGTGAAGATCCAGAGGAAGCAGGGCACGAAGGTCACCCAGAGGGTGAGCAGTGCACCGGCGCCCCCCATCAAGAACCCGCCCTCATAAAAGGCGGCGAGGAAGCCAACGAATTCCGTCACCAGAATGAGCGGGCCGGGCGTCGTCTCGGCAAGGCCGAGGCCGTCCATCATCTCGCCTGCACTCAGCCAGCCGAACTGGTTGACCACGTCCTGCGCCATGTAGGCGAGCACCGCATAGGCGCCGCCGAAGGTGACTACCGCCAGCTTGGAGAAGAAGAGCGCGATATCGGTCAGGATCGGCGCCCCGGTGAGCGGCCCGACCAGCAGCACCGGTGTCCACCAGAGAATGAGCCAGAAGACTATCCAGAGCGCGGTTTTAAGGAGCGAACGGTTTGCGGGCAGCGGCTCGGGCGTGCTGTCCGCCTCTCCGCCCTTTCGGAAAAAACCGTAGAGGGCGGCGAGCAGGACGATGAGCGGGAAGGGCAGCTCCAGAAAGAAGATGCCGATAAAGGCGAGGGCGGCAATAATCCAGGGCGTCGTTCCTTTAAGCGCCCGCTTCGCGACTTTCAAAAGCGCCTCGATCACGATGATCACAACGGCGGCCTTGATGCCGAGAAACAGCATACTGACGAGCGGAACCGAGCCGTAAAACGCATAAATGCTTGCCAATGCGAGGATGACGGCAGCCCCCGGCAGGACGAACAGCAGGCCTGCGATCAGCCCGCCGATGACCCCATGAAGGCGCCAGCCCGCATAGGTCGCGAGCTGCATCGCCTCCGGTCCCGGCAAAAGCATGCAGAAGCTGAGCGCGTTCAGATACTGCCGTTCGCTGAGCCATTCTTTTTCTTCGACCAGCACGCGATGCATCAAGGCGATCTGCGCCGCCGGACCGCCAAAGGAGAGCAGGCCGATTTTCCAGAAGGCAGCCGTGCTCTCGCCGAGGGTGGGGCCCGTCATGTCATATCCGTGATCAACATCATGCGATAGAGGCAACCGGCGGCGTTTCTGTCAATCGCTTTATTATGACAGTTTGGCGACGGAGGCGGCTAGCCTGCGCGGGCCTCGACATTCTTCTTGATATTGGCAAGCGCGACCTCGGCCTCCGCATCCATGCGGGCGACCTGATCCTCCGTCGGCGGTTTCGGACGCGCCGGGTTGATCATGGTGCGGGTGAAGCGGACCTGGCCGTCCTCGGCGTCCGTGACATCATAGCGGACGATGATGGTGCCGATGAAATCCGTTGTCGTCTCCCCGATCCAGAAATGCGGCGGCTCGCAGTCCGTGACCAGCCAATCGAGCACGGCAGGGCCGCTCCGGGTGTGCCAGTTCTCCCTGAAGGTATCGCCTTTGCGCAAGGGACGATCCGGGCTGTCGATCTTGTGCGACGCGGCGAGCCATTCGGGCCAGCTGTTGGGGTTGCAGACATAATCGAGCACATTCGCGGCGGGCGCGGAAATCAGGATATCGTGACTGCGTTCAAAAGCATGGGTCTCGCTCATTTTTATTCTCCTTGTGCTTTCTTGAAGAGGGCGCGGGCAATGCGCTCGTTCTGGATTTCGGTGGTACCGTCCACATAGTTGGCAATGCGGGCGCAGGCGATCTGGCGTCCGATCGGATACTCCCGCCGGAGCCCGGCGGCACCCATCACCTGCATGGCGCGGGCAAGGTGGGTGTCGGCCATGCGGGCAGCGAATTTCTTGGCATGGGCGGCGGGCAGTTCGGCCGCCGTGCCATCCTCCACCGCCAGCACGGCGCGGTAGGCGAGCAGGCGCGCGGCCTCGATATCCGTCTGGGCATCGGCAAGCTGCCAGCGCAGCCCCTGAAAATCCGCGATATGTCCGCCAAAGGCGGCGCGCTCACTCGCATATTTCGCGGCAAGGGTGATCGCCGCCTCGGTCATGCCGCAGCACATGGTGGCGACATAGCTCCGGGCGGCATTGACCCCGGCCATGGCGGCCTTGAAACCGTCGCCGGGTTCGCTCATCTGGCGGATGTCGGGCACGAAGTGATCCGTCAGCTTGAACCCGCCGACGCCGATGGCATGGCCGCCCATGATCTCGAACGGCGGTACGCGGGTCACACCCTCCTCACGCGCATCGATCAGAAACCCGGCAACGCCGCGCCATCCGGCAGCGGGATCGGTCTGGGCATAGAGGAACATCAGGTCCGCATGGGCGGCATTGGTGATCCAGGCCTTCTCACCATTCAGAACCCAGCCGCCGCTCACCTTTTTGGCCGAGGTGGTAATGGCGGCGAAATCGCTGCCTGCCTGCGGCTCGCTGAGGGCTGTACAGCCGATGGCCTCGCCAGCCAGCATTTCGGGAAGATACCGCTTCTGAATGTCGGCGGGAGCGTCGCGGGCGATCTTCCCGGCGAGGCCCATATGGTTGATCATGGAAAAGGAGAAGGCGAAGCAATGGCGGGCGATCTCCTCGGCGACGCGGGCCTTGAGGCGAAAGCGCAGGGCACTGCCGCCAAGACTTTCCGGCACCTCAAGTCCGGCGAGCCCGGCGCGGGACGCGGCTTTCAACGCCTCGATCGGCTGGCGGCGCTCTTCCTCCCATTTCTGCGCATTCGGCGCGACCTCGGTTTTCGCGAAATCGATGGCGTGCTCCAGCATCGCCGCTTCCGCATCGGTGAGTGCCAGTTCCATGAAAGCTCCCTGTTCTTGTTGTTTTCCCTGACTATAGCCGAGGGCATCGCCTTACGAAAGCGGCTTTTCCTCGCATCAATTTGTTCATTTGCAGGGGCTCCCGGCTTGTGAGAAAATGGATTGATCGGGCGCGCAGTCTGGCAACGCTTTATGACGCCCGGAAAGGAAAAAAGAGGATGCGAGTTCTGGTGGTGGGTGCCGGACCGACGGGCCTGACGGCGGCGGTGGAACTGAAGCGGCGCGGCATGGAGGTGGCGATCATCGAGAAGCGGGCGGAAGGCTCCGGCCTGTCGCGCGCCGTCGGCATTACGCCGATGAGCCTTTGCCTGCTGTATCCGTCCGGGGTCGCGGACAAACTGCTGGCGGAGGGCATTCGTTTTCGCGAGGCCCGCATCTATCGCCGGTCGGAACTTGGGCTGGTCCTGCCGATCCACGCGACGCCGCCGAAATATGGCTATGACTTCATCCTCGGCCTGCCGCAGGACCGGACGGAAGCCCTGCTCCGGGAGGCATTGGAGGGGATGAGCGTGTCTGTCCGCTTCTCGACGGAGCTCACCGGCCTCAAGGAGGAAAAGGACGGCGTTTTAGCGACCATGGCGGATGGGGCGAGCGAGCGCTTCGACTATGTGCTCGGTGCCGACGGGGTGCATAGCACCACCCGCAAGCTGCTCGATATTCCGTTCCCCGGCCATGACTTGCCGGAAACCTGGTCGATTGCCGATGTCAATGCCAAGGACTGGCCGAATCCCGAAACCCTGACTTTGTGCCAGCTATCGCGCGGCGGGGTGGTGGTGGCGGTGCCGCTGGCGACAGACAGATACCGTATCATCTCGAACCGGCCGGAAGCGCTCCGTCAGCTGCCGCTGGAGATGGATGTCACCAATATCCGCCGGGAAGGGGAGTTCACCATCTCCGTCCGTCAGGTGTCAACTTATAACCGGGGGCGGGTCTATCTCGCCGGGGATGCCGCCCACTGCCATTCCCCGGTCGGCGGGCGGGGCATGAACCTCGGCATTGCCGACGCGGCAGAGTTTGCAAAGCGGCTCGCCGAAGACACGCTGGACGGTTACAGCGAGGCGCGCCATAGGAAAGGGGCGAAGATCATCGCCGGCAGCGAGAGGGTGCGGAAAATCGTCACCTCGACACGGCCGATGATCCGCAAGCTGTTCCGCCTGGCGCTCAGCGTCGCCGCGCATCTGCCGCCGCTCCGGCGCCGGATCGTCGATGTCCTCCTCTATGGATGAGACTGCGGCGATGATGGCGATAATCAGGAACGTTTCATGTTGCGGCGCAGCATGAAAACTGCCCGCCAAGATTTTATTGCAAAAGAGAAAAATTCGTGAACAATAGTGTCTGAGGCCCTTTGAGGCATCCAAGACGCTCCAAAGGGCGCACCATATTTTCAGTGATACATATCGGGAGGATTTAAAACTATGCGTAAAGCATTAATGGTTGCGGCGGCCACCGCCGTATTAATGGCGTCCGGCTCTGTGGCCTACGCAAATTGCGACCCGGGCGAAATTGTCATCAAGTTCAGCCATGTGACGAACACGGACAAGCACCCGAAAGGCATTGCCGCGAGCCTGCTGCAGGAGCGGGTGAACAGCGAGATGCAGGGCAAGGCCTGCATGGAAGTCTATCCGAATTCCACGCTTTACAACGATGATAAGGTGCTGGAAGCGCTGCTGAACGGCGATGTTCAGCTTGCCGCGCCGTCGCTCTCCAAGTTCGAGCAGTTCACCAAGCAGTTCCGTATCTTCGATCTGCCGTTCATGTTCAAGGATATCCAGGCTGTGGATGCCTTCCAGAACTCCGACACCGGCCAGGCGATGAAGGAAAGCATGACCAAGCGCGGACTTCTGGGCCTCGCTTTCTGGCACAACGGGATGAAGCAGTTCTCGGCCAACAAGCCGCTGGTTACTCCCGGCGATGCGGAAGGGCTGAAATTTCGCGTGCAGTCATCTGACGTGCTGGTCGCGCAGATGGACGCTCTTGGCGCCAATCCCCAGAAAATGGCCTTCTCTGAAGTCTATGGCGCTCTGCAGCAAAAAACCGTCGATGGACAGGAAAACACCTGGTCAAACATCTATGGCCAGAAGTTCTTCGAAGTTCAGGACGGCACGACCGAAACCAACCACGGCGTGATCGACTATCTTCTCGTCACCTCGACGGAATTCTGGGACGGCCTGCCGGATGATGTCCGCACACAGCTGGACACCATCATCACGGAAGTGACGGAAACCCGGAACGCCGAATCAACCAAGGTGAACGCAGAAGCGAAGCAGGCGATCATCGATGCCGGCGGCGTTGTACGTCAGCTGTCCCCGGAAGAGCGGCAGATGTGGGTTGATGCCATGAAGCCGGTCTGGGCTCAGTTCGAGGCGGATGTCGGTGCCGACAATATCGCCGAGGCACAGAAGTTCAATATGACCAACTAGGCGTTTGAACCGCTGGCGCGGCCAACACCGCGCCAGCATCTTTTCGCGTACCGGGCAAGGGGGGAGGCCATGTCGGGGCATAATCCACAGTCACCGCGATCATTCATTGACTCGCTCGAGGAGACGATGATCGCCGTCATGCTCGGCCTGATGACGCTGGTCACCTTTGCCAATGTCGTGGCGCGCTATGTTTTCAATTCGAACATTCTCTGGGGGCTTGAGGTCACGTCGATCCTCTTCGCCTGGCTCGTCATCTTGGGTGTCAGCTATTGCGTCAAGAAAACGGCGCATCTCGGTGTCGATGCGATCGTCAGCCTGCTCTCGCCGCCGGCGCGCAAGATCTGCACGCTTCTCGCGGTGGCCTGCTGTATTGTTTATGCCTTCCTGCTGCTGAAGGGCGGTTGGGATTTCTGGGCGAATTTCGCCAATCTGCCGGCGACGACGGGCCGCTGGTTCCCGACCGGGTTCCAGGACAAGTTCCTCGCCAAGGGCTGGTATGAGACCAATGATGTCTTCATGCCGGAGATGTTCCAGTTCGTCGCCGACTGGTTCAATGATGGGGAGCGCTATGAGAAAATCCCGCGCCTGATCCCCTATGTCATGCTGCCTTTTGGCATGGCGCTGCTTCTCTATCGGTTTCTGCAGGCCGCCTGGGCCGTTTACACCGGCAAGCAGATGCTGATCATCGTCAGCCACGAAGCCGAAGACGCGGTTGAAGAAGCCGCCGCAAAAGCCGCTCGGGAGGAGTAGTCGATGGAAATAGCCATTCTGTTTGCCGTTGTTATTGCGCTGCTGCTGCTCGGCGTGCCGATTGCCGTCGCTCTCGGCCTGACCTCCATCTTCTTCCTGCTCTCGGCCTCGGACAGTTCGCTCGCCTCCGTCGCTCAGACCTTTTACGAAGCCATGGCCGGGCATTACACCTTGCTCGCCATTCCGTTCTTTATCCTTGCATCCAGCTTTATGTCGACGGGTGGCGTAGCGCGGCGCATCATCCGTTTCTCGATCGCCGTGGTCGGGCATTTCAGCGGCGGCCTCGCAATTGCCGGGGTGTTCGCCTGCATGATGTTCGCGGCGCTCTCGGGCTCGAGCCCGGCAACGGTGGTCGCTATCGGCTCCATCGTCATCGCCGGGATGACGCAGGTTGGCTACAAGAAGGATTTCGCCGCCGGGATTATCTGTAACGCCGGGACGCTCGGCATCCTGATCCCGCCCTCCATCGTCATGGTCGTCTATGCGGCGGCAACCGACGTCTCGGTCGGGCGCATGTTCCTCGCCGGGGTGATCCCGGGCCTGCTCGCGGGCTTTATGCTGATGGTCGGCATCTATGTCGCCGCAAAATGGAAGGGCCTGCCGAAAGGCGACTGGCAGGGCTGGGGCGAGGTGTTCAACGCGGCGCGCGATGCGGGCTGGGGCCTGTTCCTGATCGTTATTATCCTCGGCGGCATCTACGGCGGTGTCTTTACCCCGACGGAGGCGGCGGCGGTGGCCTCGGTCTATGCGTTCCTGATCGCCAACTTCATCTATTGCGATATGGGGCCGCTGCACCGGCCGGGCGATACGCCGATCCCGATCTGGCGCAAACCACAGGCGCTAATCACTGTGTTCTTCCACAAGGACACCCGCGATACCCTGTTCGAGGCGGGCAAGCTCACCGTCACGCTGATGTTTATCATTGCCAACGCGCTGATCCTGAAGCATGTACTGACCGACGAGCAGATCCCGCAGCAGATTGCAGGCGCGATGCTGGATGCCGGCTTTAACTGGTGGGTCTTCCTGATCGTCGTCAATGTCATCCTGCTGATCGGCGGTCAGTTCATGGAGCCGTCGGGCCTGATCGTGATCGTTGCGCCGCTGGTCTTTCCAATTGCCATGGAACTCGGCATCGACCCAATCCATCTCGGCATCATCATGGTGGTGAATATGGAGATCGGGATGATAACGCCGCCGGTCGGGCTGAATCTGTTCGTGACCTCAGGCATAGCGGGGATGCCGATCATGCGGGTGGTGAAGGCCGCCCTGCCATGGCTCGGTATCCTGTTCGTTTTCCTGATCCTAGTGACCTATATCCCGACGCTGTCGACCTGGTTGCCGACGACCTTCATGGGGCCGGAAATCGTCATCAAATAGGATCGTTTTTCGGTATGCGCGATGCGGAAAACAGGCGAATTCCGCGTGGCAAATCATGTCAATTTTAGGGCGTGGGCACTGTCCTTTTTTGTGTGGATAACCCTTAAAGCACCCTAAATATAGGGGGTTATGGCCCTTTTTTGCCAAATTTGTCGAAAATATTTGCGTAATTTTTCCAATTGACTCATCATGGCCTCAGTTGGGGGTAGTACAGTATGCGTAAATATCATGATTCGCTCAGTTGACGGCCAGATGCCGACACTGTCGGCTTCACGGAAACAGCGCCCGTTCAGCCCGGCGCCACAGCGTAAGATACTGCTGGTTTCCATCAATATTCCGAAGAATAATGATCCCTACGGGTCACTCGATACCTTTGTGTTCGGCCATGTGCCCGTTGTTTTCCTGATCGCGGAGAATGCGAATACGGCGGCGGACATGCTGGAGGCGCATCCGGATATCGCCGTTGTGATCGTCGATGTCTCGGGCGAGAAGGGGGAGAGTGGCCTCGCATTGGTGCGCAAGCTCCGGACCGAGCTCGACAACCGGACGATCCGCATCGTGCTGCTGGGCGAGGCGACGGCGCCCGGAGAGACGCAGAACCGTTTCCTCGATTATGACGTCAGCGATTACCGCGATATTTCCGAGATCAACCTGCCCAAGCTGTTCACCAGCCTTACCATCGCCCTGCAATCCTATGAGCGGCTGGTCACCGAGGAGGACAACAAGCAGTCCCTGCAGACCATCCTCGATATCACGCGGGAGCTTTACGGCGTCCGTTCGGTTGAGGATTTCTGCCTGACGATCCTGACGCAGCTTAAGGTCATCTGCAAGAATGTCGAGGATTGCTTCTTCGCAATCCCGAACGAGCATACGGGTGAGCTGTCCGTCACCGCGGGCAAGGGCGGCTATGTCACCGCCAACAAGCAGCGGGTGAAGGAAGTCGTCGATGAGGAGCTGTTCGGCATGATCCTCGGCGCGACGGTCAGCCGAGAGAATATCTTTACCGACGTGGTGAGCATTCTCTGTATCAGCCGCGATGACAAGCTGAAGGGCGTGGTCGTGCTGGAAAACGGCGCGCCGCTCACCTTCCTTGAAACCCGACAGATGGAACTGATCTGCGCCAATATCACCCTCGGCCTTGAAAATGCCGACATGTTCGAGGAGATCAAGCGCCTCGCCTTCAATGACAGCCTGACCGGCCTCGACAGCCGGGCCAAGTTCCGCTCCGATGTACAGCAGTATATCGAAACGGTGGCGCGGCCGGAGAAGAAGAAGGTGGCCGTCGTGCAGTTCACGCTGGAACATCTGCCAGAGCTGAACATCGCCCTTGGTCATGACGCGGGTGACGAGCTGTTGCAGTTCGTCTCGGAGCAGCTGACGCAGCTGTTCCCGAATGCCATTTCGCTGGCCCGCACTTCCGGGAACGGTTTCGGCCTTTGCCTGCCCTACAAGACGACGCGGGAGCTCAAGCAGATCCCGAAAACCATTCACAGCCTGTTCGAGCATGGGCCGTCAACGCGCGAAAACCTGCCGCATATTGTGCCGCGCATCGGCCTTGCCATCTATCCGGCGGACGCGGATAACGCAACGACGCTGTGGCGCAACACCAATATCGCGCTCGCCAATCTCAAGGTCCGGAACGGCTCCTATTTTTGCTTTTACAACAGCGCCATCGCCAACGACATCAACGCCCGTGTCGAGATGAACAATGCGCTGCGCACGGGCATCGGGCGCAAGGACCTGTCGCTCAAATACCAGCCGCAGGTCGATCTTGATACGGGCACGATCATCGGCGTTGAGGCCCTAATCCGCTGGCAGCGGGAGGCGGGGAAGTTTGTCGCGCCGAACGAGTTTATTCCGGTTGCCGAAAGTTCCGGCCTGATTGCACCGATCAGCGAATGGGTGCTTCAGGAGGCCTGCCGTCAGCGGCGTGCATGGCTTGATGAGGGGGCAGATGATTTCCGCGTGGCGGTCAATCTGTCGCTGTCGATCTTCCAGAACGACGATTTTGTCGATCTGATCCGCAAGACCCTGAAGGTCACGGGCTGTCCGCCCCGGCTTCTGGAGCTGGAGGTGACAGAAAGCGTGATCATGGAGAACCCTGAGCAGACGCTCCGGAATTTCCGCGAGCTGCGCGACCTCGGCGTCAGCTTCGCCATCGATGATTTCGGCACCGGCTATTCCTCTTTGAGCTATCTTCGGCAGTTGCCGGTCTCGGCGCTCAAGATCGACAAGACCTTCATCGACGGCCTGACCGAGAATGGCGATGATGCGGCGATTGCCCAGACGGTGATCTCGCTCGGCCGCAGCCTCGGCATGAAGGTGCTGGCCGAAGGGGTGGAGACAACGGACCAGGTGGAATTCCTGTGGTCCGCCAAATGCCATCAGGCGCAGGGCTTCCTGTTCTCGCGTCCGGCGGCGGCGGAGGAAATCCTGCCCTTCATCCGCAATCCCGGCTTTACTACCTTCACCCAGAAATCGCTATTTTAAGAGCTTTCCGGGGTTCATGATGCCATCCGGATCGAGGGCTTTCTTGATCCGCCGCATGAGATCGATCTCGACCTCGGGTTTGTAATGCACCAGATCGTCGGCCTTGAGCCGGCCGATGCCATGCTCGGCGCTGATGGAGCCGCGCATTTTCACGGCGATATCATGGACCGCGCGGCTGACGTCCTCCCAGTGCGAGAGATATTCCGCCCGGTCCATATCCGCGGGCTGCATCGGGTTATAATGGACATTGCCATCGCCGATATGCCCAAACACGACGGAGCGGAAGGTCGGGATGATTTTCCCGACCGCTATATCGGCCTCGCGGATGAAATCGGCATAGCGCGAGACGGGGACGGAAATATCATGCTTGATGCTGCCGCCTTCGGGCTTCTGGGCAGCGGAGATTTCTTCGCGCAGGCGCCAGAGATGCTGCTGTTGCGCCTCGCTCGCGGGCACGACGGCATCGAGGACGATCTCCTTCTCGAAACCTTCGGCGAGGATGCTTTCCATCAGTTCCTTCAACTCCGGCGTCGCGCTTGATGACAGCTCGACCAGTACCTGCCAGTCATAGCGGGCGGGCATCGGGTCGGTGAAATCCGGCACATGGCGCACCACCATGTCGATGCAGTAGCGGGAAATGAGTTCGATCGCGGTTACCTGGTCACCGCTCATAGCGCGGGCGAGGCTCAGGAACTCGATCGCCGCCTCGACGGAGGGAACGGCGACGAGCGCCACCTGCTGGTATTTCGGCTTCGGATACATCTTCACCACCGCGCCGGTGACGATACCGAGCGTGCCCTCCGCGCCGATAAAAAGCTGCTTGAGATCATAGCCAGTGTTATCTTTTCGAAGGCCGGTCAGCCCGTCCCAGATGCGCCCGTCCGGCAGCACAACCTCCAGCCCGAGCACCTGCTCGCGGGTATTGCCGTAATGCAGCACCTGCACGCCGCCGGCATTGGTGGAGATATTGCCGCCGATCTGGCAGCTTCCTTCCGAGCCGATACGGAGCGGGAAGATAAAGCCGTTCTCCTCGGCGACCTGTTGCAGATTGGCGAGGATGCAGCCCGCATCGACCGTGAGCGTGCCGTTCAGCCGGTCAATCTCCCGCACGCTATTCATGCGGTTGGTGGAGAGGATGACTTCTTCGCCCCCGGTGAAGGGGATGGAGCCGCCGACGAGGCTGGTATTGCCGCCCTGCGGCACCAGCGCTGTTTTCGTCTCGGCGCAAAGCCGGACGACGGCGGCGACTTCCTTGGTCGTTTTCGGCTGTACCACGGCGCGGGCACGGCCGACGAACTTGTCGCGCCACTCGACCACGAAGCCCTGCATTTCGGCCTCATCCGTGATGACATGGGTCTTGCCGACGATATTTCCCAGCTCCTCGATGATGTTCATGGGCCGACCTCTTCCTTTTCCGACTTCGGCGCGGCGGCGCGGCGGAGACGGTCATTGATCGCAACGCCAAGGCCGACCTCGGGGATCGGGCCGACGGCGATGCGCTTGAAATTCATCTCGTCGAGCAGATGCAGGGCGGAGAAGAGCCGTGCTGTCGCCTCGGTCAGGTCGCCTGCCTCGCTCAGGTTGATATCGGCCAGAGTATCATATTCCCGGCCAAAGCCAAGATAGGCCTCTCCCTCGCGCTTGTCGGTGGCGTTCAGCCGGACATCGGCCCTGGGGGCGTAATGGCTTTTGAGCATGCCGGGGCTCGATGGCGCGCCCTCTGTGTCCGGACGGAGCAGTGGACCGGCGACTGCCTCGATCGCCTCGCGGGTGATGCCGCCCGGCCGCAGGAGGACGGGTTTCTCATTGGCAAAACCGACCACCGTGCTCTCCACCCCGACGGCGCAGGCCCCGCCGTCAAGCACCCCGGAGATCTTTCCGCCGAGCCCGTCGATCACATGCTGCGCCGTGGTCGGACTGATCCCGCCCGACGGATTGGCGCTCGGCGCGGCGAGGGGGCGGTCGCAGGCCTTCAGGAACTCGAGCGCCTGTCGATGGCCAGGTATGCGGATGGCCAGTGTTTCGAGTCCTGCGCTTGCCAGCCGGGAGACGGGACAGTCTTCGGTGCGCGGCAGCACGAGGGTGAGGGCGCCCGGCCAGAAGGTCGCCGCCAGCCGCTCGGCAAGCGGGCTGAAACGGACATAGCGGCGCGCGATCTCAAGGGTCGGTACATGGATGATCAGCGGGTTGAAACTCGGCCGTCCCTTGGCGTCATAGATGGCGGCAACGGCTCGGTCATCCTCGGCATTGCCGCCGAGGCCATAGACGGTTTCGGTCGCGAAGGCGACAAGCCTGCCCGCCTGTATTTCCGCGGCGGCGGCGTCATATCCGGCCGAGCCGGGTGTGAATATCTTCATCTCTGATCGATCCGCTGTTATCCTTGTGCGAGGCTTTACCCGAAAACACCGTCCGGTCAAGCGTCGCGGCATTGCGCGAAAGTCTTTTTTCTCATTGCGGGATATGCCATAACATCCCGAGAATGAGAAAACAAATACGGGAAAGGCGTCTCCATGGCAGAATATAGTGCCCCGCTGAAAGATATGAGCTTTGTTCTCAACAATATTGCGGACCTTCCGTCCCTCGCCAAGCTGGAGGGATATGAACATGCGGAAGCGGATGTGGTTGAGGCGGTACTGGAGGAGGCCGGGAAGTTCGCGGCCAATGTGCTCTCGCCACTGAACAAGCCCGGTGATCTGCAGGGCTCCCATGTGAAGGACGGTGTTGTAACCACGCCTGACGGCTGGGTTGAGGCCTATGCCGGGTTCGTCGAGGGTGGCTGGAACGGGATTTCCGCGCCGGAGGCCTATGACGGCGGCGGTCTGCCAAGCGCGGTGGCTTTGGCAACGGTGGAAATGTGGAACGCGGCGAACCTCGGCTTTTCGCTCTGTCCGCTTCTGACGCAGGGCGCGATCGAGAGCATCCTCGCCCATGGCACCGAAGAGCAGCAGCAGAAGTACCTCAAGAAGCTGGTCAGCGGCGAATGGGCGGCGACCATGAACCTGACGGAAAGCCAGGCCGGATCGGATGTCGGCGCGCTCCGGACCAAGGCGGAACCGGCGGAAGACGGCACATGGCGCATCTCCGGCCAGAAGATATTTATTACCTACGGGGAGCATGAGATGAGCGAGAACATCATCCATCTCGTGCTGGCCCGCACGCCCGGCGCACCGGCGGGTACGCGCGGCATCTCCCTCTTTATTGTGCCGAAATATCTGGTGAAGGACGACGGGACGCTCGGCAAGCGGAACGACCTTAAATGTGTCTCGCT
The DNA here is from genome assembly GCA_002706985.1 of Sneathiella sp. Classification (GTDB taxonomy): domain Bacteria; phylum Pseudomonadota; class Alphaproteobacteria; order Sneathiellales; family Sneathiellaceae; genus Sneathiella. Next base: position 37,673 of record PAKP01000059.1, on the reverse strand, counting down.
GGAAGAGAAGATCGGTATCCACGCGAGCCCGACGGCGGTGATGTCCTATGGGGACAACGGTGACTGCGTCGGCTATCTCCTCGGCGCCGAGAACAAGGGCATGGCCTGCATGTTTACGATGATGAACAGCGCCCGGCTCAATGTCGGCGTGCAGGGCCTTGCCGTTGCCGAGCGCGCCTATCAGCAGGCGGTGGAATATGCCAAGGATCGTCGGCAGGGGCAGGCGCCGGGCATGCCCAAGGGTGAAATGACGCCGATCATCAATCACGCCGATGTGCGGCGGATGCTGATGACCATGCGCGCGAATATCGAGGCCATGCGCTGCCTCATCTATCTGAATGGCGCGGCCCTCGACGAGGCCCATCACGGGGCCGACGAGGCGGCGCGGGAAAAGGCCATGGGCCTTGCCGAACTGCTGACCCCGATGTCCAAGGGCTGGTGCACGGACCTCGGTGTCGAGCTGGCGTCGACGGCGGTGCAGGTACATGGCGGCATGGGCTTTATCGAGGAAACCGGCGTCGGGCAATATTACCGCGATGCCCGCATCCTTCCCATTTACGAGGGGACGAACGGCATCCAGGCGCTCGATCTGGTGGGGCGCAAGCTCTCCTTGCAGGGCGGGGCGCCGGTGAAGGCATTATTCACCGAGATGGACGAAACCGTGAAAGCGCTTGCCGATACCGGCGATGAGATGTCTGCGATGTCGTTACAGCTCAATCTCGCCGTCAGCGCTCTAAAGGAGGCGACGGACTGGCTCTACAGCAATGCGCCCAACGATCCCCATGCGGCCCCAGCAGGCGCGACACCATACCTTCGGATGTTCGCAACGACCGTTGGCGGATATTTGCTCGCGAAATCGGCCCTGAAGGCGCGCGAGATGCGGGCGAACGGCGATCCGGACACGGCTTTTCTCGATGCCAAAATCGTCACCGCGCGCTTCTTCATGGCGCAGATCCTGCCGATGGCAACTGCCCTGCTCGGGCCGGTGACGGAAGGGGCCGAGACCCTGTTCGCCATTGACGATGCCCAGCTTTCGGCATAGAACAAAGACAGGTATTAACGTTAACGTAAACGTTAAAGACGAATTTGCCGGAGCGGATTTCTCCCGTTCCGGCAAACCGAAAATAGGGTTCGTAATGAAAAATCAAGAAATAGAATACCCGCTGAGTACGCGTCCCGGCGACGGGGAAGTCCTGGAAGTGGCAGAGGGCGTCCTCTGGGTGCGGATGCCAATTCCGATCCCCGGGCTGGATTATATCAACCTCTATCTGTTGGAGGATGACGACGGCTGGACGATGGTCGATTCCGGCCTCAACACCCCAAAAATTCGCGAACTGTGGGAAAGTATCTTTGCGGCGCATCTTAAAGGAAAGCCGGTAACCCGTTTGATCTGCACGCATTTTCACCCGGACCATATGGGGCAGGCGGGCTGGATCACGAAGCGCTGGGATATTCCGCTGACCATGACCTTCGGGGAATGGACCTTCGGGCGGATGCTGTATCTGGAAGCGCAAGAGGAGACGCCGGAGTTCGTAATTGATTTCTATGCTTCCGTCGGCTTCGATGCGGAGATGATGGAACGGGTGAAAAGCCGGGGGCACAACCATTTCCGCCAGATAATGTCGACGGTGCCTATGGGCTTCGAGCGTATATCGGACGGGGATATCCTGACCATCGGCCGCCGCAACTGGCAGGTGATGGTCGGCAAGGGGCATTCGCCGGAGCATGCCTGCCTCTATTCAAAGGCGGACGGCATTCTGATCTCCGGCGATCAGGTGCTGCCGCGGATCACGCCGCATATCGGCATTTATCCGGCGGAGCCGCTCGCCAATCCTCTCAAGAAGTTTATCGAATCCATTGATATGCTTGTAAAATTGCCGCGCGACACGTTGATCCTTCCGGCCCATAACGACGTTTTTACCGGGCTGCATAACCAGCTCGACTATTATAAAACACACCATGAAGATCGACTTAACCGGTTACTTGGCGCCTGTGATTCGCCACAGTCGGCGCTCGATCTGCTGCCGGTCCTGTTTGACCGGGAACTGGACGAGGGCGACCGCAGTATGGGCGTGGCCGAGGGGCTGGCCCATTGCCACTACCTGATCGGCGAAGGCCGGCTGGAACGACTGAAGGATACGGACGGCATCTGGAAGTTCCGGCGGCGCGGGGCGGCGCATCTCGCGGTTGCCTGATTTTCTGAAATATTACTGAAATAAAAAACAACAAGGGAAACAAAGAGATGGCAGACGATCTTCTGTATGAAAAGAACAGTGCGATTGCAACCATAACCCTGAATCGGCCGGAGGCGCGCAATGCCCTGTCCCTTGATATGCGGGAGGGGTTGTTCCAGTCGCTGATCGATGCGGAAGGCGATGAGTCCATCCGCTGTGTCATCGTGCGCGGTGCAGGCGAGCATTTTCAGGCGGGCGGCGATGTCAAATCCTTCAACGAGTTCGTCAAGCTGAGCCCGAAGGAGCGCGAGCAGACATTCGAGCGGCGCATCCATGGCCTGCATCCGACCATCTTCGCCATGCAGCGGATGCCGAAACCGATCATCGCGAGCGTGCGCGGCGGTGCGGCTGGGTTCGGCCTGTCATTGATGATGGCCTGCGATATGGTGATCGCCTCGGAGGATGCCTTCGTCACGCTTGCCTATATCGGTATCGGCACGACGCCGGACGGATCGGGCACCTATACCCTGCCGCGCATTGTCGGCCTCAAGAAGGCGATGGAGATTGCCATGCTCGGCGATCGGATCAAGGCGGCGGAGGCCAAGGACCTCGGCCTGATCAATTTCGTGGTGCCGACCGGGGAACTGGAGGCGGAGACGGCGAAGCTCGCAAAGCGCCTTGCAAATGGCCCGACGGTCGCGCTTGGCCGGACGAAGCAGTTGCTTAATGCCTCGCTCAATAATAGTCTGGAAACGCAGCTCTCCCTCGAAGCGCAAGGGTTCGCCTTCTGCGCCGCCAGCAATGACTGGGCAGAGGGGGTGCAGGCCTTTAAGGAGAAGCGCAAGCCCGAGTATAAAGGCAACTGACGGGCGCCGCTTCCAAACACATAGGGGAGACGGTTATGGCGGATCTGAAGGGAAAGACACTCTTTATCACGGGCGCAAGCCGGGGGATCGGTCTTGCCATCGGCAAGCGGGCCGCCGCCGACGGTGCCAATGTGGTGATCGCGGCCAAGACCGCAGAGCCCCATGCCAAGCTGCCCGGCACCATCTACACCGCGGCGGAGGAAATTGAGGCGGCGGGCGGCACGGCCCTGCCGCTCATCGTCGATGTGCGTGAGGAAGGGTTGGTCGAGGATGCCATGGCCAAGGCGGCCGGCACCTTCGGCGGCATCGATATTCTCGTCAACAACGCCTCCGCCATCAGCCTGACCGGCACGCTGCAGACACCGATGAAGCGCTATGACCTGATGCATCAGATTAATGTGCGCGGTACCTATCTCTGCTCGCAGAAGGCCATTCCCTACCTGAAAGAAGCGGACAATCCGCATGTGCTCAACCTGTCGCCGCCGCTCAATTTCGAGGTGCACTGGTTTTCCCCGCATGTCGCCTACAGCATGGCGAAATACGGCATGAGTCTCTGCGTGCTCGGCATGGCGGAGGAATTCAAAAAAGACGGCATCGCCTTTAACGCGCTCTGGCCGCGCACGGCGATCGCGACGGCGGCCATGGACCTGATCGGCGGGCCGGATGTGCAGAAGAACTGCCGCAAGGTGGAGATCATGGCCGATGCGGCGCATGTCATCCTGACCAAGCCGTCCCGGGAATTCACCGGCAATTTCTGCGTCGATGACGAGACGCTGGCCTCCGCCGGGGTGACGGACCTCTCGAAATACCGCTTTGAGGGGGTGGAGGAGAAGGATCTTCTCCCCGATTTCTTTGTCTGATCAGGCGGCCTGACGCAGGCCGAGGCGGAGCCAGACATCCTGGAGCGCGCCGACGAGATCGGCCATCATCGCATCGTCGTGGAACGGCGTCGGCGTAATGCGCAGGCGCTCCGATCCGCGCGAAACGGTCGGATAGTTGATCGGCTGGATATAAATCCCGTAATCATCGAGCAGCATGTCGCTCGCCTGCTTGCACAGCTCCGCATCATAGACCATGACCGGCACGATATGGGTGACCGAGGGGAGAAGCGGCAGGCCCGCCTCCGATATCAGCCGCTTGAGCGTCGCGGCGCGTTCCTGATGGCGTTCACGCTCGACATTGCTTTGCTTGAGATGTCGGACGCTGGTGAGCGCCGCCGCGGACATCACGGGTGAGAGTGTGGTGGTAAAGATAAACCCGGTCGCATAGGAGCGAATGGCATCGACGATATTCTCGCTCGCCGTAATGAAGCCACCGACCACGCCGAACGCCTTGCCGAGGGTTCCCTCAATAATGTCAATGCGGTGCATCAGCCCTTCACGCTCCGCCACGCCGCCGCCGCGCGGGCCATAGAGGCCAACCGCATGCACTTCATCGAGATAGGTCATGGCGTTGTATTTGTCGGCGAGGTCGCAGAACTCGCGGATCGGCGAGATATCGCCATCCATGGAATAGACGGATTCGAACGCGATCACCTTGGGCCGCGACGGGTCGATCCGTTTCAGCTTGTCCTCAAGGTCGCGGGCATCGTTATGGCGGAAGATGATTTTCTCGCAGCCCGAATGGCGCACACCGTCGATCATCGAGGCATGGTTGAGCTCATCGGAGAGGATCACGCAGCCGGGCAGCAATTTGCCGAGGGTGGAAAGGGTCGCGTCGTTGGAGACAAAGCCGGAGGTGAAGACAAGGGCACTTTCCTTGCCATGCAGATCGGCTAGCTCGCGTTCCAGCTCGCAGACCATCCGGGTATTGCCGGAAATATTCCGAGTACCGCCGGCACCGGCGCCATAGGTATCGGCGGCGTCCTTGACGGCTTTTAAAACGTCAGGATGCTGACCCATGCCGAGATAGTCGTTGGAGCACCAGATGGTCACATCCTGCCGCTCGCCATTTTCAAGATAACGGGTGGCGCGCGGGAAGTCGCCTGCATGGCGGCGCAGTTCGGTGAAGACGCGGTAGCGCTTCTCCTGTTTCAGAGCGGCGATCGCCTGCTCAAACATGCTGTTATAATCCATCGCCTGCCCTTAACTCTGTGTCTGTGACCTTCGACTGTTCCTGTTAGATACCGAATTCGCCCTTTCCTTGACAAGGGACAAATGGTCGCAACCGCCGCGTGGTCGCCATAATGTGATCCTCCCCAAAGGGTTGGGGTGGATCCATGAGAATCCCTAATGGGCCATAAACACCGGGATCGGGCAGTTGTTCAGCACTTCTTCCGTCACCGCGCCGAAGAACAGACGGCGCAGGCGGCTCCGGGTATAGGCGCCCATGACCAGCAGGTCCGCATTGCATTTATCAGCCTGCTCCAGCAGCGATTCGGCGGTCGAGCGGCCGTTCGATCCGGTAATCTCGCAGCGGTCCGCCGTCACCCCGTACATGGCGAGATAGCGCTGTACGGCTTCGGGATGGATATCCTCATCGAGGTCGTCCATGGCGGAAATCAGCATGACCTTCTCCGCGCTTTGCAGGAAGGGCAGCGAGAAGGAGAGGGCGCGGCTCGATTCCACGGAACCATTCCAGGCGAAGGCGACGCGCTTGCCGATATCCATCGGGATCGTCTTGTCCATCAGCAGCACTGGATGCCCGGTTTCCCGAAGCGCCGTGTTGATCAGCAGGGAATTGTTGATCTGCTCTTCTCCATCCTGTTTGCAGATCATGATCAGGTCGAACAGGCGGCCGTAGCTGTGGATGGTGTCTTCACTGTTGCCTTGCTTCTCGACAAAGCGGCAGGACGGGCCGTCAGCGGTCGGGCGGTCGGCTATATTGGTAATGACCGGGATGTCCATGCGCGAGGTGATTTCCTTGAACAGGGCGGCGGCACGCAGGCGGCGTTCCTCTCCGTCCTTTTCCGCCATCTCGATCACACTCTCGATCATGGTCGAGGTCATGCCCTCGCCAACAAAGGCGGCGGCCGAGCGCGGATCGATTTTGATATGCAGGGCATTCACATGGGCGCCGAAGCGGATGGCCATGTTGAACGCGCTCTCCAACGCCTGGGCGTCACTGTTATTGGCCGCACCGGACATGGGGACAAGAATATTCTTAAAATGCATAGGACACCTCAGCCTGCGAAGTTTCATTTAAATGTAACACTAAGACCCTAAATCTTAAAGGTTTTTATGGCTCATTCCGCGGTGTCGCCGGATTGTCACCGGTTTCTGCATCGGCGGTGACAGTTACCGGGTCCTGATGGACGATGGCCTCGGCCTCCGGATATTCCGCCATTAGCCGGACTTCGACCGTATCCGCGATGAGATGGGCGTCATGCAGGCTGATGCTGCCGTCCATATCGATATGCATCTGCATGAAGACCTGCTGGCCGGAGCGGCGGGTCCGGAGGTCATGCAGGCCGAGCACTCCGGGCTGGCTCAAGACGATTGTCTTGATATTCTCCCGTTCCTCCTCGCCCAGTTCCTCATCCATCAGGTCGGCGAAGGATGTGCGGATGATGGCAATGGCGCTGTAGAGCAGGATGCCGGCGATCAGGATTGCGAACAGGCCGTCCGCATAATGCCACAGGAAGACCATTTCGAGGACCAGCGCCAGGATCACGCTGCTGTTGATCAGCAAATCGCCGACATAATGCAGGGAATCGGCGGAAATTGCTACCGAGCGTGTCTTGCGGATGACATGGCGCTGATACCAGACAAGGCCAAGGGTGAGCAGGATGGAGATCACCATGATGATGATCCCGACGGTCTCCGCCTGGATCGGTTTCGGGTTGAGCAGGCGTTCCCCGGCCTGGAACAGGAGGAATACCGCCGATCCCATGATAATCGCGGCCTGGAACAGTCCGGCCAGCGCTTCCGCCTTGCCATGGCCGAAGCGGTGATCCCGGTCCGCCGGGACAAGCGCCTGGCGCACGGCGAACAGATTAATGCCCGAGGCCAAGAGGTCGAGCAGGGAATCGACCAGCGTCGAGAGCATGGCGACTGAATTGGTGGCTAAATAGGCGAACAGCTTGATGGCGATCAGGGTCAGCGCGACGCCCACGGCTGCATAGGTCGCCGACCGCATCAGGCGGCTGTGCTCTTCATTCTGGTCCTGGGTGAAGACCTTGTCCTGTTCTTCTGTCACGATACGGCTTTCTTTAGGGGAACAGGATGCTCTCGGTCCAGCCTTCTGCGCCTTTTTCATAGCGGCGGCGCTCATGCAGGCGGAAGGGGCGGTCGCGCCAGAACTCGATTCTTGCCGGGATCACCCGGAAGCCCGACCAGTATTCGGGGCGGGGAATCGCGCCAACGGCATATTTTGCGGCATATTTCGCGACTTCCGCCTCCAGCGTAAAGCGGCCCGGCATGGGACGCGACTGCTGGCTCGCCCAGGCGCCGATGCGGCTGTCGCGCGGGCGGCTGTCGAAATAGGCGTCGGCCTCGGCATCGCTGACAACCTCGACCATACCCTGAATGCGGATGCTGCGCCGGAGAGTTTTCCAGTGAAAGCCAAGCGCGGCGCGGGGGTTGGCCCGCAGTTCCATGCCCTTCTGGCTTTCGAAATTGGTATAGAAGACGAATCCGCGTTCATCCACGCCTTTCAGCAGGACCATACGCACCGACGGTTGCCCGTCTGCATCGGCGGTCGCCAGCGACATGGCCGTCGGGTCGTTCGGCTCGCTTTTCTCGGCCTCCGCCATCCAGTCCTGAAATTCCGCCAGAAGCTCGGAAATATTCTTCACAGTCATGCCTACCTACCCGTTATCATGCCGGTTATGCGCGGATTCCGGACAACCTAGCGCGCACCGACGGAATTGTCGATCCATGTCGTTTAACGTAAGATAGCCTTTCCCGTAAGTTTTTGAAATTATTTGTGATGGGTCTTTTGCTACAAAAACTTATGTTGGCCCTATATAGTATGGGGGAAGGCAATTGCCTGATTAATTGTCAGGGGTAATTCTTACACGATGACAAGGATTGAAGGATGAAAAAATCGAATTTATGGGTCGTATCGGCTCTGGCCGCGGCGCTTGCCCTTTCTGGATGTGCGGGCGCCCAGAACAACCCTAAAACAACCGGTGGCGCCATTATCGGCGGTATCGGCGGCGCGCTCCTCGGTTCCGCCTTTGGCAAGGGAACGGGGCGGCTTGTTGCCGTCGGTGTCGGTACGCTGGCCGGTGCGATGATCGGCAGCGAGGTCGGCAAGACCCTGGATGAGGCTGACCGCGCCGCAATTGACCGCGCTGAGAAACAGGCGACGACCGCGCCGATGGGACAGACGATCACCTGGAATAACCCCGATAGCGGAAATTCCGGATCGATCACGCCTGTACGGGATGGCAACCATGTGGATGGCCGCTATTGCCGCGAATTCCAGCAGACTGTTGAAATTGGCGGGAAACTTGAAAAAGGATACGGCACGGCCTGTCGCCAGCCGGATGGTTCCTGGCAGATTATGAGTTAGACGACAGCGTGATTTATGAAACGGATTGAGCTTTTCACGGCGGCGCTGACGGCGGCGCTTTTGACGTCGTCAGCGCTGGCCCCTCTCTCCCGCGCCGGGTTTCAGGAAGGGGTCGAGGCCTATGAGGCCAAGGACTATATGACCGCCTTCGAGGAATGGCTGCCGCTTGCCCAGAAAAATGACCCGGCGGCGATGCGCAACGTCGGCCATATGTACCGTCGCGGCCTTGGCGTGCCGCAGGATTTCGCCAAGGCCATGACCTGGTACAAGCGCGCGGCGACCATCGGTTTCGACCGGGCGCAGGCCAATGTCGCGGGCATGTATCTCGCCGGGGAAGGCGTCAAGCAGGACTACGCCCAGGCGGCCAACTGGTTCGCCCGCGCGGCGCAGCAGGGGCATGTCATCTCGCAATATAATCTGGCGCTGCTGCTGGAGAACGGCCTCGGCGTCAAGAAGGATGAGCGCATGGCGCTCGGCTGGTTCGAGCTGGCGGCCAAGGCCGGACATCCCGGGGCCGCGAAAAGAGCGGCGGAACTGACTGCCGAATTCAAGACCCGTGATCCCATCACCGCCGATATGTCGTCGGAACCTGTAGCGGTGACAGCTACGGCCGAGGATGCGGAAACGGACGTCAGTACGCAATCCGCGGCTGAAGAGGCAAAGGGCGGGGCGGAAACGAAGACGGCTGCTGAACCGGCCGTTTCTGCGGAAACGGAAATAGCGGAAACTCCGGAAACGGCAACCCCGGCGCCGCCGGAAACCGCCGCGGAGGCGACAGCCGCGTCATCGGAAAAAGGGGTGCAGAAGAAAAGCTTTTATGAGGCCCTGCGCTCTCTGGTAACGAAGGACACCGCTGAAGAGAACGCGCCGCAACCGGCTGCTCCTGCAGAACCGTCCCCGACGGTCGCCACGGCAACACCGGCGGATAAGACCACCTCGGACGCCATAGAGCCCGCAACCTCCGGCGCCGTCACCCGTGCGGAGGAACCGCCGACACCGGCCATGAAACCGGCGCCTGAGCCTGCGGACAAACCGGCAGTTGCCGAAGCACCAAAAGAAACTATGACGGTTGCATCAAATCCGGCCCCTGCAGTGGCGGAACCGGCTCAGGCGCCCGCCACGTCTGCACCAGCTGCGCCCGGATCGGGCCTTAGCCTTGCGGAAAAGATGGAAATGGCCGATCTTGCCTATTCCCTGCAGCAATATCAGCAATCGCTCGGTATCTGGGCTCCGCTTGCCGCCGAGGGCAATGCGATGGCGCAATATCGCATGGGCGTCCTCTTTAACAATGGGCAAGGGGTCCCGGTGGACCGGGTCCGGGCCTATTACTGGTGGGACAAGGCGCGAAGCAACGGTTCCGCCGCCGCGGCCTCGGCCATCGGCACGCTGGAGCAGACCTTGACGCATCTTGAAAAAAGACAAATAGATCGTGTGAATTAGTTAAAACCTAAGGAATAAAGTCTTATATACTATGAAGGACGTTAGTTTTGACTGAGGCGACGCGTTTGCGTCTGACATAGCAACGAATGAAGAATTTATACAGTATACTTGGCGTTTCGAAGTCTGCGAGCCAGCAGGATATCAAATCCGCCTATCGCAAGCTCGCGAAGAAGCATCATCCGGATGCCAACCCGGGGGATACCAAGGTCGAGGAGAAATTCAAGGAAATCTCCGCCGCCTACCATATTCTCGGGGACGAGAAGCAGCGCGCCCGCTATGACCGCGGGGAAATCGACGAGCATGGCCAGGAGAAAATGGGCGGGTTCCAGCAGGGATACCGGCGCTCGGCCAGTGGCGGCTTCGGCGGCGGTGGTGGTGGCGGCGCGGAAGATATCTTCTCCGAGATTTTCGGCAACTTTCGCGGCGGCGGTTTTCGCGGCCGGGTGCCGGAAAAGGGCCGGGACCGCAAATTCGCCATCGAGATCGACTTTGCCGAAGCAGCGCTTGGCGGCAAGCGGCGGCTGACCATGGGCGATGGCGGGCGGACGCTGGATGTTTCCATTCCCGCCGGGGTCACCGACGGACAGCAGATCCGCCTGAAAGGGCAGGGCGAGGATGGAATCGCGGGCGGTCCGTCCGGCGATATCCTGATCAATGTCACTGTCCGGCCGCATAATTTCTTCCGCCGCGATGGCAAGAACATCCTTGTCGAGCTGCCCATCAGCCTGCCCGAAGCGGTGCTGGGGGCCACCGTCAAGGTGCCGACCGTGGATGGTACCGTCAATCTCAAGGTGCCGGCGGGATCGAATACCGGAACGACCCTCCGCCTCAAGGGCAAGGGCGTTGGCAAGGCCGACCGCGGGGACCAGCTTGTAAAACTGAAAGTCGTGTTGCCCGAGAAGCAGGACAGCGAGCTTCAGGACCTTGTGGCGAAATGGTCGGAAAAGCATGATTATGACGCGCGATCCAAACTGAAAGCGAATTAGTCTTTTGACTGCTTTTCACAAGCGGGATAAAACGATAATGACAGTTGGGGTCCAACCCTAAATACGAGAACAGTAGCGAGGGGACTAGTATGACGCAGCAGCAAGGGCTTATGGCCGGTAAGAAGGGTTTGATTATGGGGGTCGCCAATAATCATTCCCTGGCCTGGGGAATTGCCAAGACACTGCATGAGCACGGGGCGGAAATCGCCTTTACCTATCAGGGCGAAGCGCTCGGTAAGCGGGTGGTGCCGCTAGCGGAAAGTGTGGGGTCGGACACGGTCCTGGAATGTGATGTTACCGACGATTCCTCCATGGACTCGGTTTTCGCGGCCCTCAAGGAGAAATGGGGCAAAATCGACTATTTCGTCCATGCCATCGGCTTTTCCGACAAGACACAGCTGCGTGGTAACTTCTCCGATACGACCCGCGAAAATTTCGCCATGACCATGGATATTTCCTGTTTTTCCTTTATTGCCCTCGCCAAGCGCGCCTCCACCCTGATGGACGATGGCGGCAGCATGTTGACACTGACCTATTACGGGGCGGAACGTGTTGTTCCCCATTATAATGTCATGGGAGTTGCCAAGGCGGGGCTGGAGGCGGCGACGCGATATCTTGCCGTTGAAATGGGACGGAAGAATATCCGCGTCAATGCGCTGTCTGCCGGACCGATCAAGACGCTTGCGGCGTCCGGTATCGGTGACTTTCGCTATATCCTGAAATGGAATGAATATAATGCGCCGCTCAAGCGCAATGTGACCATTGAAGATGTCGGTGGATCGGCGCTCTATCTGCTGAGCGATCTTGGCGCCGGGGTTTCGGGGGAGACCCATCATGTGGATGCGGGGTATCATGTTGTCGGGATGAAGGCGGAAGACGCGCCGGATATCACCAAATAGGCCGATTGTCGCGGTGCAGAAAATTTTAAGACGGAAGACCTTATGTCTCACAATAGTTTCGGTCACCTGTTCCGGGTGACGACCTGGGGGGAAAGCCATGGCCCCGCGCTCGGCTGCGTCATTGACGGATGCCCGCCGCTCATCGAGGTGAGCGAGGCGGAACTCCAACACTGGATGGACCGGCGCAAGCCCGGCCAGTCGCGTTTCACCACCCAGCGCAAGGAACCCGATGCCGTCCGCATTCTTTCGGGCGTGTTCGAGGGGAAGACGACCGGCACGCCGATCAGCCTGATGATCGAGAATGTGGATCAGCGGTCCAAGGACTATGGCGACATCAAGGACAAGTTCCGTCCCGGCCATGCGGACTATACCTATCATACGAAATACGGCATCCGCGATTATCGCGGCGGTGGCCGCTCCAGCGCGCGGGAAACGGCGGCGCGGGTCGCGGCGGGCGGTATTGCGCGAAAAGTGCTGGGCGAGGACATCAGGATCAAAGGCTATCTCACCCAGATCGGTGATCGGGTGATCGACCGCGCCCGCGCGGATTTCTCCGAGATTGACAACAATCCCTTCTGGTCGCCCGATCCGGGCATCGTCGAGGACTGGACAGTCTATCTCGATGCGATCCGTAAAGCCGGGTCTTCTGTCGGGGCAGTGATCGAGGTTGTGGCCTCCGGCGTGCCGGCCGGGCTCGGCGCGCCCGTCTACGGCAAGCTCGATTCCGATCTTGCCATGGCGATGATGACAATCAATGCGGTGAAGGGCGTTGAGATCGGTGACGGCTTTTCCGCCGCGGCGTTGACCGGTGAGAGCAATGCGGATGAGATGCGGGCCGGGAATGAAGGCTTCCCCCGATTCCTGAGCAATCATGCGGGCGGCATCCTTGGCGGGATTTCATCGGGACAGGATATTATCCTGAGGTTCGCCGTGAAGCCGACCTCCTCCATCCTGAAGCCGCGCGACACTATCGATACCGAGGGCAACGAGACGGAAATCCAGACCAAGGGCCGTCATGACCCCTGTGTCGGCATCCGTGCTGTCCCGGTTGGCGAGGCAATGATGGCCTGCGTCCTTGCCGATCATCTTTTGCGTCAACGCGGCCAGAACGGTTAAACTGAAAAACAATAACATCCAGCGAGAGGAGAGCCCCCATGTCCCAACCGAAATATGTTCATGCCCTTGATATAGAAGTGCCCGCGCGCGAGGACCTGGACGAGGGGACCCGCAAGTATTTCGCCATTTGTGACGAGAAGCTTGGCATGGTGCCGAACGTGCTGGCCGCCTACAGCTTCGATGCCGCCAAGCTGCGCCCCTTTTCGGATATGTATGGGGAACTGATGCTCGGCGAGAGTGGCCTCTCCAAGCTGGAGCGGGAAATGATCGCCGTGGCGGTCTCCTCCGTGAACAACTGCTTTTACTGCCTGACCGCCCATGGCGCGGCGGTGCGGGAGCTGTCCGGTGATCCTGTCCTCGGGGAACTGATGGTCATGAACTATCGCGCGGCGGAGATTTCGGCGAAACAGCGGGCCATGCTCGATTTCGCCTACAAGCTGACCAAGACCCCGAACGAGATGGAGGAAAGCGACCGTCAGGCGCTCCGCGATGCGGGCTGGACCGACCGCGATATCTGGGACATTTCGGCGACGGCCTCCTTCTATAACATGACGAACCGCATGGCCTCCGCCATCGACATGATGCCGAACCCGGAATATCACTCCCAGGCGCGTTAGGGCCCGTCCAGCTTTGTATTCTTGCGGAACAGGTCCGCCAGCAGACGTCCGGCGGGGCCGAGTTTTTCCGGCGCCGGGATTACAAGGCTCAACGGGACCAGCAGTTCCAGCTTGTCGCGGGTGTTCAGTGGGCGCAGGTCGCTGCAATTGACATCATTCTCGATCATATGGTTGGGCAGCCAGCAGAAGCCATGCCCCGTCCGCAGTATATCCCGCGCCTGATGAAAATCACTCACCGTCCAGCGTTGCTCCGATTTCAGCCAGCCAATGGCCGTCGGTAATTTCTGGGTTGTCCGGTCGCTGATGACGATCTGTAAGTGACGGTGAAGCTCGCCCGTCTCGATCGGCGCTTTTGCGGTGACCAGCGGATGCCGCTTATGGGCATAGGGCGCCATCTTCACGGACATCAACGGAGAGCCGAGATATCCTTGCGGGACAATCGGGCTGATCACCAGATCAGCGGTCGCCTTCGTGATTGCCTCCACCGCACCGTTCAGGATCACGCTGTCTATCTTGAGCCGGGTGCCCTGTCCCTGATCATGAAAGCGACCCAGAACGTTGGAGAGCAGGAGCGGGGGATAGATCCCCTCCACTGCCGCAGTAATCTCCGTCTCCCATCCCTCCCGTGCGGTCCGGGCGAGTTGCTCCAGTTCCTCCGCATCCTTGATCAGCCGTTGGGATCGGCGGCGCATTACTTCTCCGACCGGGGTGAGGCGGACCTGCTTGCCGCTGACCGTGAGGAGGGGGACGCCAAGCTGTTTCTGCAGTTTCTGGATTGCATGGTGCAGGGAGGAATGGCTGCGGTTGAGTTTCTCCGCCGCGGGCAGATAACCGCCATGGTCAATAACGGCATTGAAAATTTGCCATTGGGTGAGTGTTGTATTCAGCATGTCGATTTATTAGACAATAAATGCCGAATTATTTCAATTTTTATTCTATTTATCAGACATATATTCGACGAATAATCCTTTGGCTTTGTTGGAGTTGATGAGAATGGAAAAACTGAACCCTTTATTTGATCTCGCCGGGCGCATATTTATGGCGCTTTTATTCATCCCCGCCGGGGCCGGAAAAATTTCCGGCTATGCGGGAACACAGGGCTATATGGAATCGGTCGGCGTACCGGGAATCCTGCTGCCGCTGGTGATCATCGTGGAACTTGGCGGCGGTATTGCCATTCTTCTCGGCTGGCAGACGCGCATCGTCGCCTTCCTGCTTGCCGGTTTCTGTATTGTCGCGGCGCTGCTCTTTCATCTGCAGCCTGAAGACCAGATGCAGATGATCCTGCTCATGAAGAATATCGCTGTTGCGGGCGGCCTGTTGTTCCTCGTCGCCAACGGGGCCGGAGCGCTCAGCATCGACCGCTGGCGTCAAAAAAGCTGATTGATCAGTCGAACCGGGGACTGCGCCAGCCTGCCGCGAGGGCTTCGCTCTCGGAGCAGAACCAGCGCTCCCCGGCTTGCTCGTTTACGCGGGTCCGGCTGTACCAGAGGCTTTCCGGCGTGTGATAGATTTTGCCATTCCCGCTGATATTGCCCTTTATGTTGCAGTCGGGCGTGTTCCGCTTGGCAGTTCGGGTTTCGGGTGCGTTGCGCCAGTTCCAGGGCATCTGAAAATATCCCTGCCAGAGCCCATGATGGCCATCTTTAGCCCCCTTTTCGGCGGCGGCATATTCCTCTGAATAACGGCGGTAGGCGACGGCCCAGCCGGAGCGGACCATCTCGGCATTGACGTCCTCAACGCCCCTGTAGCAGATGGCAAGCAGACGGCCATAACGGTCCGTCGTATCGCCCTTGCATTGCAACTCATGGGACGCGATCAGCTCTTCAAGCGCCCGGTGGGCGGAAATGCCGCATGGATAGGCGGTGCCGTTTTCCGTGAAACAGCTTTGGTCCCGTTCCGGCGCGTCGATGCCGTGAAGACGGATTTTCAGCCCGGAAATTGCGATTGTGTCGCCATCGATGACTTCGGCCGGTCCAACGATCTCGCCACCCTCCGGAAGCATGGGATAATCGGCGTCAACAGAGGTGCCGGGCATCAGGGCAATGGCAGTTCCGCTTCCGATTAGAAGGGCGATGAGAAGGCAATATTCCACCATGGATGACGTCGAGATCTTTCCGTCACGCTGAGAGTTACGTTTCCTGAATTTTAAAATGACGCCCAAAACTGTCCCCATCTGAACAAATGGCGGAAATTTGCTCAATTATGGGGAAGAAAACCTAATATTTCGTAAGTCCGGCACATTCAGGCCGCAGCGTTGGCCTAACGCGTTTTGGCGGCGGCGTCTGTCAGCAGGCTGGGGTTAGCGTCTTTCAGATGGGCGTTTTCCGAGATATGGCGGCGCCAGGCGCGCGCGCCGGGGCGGCCCTGAAACAGGCCGAGCATATGGCGGGGGATGGATTTCAGCGGAAAGCCTCTTGCCATTTCCCGCTCGATATAGGGGAGCATGTCCTCGACGACCTCACGCCGCTCCGGTGCGTTGTCCTCAACGCCATAATAGCGGCGGTCGATCTCGGCAAGGAAATAAGGGTTCTGATAGGCCTCCCGCCCGATCATCACGCCATCGACCTGTTCAAGATGCGCATCTATCTCCTCGCAGGTGGTGATGCCGCCGTTCAGAATGATCTCGAGCTCCGGGAAATCATTTTTAAGCTGATAGACCCGGTCATAGTTGAGCGGCGGGATGGTGCGGTTCTCCTTGGGGCTGAGGCCGGTCAGCCAGGCTTTTCGCGCATGGATGATGAAGGTCCCGACCCCCGTCTGCGCCACTCGCTCGATAAAGGATTTGAAATAGTCATAACTGTCGAGATCGTCGATGCCGATCCGCGTCTTCACGGTGACGGGGAGGGAGGTGGCCGACTTCATCGCCGCCATGCAGGCCGCAACCGTCTCCGGCTCCGCCATCAGGCAGGCCCCGAAGCGGCCGGTCTGCACCCGGTCGGACGGGCAGCCGACATTGAGGTTGATCTCCCGATAGCCATAACCCTCCGCGATTTCCGAACAGCGGGCGAGCGCTTCGGGATCGCTCCCGCCGAGTTGCAGGGCCAGCGGCTGCTCCGCCGGATCAAAGCGCAGGAACCTCTCGGCGTCGCCATGGATGATCGCCCCCGTCGTCACCATCTCCGTATAGAGCAGGGCGCGCGCGGAGATAAGGCGCAGGAAATACCGGTCATGCCGGTCCGTCCAGTCCATCATCGGCGCAATGCTTATGGTGCGGTTCAGTTTGGTCACATGTTCCTCGGTTAAGTCCTGAGCACCCATATAAGGAAAACGGCCGGACGATAAAAGGAAAAATGGTGCCTGTGCGAGCGTGATGGCCGATTATGCTCTCTCTATAAACTACCAATACCGTTGGTAATACGCTTTAAAACGCCCCATACCTCATCGTCCATGCCGCTGTTTCTGACGGTGGCGAGGATCTTTATGTATTTGTATTCCTCCCGAGCCCATTTTCGCAAGCCATCGATGATTTCACGTCCATGCCGGACTAGCAGATCCTCAAAAGGACCTGTCGCAATTTTCACCAGCGCTTCATCTTTTTCGAACAGGGTACACATTACTCTGACGATCCTGAGGCCTTCATACGGATCATCTTTGCACAGACGCATCAGTTTTTCATGGGCCCAGGAACATTTTTTTCTGGCAGGGGAGTCTTCTTCGGAGGTGATATATGCCATCCAATTGCCGATCAGTTTATTCACGGCAAGAAAATCGGCTTCATTTTCTTCCAGTATCTCCAGATCACTTTTGACGTTCTCTTCGCTGTCTGATTCTGATTCCTCGCCCAAAGATGCTAAATCCATATATTCACGCACAAAATGCATATCGCAAAGCATGGACAAACCAAAATTGTCGACCAACTCGTCGAACCATTTTTTCTCCTCACGGGCCGTTTTCAAGGGGAGATAAAACTCAAACAAGAGGTCTTTTTTACCATCATCGAATTGCCGATGGACGACAATACATTTCCGTTTCTCATCCACCTCGACAATGTGTGAGAAGTGATCCATATAAGATGCCATGCTGTACCCTTTAACATTGCATAAATTCTACTAATAAGAATTTAGAAAGCAAATTAATACACGTAAAAAATCCTATGTTGTTTGCCACTATAGTGTCATTGACCCGTTTCAAAAATTTTGTTCTGATGAACAAAATATAGCGAATTCTTTATTCGGTTGCGGTTCGCGACGCCTTATACGCTTCAAAGGCCGAGCGCACTTTTTGGTATCTCGTTCTCTGGTCTGGAGTTAGCGGAGCGCGGTTTGCTATTCGTAGGATATCCTTGAACATATAGCCGGACCGGAAGAAATAGGGACGGCATTCCAGAAAGCAAATCGCTGCTTCCATTGCGTCCGTATCTCCATCAAGGATACGCTCATATGCCCCCTCGAGACCACCCGGAAATGCAAGCTTGTCATATTCTTGATGAAAGGTTCTGCACGCTTCCTCCCATTCTTTTAACTTCTCGTTATTCTCGCCGCGAAACGGGAAAGTTTCATTAATGCGCTGGTGGAGCCGGGTAATTCTCTCTGCGTTTCGCAGCAACTCGTTCCTATATTGGCTCATTTTTCAATTGTATCCATGCCACCAGAATGCTGCGTAAATTAAACCATTTGTTGTTTTTATCATAGATATAATTCTATCAAATTAAAACCCACGCTTCTGCAACACATGTAGTCGTGTTTGAAATTATCTGCCGAAGGATGAAGGGGCCAACAGTTACTTAAATGTCTGGCCCGTAAGGTCCATGGCAATGTCCATTCCGACAAAAGCGAGTATCAAAAGTAAAAACCCTAGTATAAATGTCGAAACGAGTGAAAGCGCGAAGATGGCCAGCCAGCAAATCGCCTCAACCGGCCAATTTCTGATTTCCGGTTTGATAAGCCGGTCGAAGACAAAGCCTTGAAGGAAGAGCAAGGAATATAAAAAGACGAAAAAGCAGAAAAAGATCCATAGTCCGAGGCCAACAAATACCAGCGGGATAAATTCCAAAAATATGGCAATTATAGGGAAGAAAACTGTTGTGAAAACAAGCGCGACGAATGCGGTCTTCGGAATGAATAGCATCGGGTATATTTTCTCTAACCTACGCGTAAACCATTCGTTCATATCACTTTTTATCCGCAAAACATCACTCTCGCTCTTTACAAAAGCACAGCACAACCCATGCCGTTTATCTTAAAATTAAACGGAATAATTTTATAGATATAAATATATTCTACTGATATTTGATGATTGGGCAAACCCGCCCGTCCCAGATGCTCCCTAGTCGGGTTTGCAGGCGTGGACGAGGTGGGTCATGCCGGGGATTGTCTGTTCGTCCTGGATATCGACAAAGCCAACCTTCTTCATTTCCGCTTTCAGCCAGCCGGCCGTGACAGAGCGGGCCTCCGGGGTGAAGGCCATATGCTGGAGCTGCCAGAGCGCGGCCATGACGGGGCCGGTGCGGTCATCCTCGACCATGAAATCATGGACCATGATCCTTCCGCCCGGCGCCAGGCAGTCATAGGCATATTTCACCAGTCGCGGGACTTCGCCACCCGGAATACCGCTGAACAGATAGGACATCAGGATCGCGTCCTGCCCGGTTGGCCATTCCACGGTCAGCGCGTTGGAGGGGATATAACGGACGCGGTTGGTCATGTCGGCATCGGTGATGAAGCGCCAGCCGATCTCGCTGACATTCGGAAAATCGATAATGGTCGAGGTCAGCTCCGGGTTGGCCTCCAGCAGGCGAATGGTCATGGCGCCGGTCCCGCCGCCGACATCGAGCAGGGACGTGGCACCGGAAAGGTCAACAGTGCGGGCAATGGTAAGCCCCGGCCCGAGCGACCCTGCATGCTGCGCGTTGCAGTAGAGGGCGGCCTGTTCCGGGTCCGACATCCAGTGCTGATAGGAATCGACGGCATCCGAGTTCAAGGACCCATCAAGAACGTCATTCAGCTGCCCGAGAAAGGGATACATCTGCTGATCGATCTGATAGCGAAGATAATCCCCGAAGTCGTATTTTGACGTGTGGGAGAGAAAAGCCTCGGCGCCCGGGGAATTCGCATAGAGGTCGTCGTCCTTCTCCACCAGCCCGACACCGTTCAGCGCGGTCATTAGCGTGACAATGCGGTTGAGCGGCACGCCGATCACCTCCGACAGCTTTTCGCATGATTTGGGCCCGTCAGCGAGGTTTGTAAAAACATCAAGATGTAATCCGGCGAACATCGCCTTGGAGGCCATGAATCCAAAGGCAATGCTAGAAACTTCTTCCGCGGTTTTCACTGGTTTTACAGACATTTAGACTACTTTCTCCTGCTGGTTTTTATTGCGAACGACATCTCCCCGACGCGTTTGAGCTCATTACCCTGTCGAGCGCGCTTCAAAGCACTGAGCAGAATGGATGGGCGCACCCAACCCTTCCCGACAGCCCCCTCAGGCTTGGCGAAACGGATTTCAAATTCACCCAAACATTCATCGGGTTATGTCAAGTCATTGACGGCGGGCTTGGGGATTTAAGCCCCCGACGATACAGTCAGGGACCCGCCCTAAAGGATGTCGAAGTTGAAATCGACAGTAATTGAATGTTTCAAGACCGGTTTATCCTATAGAGCCGGTCTGATTTGTCAAATGGCAGGGGAGGACGCAAAAAACGGGCGGCGGAACTTTCGATCCGCCGTCGGCCTATCCAAGGACGTATCCGTACGCCAGTTTTCTAGCCCGCCCTGGAGAGGCGTTTCACGCAGTCGTTGAGATCGTTGATGCCGGAGGAGAAGAACTCCATGCTCTGGGAAATCTCGTTTGTGACGACGGTCTGTTCTTCGATGGCGGAGGCAACGGCGGCGACATATTCATTGACCGAGGAGGTCGAGGTGGAGATGACCTCCGTGCTGTCGACCACGTCGTTGGCCGCGGCCTGCATGGCGTTGATCTCCTGATAGATGTCGTCGGTGGCCTTCGATGTCTGGGTGGCGAGGGACTTGACCTCCCCGGCGACGACCGCGAAGCCCTTGCCGGCCTCTCCGGCGCGGGCCGCCTCGATCGTGGCATTGAGGGCCAGCAGATTGACCTTGCCGGCAATCTCGCGAATGATCTCGACGACGCTTTCCATGGATTTGGAGGTTTCCTGAAGGCGCGTCGTCAGCAGTTTCGCATGGTCGGTCTTGGAGACGATATCGGTGACCGCATGCTGCGATTTGTTCATGTTCTGGCTGATCTCCTGAATGGAGGCCTGCATTTCCTGCGTGGCCCCGGCGACGCTCTGGATTTTCTCCTGCGAGTCGCGGGAGAGATCGGCGGCCTGAATGCGCGCCTGCATCTGGTCGGTGATGTCCGTCGCATATTTCACGACCTTGAACGGCTTTCCGTTAAGGTCAAGGATCGGGTTGTAGCTGGCCTGTATCCAGACTTCCCTGCCGCCCTTGCCGACACGCTGGAACTCGTCGGAGAAGAACTCACCCTGCCCCAGCTTTTCCCAGAACGCCTTGTAATCCTTCGAGGCAGCGAAGGTCGGATCGACGAACATGCTGTGATGCTTGCCCTCAATCTCGGGGAGGGTATAGCCCATGGCGTTCAGGAAATTCTCGTTGGCGGAGATGATGGTGCCGTCGAGATTGAATTCGATGACCGCCTGGGATTTCCCGATGGCCGCAATCTGGCCCCGGAAATCGGCATTCTGCAGACGCCGATCGGTAATGTCGGAGGCGTATTTCACGACCTTGAACGGCTTGCCCTTGGCATCGAGAATGGCGTTGTAGCTGGCCTGTATCCAGACTTCCTTGCCGCCCTTGCCGATGCGGCGGAAATCATTGGAAATGAATTCTCCGTTCCCGAGCTTTTTCCAGAAATTCTGGTATTCGGCGCTTTGTGCATAGGCCGCATCGACGAACATGCTGTGGTGCTTGCCCTCGATCTCCGACAGGCTATAGCCCATGGTGTTCAGGAAATTCTCGTTGGCGGAGATGATCGTGCCATCCATCTCGAATTCGATGACGGCCTGTGATTTTCCGATCGCCTCGATCTGCCCGCGGAAGTTGGCGTTCTGCTGTTTCTGTCGGGTAATGTCGGTCGCGTATTTGACGACCTTGAACGGCTTGCCGTTGGTATCGAAGATCGGGTTGTAGCTGGCCTGAATCCAGATTTCCTTGCCCCCCTTGCCGAAGCGCAGGAATTCATCGGAAAAATACTCGCCTTCGTTCAGCTTCTGCCAGAAGGCGGCATATTCGGCGCTTTTGCCATACCCGGTCTCGACAAACATCCGGTGATGCTGTCCCTTGACTTCATCGAGGCTGTAGCCGACCGCATTCAGAAAATTGGCGTTGGCATGACGGATCGTACCGTCCATGTTGAATTCGATCACCGCCTGGGACTTGCTGATGGCGTCGATCTGGCCGCGATAATCGGCGTTCTGCTTTTTCCGTTCGGTGATGTCGGTGGCGAATTTCACGACCTTGGAGACCGTGCCGTCGCTGCCCATGATCGGATTATAGCTTGCCTGTATCCATATTTCCTTGCCGCCCTTGCCGAAACGCTGGAACTCCTCGGACAGGAACTCGCCGCTCCGGAGGGTGGCCCAAAAGGCTTCATATTCACTGGAGGAGGCGAACTCCGGATCAACGAACATCTTGTGATGCTTGCCCTTGATCTCTTCAAGCGAATATCCCATCGCCGAGAGAAAATTTGTATTCGCGTGGAGGATGATGCCGTCCTTGTCGAATTCGATAACGGCCTGAGATCGGTCGAGTGCGTCCAGCAGTGGATTTGAAGTCTCTTTCTTAAAAAGCATGGCAAGCGCCTTTTCTGAGTTTAGCGTAGGAACCTCTTCTATATTTACGATTATTGGTCAATATCCTTAAATATTACTTAATTATGTATTACATAAATATTCGGTATTTCATAATTGTGAATATTTACAGTAAAAACAAATAATTAAAGTTTGGCGATTGCTACGAAAAATTTTCGAAAATATGACGGTATCCGCCGGGGTGGGCGGCTGAAGAAATAACCTGCGCGATTTTTTGACTCATCTTTTTATTGACCTAAATCAATGCCATGACCGCCGGGTCGCATATTGTCGTTCGCGCTGAACTGATCAATCAGGAGAGGAAGATGACGGAGAAGACGGAAACCCCTTCAAATGAGATGGATTTGTCGGGGCTGGTCGTTCCCATGAACATGGAAACATTGTTCGGAATGAACCAGAAGATTTACAAGACGATGATGGCCTGCAATGACGAGCTGATGAGTTTCGGTCGCGCCCGCCTCAAGGAGGATCTCGATATCCCGCAGAAGCTGGCCAACTGCAAGAGCCCACAGGATGTGATGGGCGTCTATGTCAGTTTCTATCAAGAGGCCGTGAAGCAATATACTCATGAAGCGGGCAACCTCACGAAAATCTGCTCGGACCTTGCGACGGTCCATGCCGAAGACGCGAAGCAGGCCGCGAAATAATCACTGCCGGATGGGTCAATCCGGGCCGGTCATGACCTTGCCCCGGCGCTGCGGGGCAGGGAGGGCGCTTGCGTGCGCCTGAAATCAGGGCAATTAAAGTAACCATAATCATTGTTTGCTTTGCCCCGCCCAGCATCTTCCTGTAAAAGAAGCGCAAATATCAATTCGAAGATGCACTCCGAGGAAGCAGCGCCGCCCATGACCCGTCACCTAATTACTTCTGCCTTACCCTATATCAATGGCGTCAAGCATTTGGGAAATCTGATCGGCTCCATGCTGCCGTCCGATCTTTATGCCCGGTACTTGCGCGCCCGTGGGGAAGAGGTGCTGTTTATCTGTGCGACGGATGAGCATGGCACACCGGCGGAGCTGGCCGCCCGCGAGAAAGGGCAGGATGTGGCAGAATTCTGTGCCGAGCAGCATCAAGTTCAGGCAGACCTCGGGGCGGCCTTCGATCTGTCATTTGATTATTTCGGCCGATCCTCCTCGCCGCAGAACAAGGAACTAACCCAGCATTTCGGCCGCAAGCTGCTCGATAACGGCTTTATCGAACCCAGGGTAACCCGCCAGGTTTATTCGATTGATGATGGGCGCTTCCTGCCGGACCGCTATGTTGAGGGGACCTGCCCGCATTGCGATTACGACCGGGCGCGCGGCGATCAGTGTGAAAACTGTACGCGCCTGCTGGACCCGACGGATCTGTTGAACCCGCGCTCTGCGGTTTCCGGCAGCACCAATCTGGAAGTGCGCGAAAGCCGCCATCTGTTCCTGCTGCAATCGAAGCTCGCCGATGAAATTCGCGTCTGGGTCAACCGGCATCAGGACTGGCCGGTACTGGTATCCTCCATCGCTCTTAAATGGCTGGATGAAGGGCTGCACGACCGGGGGATCACCCGTGATCTCAGCTGGGGCGTGCCCGTCGATCAGCAGGGCATGGAAGGCAAGGTATATTACGTCTGGTTCGATGCGCCGATCGAATATATCGCGGCGACCAAGGAATGGGCGGACGAGGACCCGGATAACCGCGACTGGAAAAGCTGGTGGTACGAAGCCGAAGACGTGCGCTATGTGCAGGTGATGGCGAAAGATAACGTGCCCTTTCATACGGTGACGTTCCCGGGCACGATCCTCGGCAGCCGCGAGCCCTGGAAGATGGTCGATTACATCAAGGGGTTCAACTGGCTGAATTATTATGGAGGGAAATTCTCTACCAGCCAGAAGCGCGGAATTTTCATGTCCGACGCGATCGAGCTGTTGCCGTCTGACTACTGGCGCTATTATCTGCTGGCGAACGCGCCGGAAACCTCGGACGCGAGCTTCACCTGGGACGGCTTTGCCGGAACGGTGAACAAGGACCTTGCCGACATCCTCGGCAATTTCGTCAACCGGACACTGAAGTTCTGTTCCTCCAAATTTGGGGAACAGCTTCCAGAAGGCGGCGCCATAGGTGCGGCGGAAACGGCGCTTGCCGAGGCCCTGCAACAGCGTCTGACGGCCTATAACACCCATATGGGCGATCTGCAGATCCGCAAAGCGATGCAGGAGCTTCGGGCGATCTGGGCGCTCGGTAATGAATATCTGACTGAGGCAGCGCCCTGGACAGTGTTCAAGACCGATCCGGACGCGGCAGCCGCAAGTCTTCGCACGGCAATCAATCTCATCCGGATTTTCGCGATCCTGAGCGCGCCGGTCATTCCGAATGCGGCGGCGCGCATGGCCTCGACGCTGGGGATCGAGCTGACAGCTACCGATTGGGTAGACGGCGATATCCTGGAAGAATTACAGAGGCTTGAGGCTGGACATGGTTTCGAGATTCCAGATGTCCTGTTCCGCAAGATTTCCGACGATGAGGTCGCGGCCTGGGAAGAGCGGTTCGGCGGATCAGCTTAAGCGGGCGTGGCTTCATACGCGCCTGTTTTCGCCGAATTTTATCCAATTTCACTCTAATCTTTAACCGGGCTTTAAGGGCTTGTTGGTAGGCTTTTGCATATTTTTGCAGAAGGATCGCAAAGCGATGACCATACGCAAGCTTTTAAAACGCAAGGTCGCAAGAGACTTTGCGCGGGACAAATCCGGGACGACCGCCGTGGAACTGGCCATGGTGGCACCGGTTATCATTACCGTTATGGTGGGCGTGATCGAGCTCAGCGTAGCGATGTTCATCAACACGGTTGTCGAAGGCAGCCTGAAGGACGCCTCCCGCCTCGGCTTGACGGGACAGATCCAGGAAGGGTCAAGTAATACGCAGGCGCTTGTCGATATGCTCAACGAAGCCTCCATCGGGCTTCTGGATCTGACCACGGATGATGTCACGATCCTGGTCTATGAAAATTTTGCCTATGTCGGCCAGGGTGAGGAATATACGGACCTGGACGGTAATGGCGAATGGACCCCCGGGCCCTACACCCATTCAGACGGCACGGAATATCCGGACGGCGAACCCTGGGTCGAGGTAAACGGCAACGGCGTCTATGACGAGGATTTCGGTGTCGCCGGCATGGGGGCACAGGGCGATATCGTGCTCTATACCGTTGAATATAACTGGAACTTCCTGAGCGGGCAGATGATCCCGATTCTGGAAGGTATAATTCCGATGCGGGCGTCGATCGTTGTCCGTAACGAACCCTATTAAAATGCCGCTTGTTTTATGAGAGGCGGGGAAAATCCCGATTTGAGGTTGAAATGAGCCATTTACTCACATCCCTGTCCAACAGACTGACCAGCCGCCTGCAGGCCTTTATCCGCAACCATCGCGGCGTTGCCATCGTCGAATTCGCCATGCTGCTGCCGCTTTTGATGCTGCTGACAGCGGGAAGCTTTGAAGTTGCCCGCTATGCGCTGATGACGCAGAAACTTGACCGGATCACGGCGACTCTGTCGGATCTAATTGCCCGCTCGGGCAATGAAGCGATTACGGAAACGGAAATCTCGAATATCATTGATTCCGCGCTCTTTATGGCGCAGCCCTTCGATATCAGTGATGGCAGCGTTATTTTCCTGACCTCCGTTCAGGGACGTGCGGGACAGGCACCGGAAATTCTCAGCCAGCGGGCTTCCGGCAACCTCACAGGGTATAACAGCGCCATAGGCAGCACGGTCGGCGATGATGCAACCCTGCCGGCCGCCTTTCCCGATGCCGGCTCCGGCGAGACGCTATCGGATGGCGAAACACTGATTATCGCGGAAATCATCTATGATTACAGCCCGTATCTTACCGGCAAGCTCGGCTTTTTCGGTGACATGACTCTGAAGGCCCGGGCCTATTTCCGCCCCCGCTTTACCGATACCATTACCTTCCCGGCAGCTCCGTAAGCCAGCCCGCACAGTTCACTTTTACAGGCCTGTTGCACCGCCAAAGCCCTTGCATAATTTGCGAGGGCAGGCGGTCCGGAAGTGACCTGTCTCACGTCTCTCCTTACGAAGTTTCCTCGGCAATGATACGCTGCGTTGAGCGGCGCAGATACCCTCCTTGGTGGCAGCCTATCGGTCTTATGCGTGTCTCTCTGTCGCGCCCCTGCACTCCTGAGCGCTTAAGGTGGCCATGGCACCGGATGTAGATACGCGCAGGATAATATTCCTGTAGGGAGCATAGTCCTCTCGACCTGGCCTTAATCAGCCCAAGCCCCAGTCTAGTGAGTTTTCTGTCGCTGTAGCCGGTCCTGGGATAAGAGAGCGGGTGAGGGGGCTACACCTAAAAGGCTGTCATTCTAGGGTAGTCGATGCCATTAAAAAAGCGGCGCCCTGAGGCGCCGCCTTTGTTTGGTGTGGCTACTGTATCCCGATTATTTCGAGATACGCAGGTTACTCAGCTCTTCGCCGATGGTATTGAAGTTGTCCTGCAGCTCGGCCGCCGAGGTGGCCACGAAGGCATGCTTCGGCGATGTCGCGCAATTGCGCATCATGGTCGAGTTACCGTCGACGAGCAGAACGGTATAGACAATGATGCCGGCGGACTTCATGGCTGTACAGGTCGCCAATACCTTGTCATCCAGGATGTCGGGATAGTTGGAATAGGTACTGCTGTCCAACGCATCCTGATCCAGGAACCCCCGGTAATCATAATAGATTGAGTTCGGGGTCTGATCAAAAAGTTCGGCCCGGGCAAAAGCATGATAAATATCGTAGGCACTGCTGTTGGTACCGAGAGTATTCAAACCGTCCGTCATCAGAATGACGACCTTGTCCATATGCATCTCGTCATACTCAAGCGGGAGAGCCGTATAGGGTACGTTCGGCGTGACTTTCGTATTCGTCGGCAGGTTCAGCGTCGACGACCCCTGCCAGAACCCTCTCCAGCGGGGAGAAATCGCGCGCCATCCCCAGGTCATGCCGATATTGACCGCCGTACCGCCATCGTGATCCATACTATCGATATGGTTTTTGATAGTGGTTTTTTCGGCCGTCAGCGGCAGAACCTTGGTTGTTGGGCAGTATTTGTTCGGGCCTTGGCCGCCCAGACCGGAACTAATGGATACACTGCCGTTTTCTTTCCGCCAGTCATTCCGCATGACATTATCGCCGCCGTAGTTATCGCCGTTAAAGTCATTGTCCGAGTCGCGATAATAGTCGTTCCAGAAATAGGGGACGAAGTCGTTTGATGGCGGAGTATCGGTCGTATCGATGGTACCGCCGAGGAGGTTGCCCCGCATCTCGACGCAGCCTTCCCAGCCATAGACCGTATCATTGACACCATTGCCGGTCACATCCCGACCCAGGTATGTATTGGAAGAATCCTGTGTAAAGATGCTGTTGGTATTACTCGTCAGATTGGTGATGTAGTAATTCTTGAGCCACTCGATATTCTGCGGACCGACATTTACGGCCATTGTATAGGGAACAATGCCGACCCAGAGTTTATCCCGGGTTTCGTCATTGCCGTATAAGGTATCGATCAGACCCTTCGCGGAAGTCTTGAGAACGCCAAGACGGTCACTGCCGCCGAGCGAACTACTCATGGAACCGGTGTTGTCGAGAACCAGGACAAGCTCCATACCGCGGTTCTGCCGTTTGATTTCGGTTGCCGCGCCGAGGGTGAGGGACGGCTGCCCGAGCACATTCATGAAGGTCGTATTCATGTCCGCATTGACATTCAGGGTAATGTTTTCACGCGTGGCATCCCAGGTAACAGTAGTGGCATCCATTGTAATCGGATCGGTGCCCATGAAGCCTGACGGGAAGTTCGCATCGAAATATTTCTGTGCGTCGGCATATATCTCGGCATCCGTCGGGGCAAAGATATTTCGCCCGACAGCCAGACCTGCCGCATCCAGCGCCGTGGAAAGCTTTGATTTAAGAACATAGGCGCGGCCCAGGTCAATGGACAGACCAACCGCCCCAAATATGGGAATCGCCAGGAATGCTATGATAACGGCGGACACGCCGCGGCTATCTTTAAGGAAACCTGGGACAATCCGGCGTAGTGAAGCAAAAATAGTTTTCTTGTTCATGCTGACACCATGCAATTCAAAATTAAATTTTACTAAGCACAGCATCAGATAAATTTTTTAAGAATTCATTAAAAACAAAAATCCATTTCTGTAAAATTATACTAATTAAGTAAATGTTTTCCGCAATAACTCAGAGTATGTACGCATTATATCTATATATAGAAATAAAATAACAAATCAAAGTAATGAAATAATCATGTTTAAGTAAAATTAAAAATATGAATACTGTTTTTAGTAAAAATTTACGGTTTTTATACTATATTTGCGAACTAAAAAAATAAACGGCTTTAACTATTGATTAATGTTTTGGGGATTAAATACGGATCAAGGCGCGAGGCAAGACGAACTTGGGAAGCGCTTTACACCTAGAGGGGCTTTTCAGGTTGCGGGGTAAACGCGGGCTAAAAAGTCTGAATACCAATGGGTCTTAAAAACCCGGCGGATTGAAAACCAAGTTTTGTTAAGTGTCAGGATGAAATCCTGAATATTAGGAGACTCAAAATGATTAAAGTAATCCGTTCTTTTGTAACAGACGAGTCTGGTGCTACGGCTATTGAATATGGTCTGATTGCCGCCCTCGTCGCTCTCGTTGGTGTCGTTGCGTTCACTGCAGTTGGTGATACGATCTTTGACGCCTTTGATGAAATTGCAAAGCAGTTGTGTGAAGGTGCCGACGGTACTTACACCGCTTCTACTTCAGATACTGCTGGTAGCTGCGCTATCTAATAGTGTGACTGTCTGACATTGGAGGTAACGTTGTTTTCGGATGACGTTACCTCCACTCTAAAAGAAGTAAATATTTCAGTTTCCAAAAAGCGATAAGTGAATATGGAGGTTGCAATGATCAAGGTTGGTACGTTTTTCGCCGATGAGTCAGGGGCAACAGCTATTGAATACGGACTTATTGCCTCTCTTGTTTCCATCGTAGGTATCATTGCTTTCACCGCTTTGGGTGACACGGTTCTGACGGCCTTTACGGATATCTCCGAAGATTTCTGTGTTGCCATCGGGGGCACATTCAGCCTGACCGCGGACGGCGCCGACAGCTGCACCTGAGCAGCGCCCTTCCTCTTCTTTCCAATTCGATTTTCGGCTGTCGTTTATGGCATCCCCTTTGTGCTGTCCGCCTTCGAAAATTAGCGCAAATTTTCAGCATTTTTTAGAGGCATTTTTCGAACGCTATTTTAGCGTAAAACCCTTTAAATTCCTCAAAATTTAGCCCGTAAAGCCCGACAAATTTAACCTGAAATTAAGGTCTTTGAGGGTAGTCTCTTACCATATTGCAACATAATGGAATTAGCACCATGGCGCGAAAAATTATTCTTATCGTTTTTGCACTCCTGATTACCGGATCCACGGTCTGGTTTGTGCGCAACTGGGCGGGCCAGCAGCAGACACCTGTTGCCGAGACCGCCGAGGTCGAAGTGAAGCGGGTGGAATCCAACGTCAAAATCCTAGTTGCTGCCACTGATTTGCCGGCTGGTACGCTGGTCCAGGAACAGCATCTGGCCTGGCAGTCCTGGCCGGAAGACGATGACAACAAAATCGAAGATATTTATGTTGTCGAGAATGCCCGTCCGCTTGAAGATTTTATCGGAACAGTTGTTCGTCAGGGGATCGTGACGGGAGAGCCGATTACGGACGCCCGGATGGTTAAACCCGGACAGAGCGGATTTCTCGCTGCAGTCCTAAATCCCGGTAAACGTGCTGTTTCCATTCCAATCGACATGACCTCCGGTATCGCTGGATTTATTTTTCCGGGCGACCGGGTGGATGTGATCCTGGTGCATTCCATCAAGGAAACGGAACTGGAAGAGGAAATGCCTACTGCACGTAAAGCGAGTGAAACAATCCTGACCGATGTGCGGGTGGTCGCCATGGACCAGTCGACCAACGATCAGCTTCAGGAAGCCTCCATCCGCCGCGTTGCAACTTTGGAAGTCTCGCCCAAGGGCGCGGAAATTGTTGCGGTTGCGACGGAACTTGGTCGTCTGACCCTCTCGCTGCGCAGTATCGCGCGTGTCAAAGATGACGAGAAGAGCAAGGACGGAACCGTGGCCTTCAAGTCCGAGCGCGGCCGGGGCCACACCTGGGATAGTGAAGCAAGCCGC
Organism: Sneathiella sp.; assembly: GCA_002706985.1. Lineage (GTDB taxonomy): Bacteria > Pseudomonadota > Alphaproteobacteria > Sneathiellales > Sneathiellaceae > Sneathiella. The sequence goes on along the minus strand of PAKP01000059.1, from coordinate 7,122 downwards.
CTGATTACCGGGGGCACACCGCGTACGGGTATTCCCACAACAGTCATCAATGTCGTGCGGGCTGGCGAAGCCAAGCAGCAGTTGTTCGACTAAGGAGTAGTTTCGATGTTGACAAGACTTTTCAAACCATTGGCCGCGTTGGGGCTGGGATTCCTGTTGGCCATCGGTGCATCGGGATCAGTCCAGGCCGCACAGGTGATCAATTCCAAGGGTGATATTCTTGCCCTGACGCTAAACTCGGGCAAGCTGGTACAGCTCGATCAACCGGCAACGTCGGTTTTCGTCGGCAACCCCGAGCTTGCAGATGTGCAGATCCAGTCGCCGACGATTATCTATGTCTTTGGTAAGGGGACTGGCAGCACCAACCTGTTCGCGCTTGACGGGCAGGGGCGGGTGCTTCTGAATTCGCCGGTCACGATCACTCATGATGTGACCTCCCTGAATGAATCCCTGCAGGAACTGAGCCCGTACGGCGGGCTCAAGGCACGCTCGACCCCGACCGGCATTATGCTGACGGGACGGGTGAAATCGGCTGCAAAGGCTGAGGATGCACGCCGCATGGCGGAACTTTATCTCAATGGCGGCACCGTCTTTAACCGGATCGAGGTTGCGGGCTCCATGCAGGTCAATCTTCGGGTCCGTGTCGCCGAAGTTTCCCGCTCAGTTACCAAGCAGTTTGGCGTCAACTGGGAAGTTGTCGGCAATATCGGTGACGGCTTTCTCGGGTTCGCACGCGGTGCCGACATTATTACTGACCCGGTCACAGGCGAAATCACGCGGATCGGCGAGGGGTCGAACTTTCTTTCCGGTTATCAGAACAGTGATGTGAACATGATGAACATCATCGATGCGCTTGATGAAGAAGGACTTTTGACCATTCTGGCTGAGCCCAACCTGACGGCACTTTCCGGTGAAACAGCCCGGTTCCTGGCCGGTGGTGAATTTCCCATTCCAGTCCCGCAGGAAGATGGCGCCATTACGGTTGAATATAAGCCTTATGGTGTTTCCCTGGCGTTCAAACCGACCATTGTTGATGACAACCTGATCAATCTGCAGGTAAGGCCGGAAGTCAGCCAGTTGTCTTCGACTTCGGCAATCAACGTAGGCGGTTCCTTTATTCAATCGATCCTGACACGTCGGGCCGATACCACGGTTGAGCTTGCCAGTGGACAGAGCTTTGCCATTGGCGGCCTGCTCAGCAACGACGGCGACAACAACATCTCGAAGACACCGTTCCTCGGAGATATTCCGATACTCGGCGCGCTTTTCCGCTCGTCCTCCTTCCAGCGGAACGAGACCGAGCTGCTGATTATCGTGACGCCTTATCTGGTGAAACCGAGCAACTCGCGCATTGCGGAACCGACGGACGGCTATATTCCGCCGAACGACAAGGATCTGTATATCGGCGCACGTAACTTCCGTCCGACCCTCGGCGATGCCGCGCCGGAAAGAGACGGCCGTGATGTCGCCAAAACAGCGCAAACGGATGATGTCAAACTTGTTGGCCCCGCCGGCTTTATCCTGGAGTAGATCTTATGAAACAGACATATCTTAAGAAATCGGCGACGTTGGCCGGTCTGATGGGCCTGCTCCTGATGGTGGCTGGCTGCACATCGCCGGAAGGCCTGTTCGGTGCCATCGATGAAACGGCAAGTCCGGAGAAGGCGACACTGGAGAAGAAAATCACGGTGAGTGAACTGACTTCGACGGTAATCGTTGAATTCGAATCGGGCCGTGCTGCCCTTGCCGACATTGAAAAAGGCAAGCTGCTCGGCTTTATCGACGCCCAGCGCCTGAACTTCGGCGAGGCGGTTGAAGTTGAGCTGCCGACATTTTCAGGCAGCAACGGCCTGAATGAGCAGCGTTTCGCGCAAGTGGCAGATTTCCTCACGGATCGTGGTTTCAATGTGGCGCCCCGGGTGACCCGTGAAAACGCCCCTGATTCGCTGCGTGTCTATTTCGTGCAGTATGTCGCGACGGTTGATCCGAACTGCCAGAAGGGCTGGTACAAACCCGAAGGTATTTCATACGAAAACCTGCCGCTTCCTTTCATGGGCTGCGCCAATGCGGACGCTCTCGCCGGCATGGTGGCCAACCCGAGAGATCTGGTCGCTCCGGCGAATTCCGATCCGATGATTGGTGAGCGCGCGGCACGTCCTGTTGAAGTATACCGTAAGGGCGCAGGGTCGGGTGCGGCACCTGTTGCCGCCGGTGGGGAATAAGGGAGTCTCAGGAAATGGCTAAATCATCATCTTTAAGCACGCTTTTCGGTAATGCGGTTTGTGAGGATTTCATGGCCTTCATCGAGGATGAGAAATCCCTCGGGGTCAGCCGGGAAGTCTGTGATGCTCTCGATTTTTCCTCCGATGCCACCCAGGTTGGCGGCATAACGGCGGCGCTGAACCGCATTGAGCCGGGTCATTCGCCCAAGGTGGTTCTCGCGGACATTACGAAAAGCATCGATCCCGAGAGCGATATTACCCGGCTTGTCCGCAAGATGGGCCATGAGAACACGCTGATTATTCTCGGTTCTTCCAACGATGTTGGCGAGTTCCGCAAGATGATCGCACTCGGTGCCAAGGACTATCTGGTCAAGCCGCTGACGGTGGAGATCCTGAAGGACGCAATTGAAAATGTCGATCGCCAGTCACAGGCAATTCAGGCCGCACAAAGTGGCAAGCTGACCGTTCTCGTCGGCGTGCGTGGCGGTGTCGGGGCAACGACCATTGCAACGAACCTTGCCTGGATCATGGCCAATGAGGAAAAACTGCCGACGGCACTCCTCGATATGGATCTGCATTTCGGCACGACGACACTATCGCTGGATATTGAAACGGGCGGCGGTTTCCGCGAAGCCCTTGAAAATCCGCACCGGCTCGACAAGCTGTTCCTCGACAGTGCCATCGTCAAGGATGGGGATCGTCTGGCGGTTCTGGGAACGGAGGAGCCGATCGACGAGCTTGTGGATATCACCGAAGAATCCATCGACGCCCTGATCGGAGAGATCAGCCAGGACTATAACCAGGTCATCGTTGACCTGCCGCGGCATCTGCTGCCGACGCAGGGCGCGCTCTTGGCCTCCGCCGATACGGTTATTCTCGTGTCTGACCAGTCACTTGCTGGTATCCGTGATATCAACCGGATCACCCAGGCGATGACAACGCTCCAGACCAAGGGACGTATCCTGAAAGTCGTGAGCCGTGTCGGATCGGACCGCGCCGCGCAGGTGTCCAAGGCGGACTTCGAACGCGGCCTCAACGAGGCGGTGGACTATGTCATCCCGGAAGATGCGAAATCGCTGACGATCTGTGCCAACGCCGGCAAGGCGATCGGCGAGGTTGCGGGAAAGACCGCCATCGCGAAAGTGCTGCGCGAATTGTCGGCGGCTGTGTCCGGATATGAAAAGCCGCAGAAGAAGGGCCTGTTCACGCTGGTTTCGGGCGGCAAGAAAAAGAAAGAAGTGGGACATAAAACGTGAGTTTATGGCGTTCATCTTCATCGGACAGTAAAGGGAAGGCAGCGCCGGTAGCTCCGAGCGTTGCCGGACCGCAGGCGGCCGACCTTCTGGCAAAATATATGCCGGAGATGACGGAAAAGCTGCTGCCTGACATCGATGTCAACGAGAACCGTTCTGCGGTCGCGCAGATGGTGAAGACATATTTACGCGACGCGATGAAGCGTGAAAATATTGAGTTGAACGTCCTGGAACAACGCACGCTTGTCAATGATCTGACCCAGGGTCTCTGGGCGGAACTGTCTAAGAAGAAGTCCGATCTTCCGGCAATGTCCGAACCCAATGTCCCGGTTCAGGGCAGCAGTGACCAACCGGAGCCCTATCTGAACGGCTCGGGCGACAGCTCAAGCTATACCCAGATCGTTGAAGAAGGCGTGACAGTCTTCGGCGCCGATCCGGATGCCCCGGTTGAAGTGCGGGCGCAGTTCGATCGTCCGGCCGAGACAATTCAGGCCGAATCCTATGATGATAACGAGGAAGACGAGGAAATCGTTCCGGTCGTTCCTGTCGCGAAAACCATTGAAAAGGAAGAAGAGCCGGACGCGAACGATAAATCCGCCTCCCTGTTCAATATTTCCATGGCGCCGGAGACAACCGGGGTCAAAATCAACGCGCATCTGGAGAGCGTGAAGAACGTCATTCAGCCATTGTTGATGGAGCGCATCGATATTAGCGCGGCCGTCACCATGGACCGGTTGGACCTTGCCCGCGATATTTCCGATATCATCACCGATATCCTCATCGAGGAGCGTATTCAGCTCAATCAGCGTGAACAGCGCGAACTGACTGAAAGCCTGATGCATGACATGCTGGGGCTGGGTCCGCTGGAACCGCTGCTCGCCGACGAATCGATTACGGATATCATGGTCAATGGCCCCAAGCAGGTCTTTGTCGAACAAAAGGGCAAGCTGGTGCTATCCGATTGCCAGTTCCGCGACAACGCCCATGTGATGCAGGTGGCCGGACGGATCGTGAGTCATGTCGGCCGCCGTGTCGACGAATCGAACCCGCTGGTGGATGCGCGTCTTGCCGACGGCAGTCGTGTGAATATCATTATTCCGCCGCTGGCTATTGATGGCCCATCCATCTCCATCCGTAAGTTTGCTAAACAGAAGATCACTCTTGATGTGATGGAACGGCAGCAGAACCTGTCACCCGCAGCGGCCACCGTTCTTAGGGTTGCTGGCCGCAGCCGCCTCAACATCCTGATTTCCGGTGGTACGGGTTCGGGTAAGACGACCATGCTGAACGCCATTTCGCAGCTGATCGATCCGGGCGAGCGTATCGTCACCATCGAGGACGCGGCGGAACTTCAACTGCAGCAGCCACATGTTGTCCGCCTTGAAACCCGCAGCGCCAACCTTGAAGGCGGCGGCGAGATCTCGATGCGCGACCTTCTGAAGAACGCCCTGCGTATGCGCCCGGACCGGATTATCCTCGGCGAAATTCGTGGCAGTGAGGCAATTGACATGCTTCAGGCCATGAACACCGGCCATGACGGATCGCTCTCGACAATCCATGCCAACCGCCCGCGTGAGGCGTTGACCCGGCTTGAAAACATGGTCGGTATGTCCAGCATCAACCTCCCGGCCAAGGCCGTGCGGACGCAGATTGCCTCGGCCATCGACCTGATTGTGCAGATCAGCCGTATGCGCGATGGCGTGCGCCGTGTGACTTACATTTCCGAAGTTGTCGGCATGGAAGAAGACGTCATCACCATGCAGGACTTGTTCTGGTACGAATTCCAGGGCGAAGACAAGGGCGGCCGCCTGCTGGGCGAGTTCAAGTCGACCGGTCTGCGTCCGCATTTCGCACCGCGCGCCGCCTATTTCGGCCTAGAGAAAATGTTGTTGGGAGCAATATGATGTTTGACGCTGGAGGAGCTGGTAGTCAGTTAACAATCATGCTTGTTGTGGGCGGGGCGACGCTTCTGATCTCCCTGCTGCTGTTGCTGGCCTTTGCGGGCGGTGACGGTCATTCCCGCGAATCAAAGCGCCGGCTGGAAGAAATCAGCATGGGGCAGAAGCCGACCGGCAAGAGCCAGGCGCGCAGTTCTGCCCGCCGGGCGCAGGATACCAGCGGCATCAAGATTATCGACGGCATTGTGCGGGCTCTCATCCCAAAGCCGGACCAGTTGAAGATCAGGCTGGAAAAAACCGGTTTCAACATGACGGTATCGAAATACGCGACGGTTACCGGTATGCTGATCGTCCTGATTATCGGGTATTCCCATTATCTGTATGGCCTGAGCTGGTTCCTGGCGGTTCCGGTCGGGCTGGCATCCGGGCTTTTCATTCCGCATGTCACGGTCGGCTATCTCGGCAAGCGCCGGATCAACAAATTCATGAAGAACTTTCCTGAGGCGATTGAGCTTCTGGTCCGGGGCCTGCGTGCGGGTCTGCCGATCAGCGAGGCAATTGTGACTGTGGGTCATGATGCGCCCGATCCCGTGGGCAAGGAATTTCGCGGCGTCGCCGATGCGATGCGGGTCGGCCAGAGCCTGGAACAGGGGCTGTGGGATGTCGCCCGCCGGATTGACCCGCCGGATTTCAAATTCCTGATTATCGCCATCTCCATTCAGCGCGAAACCGGCGGTAACCTTGCCGAAACGCTGGGCGGACTGGCCAATACATTGCGCAAGCGCCGTCAGTTGAAGCTCAAAATCAAGGCCATGTCCTCGGAAGCCCGGGCAAGTGCCTGGATCATCGGCTCGCTGCCGTTCATCATGTTCTTCCTGCTGTGGCTGGCGAATGATTCTTACGTCATGAAACTCATCGATGATCCGCGCGGTATGTATATGATCGGCGCCGGTCTGACGATGATCGCCTCCGGCGTCGGCGTGATGGCCAAGATGGTCCGCTTCGAGATTTAGGAGACAGAAATGGTTGATATAGCCACCCTGCTGCCCGACTGGTTGCGTGACGAGAATATGCTGGCCCTGATTGCCGGGGCGGCCTCCCTCGCTGTGGTCCTGATGATGTGGAATGCCTTTCTGGTAAAGGATGCCCTGCCGGGCCGCATCAAGAATCTTGAAAAGCGCCGCACCAAGCTGAAAACCGATATTGCCAACCAGACCAAGCAGCGCAGCAAGCTGGTGGTGCGTGAGAATATCATGCACCGGGTGGTCAAGAAGCTGCAACTGATGCGCGGTGAGCGCGCGAAACTGATTGCGGCGAAACTGGCCAAGGGCGGTTGGCGGTCGAAAGATGCGCTTGTCGCCTATCTGTTTGCCCGGATCTCCCTTCCGGCCCTGTTCGCCATACTGACTGGTACCTACCTGTTTGGTACCGGCGCCGTCGACTGGGGCGTTGCGGTGAAGCTTCTTGTCTGTGCTGCGGCCGGTCTGGTCGGGTTTATTCTGCCCGATACGCTGGTCAAGAACCGGATTTCTAAGCGCTATGCCGCAATTCGCAAATCCTTGCCGGACGGGCTCGACCTTCTGGTGATCTGTACGGAGGCCGGACTAAACCTTGACAGCGGACTGGACCGGGTGTGCCGTGAAATGGCCAACTCGGCGCCGGAACTGTCGGATGAGCTTGGCTTGACTTCCATCGAGATCGGCTTCCTGCCGGATCGTAAAATGGCGCTCGCTAACCTCGCGATCCGTG
>PAKP01000058.1 GCA_002706985.1 Sneathiella sp. | reverse complement strand
TGCCTCACGCTGGATGGCAGTCTGGCCAATCTTCAGGTCAATGACATCGGCCGCTTCTGGCCCTATTCGATGGCGTCGAACGGCTATGACTGGGTGACGGCGAATATCCGCGAAGGGGTCGTCCCTTCCGGTACCTACAAGATCAACCTGTCCGCCGGGGCGCTCGAAAGCGGTGATATCCCGGAGGGGGCGGTCGATCTGCGCTTCGACCTTGAGGGGGTCACCGCCGATTACTATGCGCCGCTGCCCAAGGTTACCGATATTAGCGGTAGCGCGGTGCTGACGGAAACCGGCGTCACCATCAACGACATGACCGGCCGCCTCGGGACACTGGAAGTGACATCGGACAATGTGACGATTAACGAGTTCGACAAATATGACCAACTCGCCGATATCCAGATCCATGTCACCGGCAACAGCCGCGAGATGTTTACCTTTCTCGATCTGGAACCGCTGGGCCTGATCTCGCCATACGGGATCGTACCCTCCGCCATGACCGGGGAGGGGGCCGTCGATGCCTCCTTCAAGTTTCCGCTCCGCTTCGATCTCACGCTGGAAAAGGTCGACTACTGGGCGAAGGGCGCGTTCACCGACGCGACCATCCCGAAAGTGGCCGGGGATATCAACCTGACCGGCGGCGATCTGAAGGTCGCGGTCGATCCGAAGGGCGTCACTGTCGATGGCACGGCGAAGCTCAATGTGGTGCCGGTGACGATTTCGGCGGAAAGCTGGTTCAGCGGCCCGCGGGAGGGGAACCGGCTCTATCATGTGACGGGAGAGATTGACGAGGCGGGGCGGGACTCCCTCGATATCGCCTCGCCCTATCTGACCGGGCCGATGGGCGCGGAACTCCGTATCGAGACGACACCGGCGGGCAGCGCCTCGGGCACCGTCACTGTCGATTTCGCCAAGACTGCAATCTCGGTCGAGCCGCTGCACTGGACGAAGGAGGCGGGTGTTCCCGGCCGCGTCAGTGCCGATCTTGACGTGACAGCAGAGGATGTCGCGACGCTTTCCAATATCGTCGCGGAGGTCGGCGACATGAAGGCGACCGCCACGGCGGTGCTGAAAGACGGGCTGCTCAGCAGCCTGACGGTGCCGAGGGTGACCTATGGCGAGAATGACTTTGCGCTTGATTTCACGCAGGCCGCCGCCGATCAGATGAACGTCCGTCTTCACGGGGCACAGTTCGACCTGAAACCCTTCGTTGTCGCCACCTATGACCTCAACGAAGCGGATATCGACGGCCCGGAGGAGGACCGGATGATCGATATCGAGGTGGAGGTCGACCAGGCGCTGATGGATGACGGCCTGACCCTCGATATGGTGCAGGCGACTATGCAGATCGAAGGGAACCTGATCACCGACGGCATGGCAACGGGCAAGTTCGCGGGCGAAAAATCCTTCAATTTCGAAATCGCACGCAATGGCGAGACACGCACCGTTAGTTTCATCTCCGACGATGCGGGCTCGCTCTTTCGCGGGCTCGATCTCTATGACGATTTGCGCGATGGCGCGCTGAAACTAACCGCGGAGATTGACGATACGCAGGAGAGCCGCCCGGCCAAGGGCACGATCGAGATCAAGGATGTGCGCCTTGTCAATGCGCCGGTGCTTGGCAAGATCCTCACCGTCGGCTCCCTCGGCGGGATCGTCGATCTCTTGCGCGGAGACGGCATCGTCTTTGCGACGGTGGAGGGGCCCTTTACCTATGAGAACGGCGTTTTCCAGACCAAGGACTTCCGCGCCGTCGGCTCCATCGGCATCACCTTTAACGGAACCGTGGACCAGCCCGCCAACAAAATCGATGCCTTCGGGACGGTGATCCCGTCCTATACGCTGAACTCCATGCTTGGGAATATACCGATCCTCGGCACGCTGCTGGTCGGCCGTCAGGGGGAGGGGATTTTCGGCTTCTCCTATGAGGTGTCCGGCGGGATGGAGAACCCGGATATCGATGTCAACGCGGTCTCGGCGCTGGCCCCCGGTATCCTCCGCCGGATGTTCTTCGAGCCATGGGACCAGGACGACATAGAACCGCCAAGCACGAACGCGCCGGGCGCCCGCCAGAACCCGTAAGCTAAGGCGGCGGTGGGCGCGGCCCTTAAACCGGCTGGATCAGGTAATGCCGCTTCTTGCCCGCGGAGAGCTTGATCCGTCCGTCGCTATCCAGATCATCGAGGGTGAGCACGGCCTTTTCGTCGGTGATTTTCTCGTCATTCATGCGCGCGCCGCCGCCCTTGATCAGTTTCCGTGCCTCGGAACTCGATGCACAGAGACCGGCCTTCTGGAACAGGGCGAAGGCGGGAATGCCGTCCGCAAGTTCGACGCGCGGGATTTCCAGCGTCGGCAACCCCTCCGCCGTCTGCCCCATCTCGAAGGTCTGGCGCGCGGTTTCGGCGGCGGCCTCGGCGGCGGCCTTGCCATGGGCCATCTCGGTGCAGGCATCGGCGAGAATTTTCTTCGCCTCGTTCAGCTCCGCCCCGTCGAGTTTTTCGAGCCTTTCAATCTCCGCGACCGGCACCTCGGTGAAGAGCCGGAGGAACTTGCCGACATCCGCATCCTCCGTATTGCGCCAGAACTGCCAGTAATCATAAGGGCTCAGCATGTCCTCATTGAGCCAGACCGCGCCGCCCGCCGTCTTGCCCATCTTCGCGCCCGACGCGGTGGTGAGCAAGGGCGAGGTGAGGCCGAACAATGAGAAACCGTTCGTCCGGCGGCCGAGCTCAACCCCGTTGACGATATTGCCCCACTGGTCGGAACCGCCGCATTGCAGCGTGCAGTTATATTTCTTCTTCAGCTCCACGAAGTCATAAGCCTGCAGGATCATGTAGTTAAATTCGAGGAAGGTCATCGACTCCTCGCGTTCCAGCCGGAGCTTCACGCTGTCGAAGGAGAGCATCCGGTTGATCGAGAAATGCGGGCCGTAGTCGCGCAGGAACTGGATGTATTTGATGTCGTCCAGCCAGTCGGCATTATTGACCATGACCGCATCGGTCGGGCCGTCGCCGAAGGTGAGGAACTTCTCGAACACCTTCTTGATGCCGTCCATATTTTCACTTATGACTTCTTCGGTGATCAGCGGGCGGCTTTCATCGCGCCCGGTCGGATCGCCGACTTTCGTCGTCCCGCCGCCCATCAGCACGATCGGCTTGTGCCCGGCCTGTTGCAGGCGGCGCAGGATCATGATCTGCATCAGGCTGCCCGCATGCAGGCTCTTCGCCGTGCAGTCGAAGCCGATATAGGCGGTCACGATCCCCTCAGCAAAGGCTTTATCCAGCGCGTCTAAATCTGTACATTGGTGCAGGTAGCCGCGTTCGGTGAAGACTTTCAGGAAGTCGGAGCGTAATTCGGTCATAGACGTATTCTGTTCTAAATGAGGTTCAAGAGCGCCATCGTTTAGCACATATGGGACGTCTTTTAAAAGTGCGGGATGAGAAATGATGCAGAATAAGCAAAAACAGGGTGAAACGGCGCCACTCCGCGCCCTCGGGCTGATGAGCGGAACGTCGCTCGACGGGGTCGATGCGGCGATTATCGAAACCGACGGGGTCACGGTCAAATCCTTTGGTCCGGTGCGCTCGGTGCCCTATGATGCGGGCTTTCGGGCGCGCTTGCGGGATTTGCTCGGGAAAGAAAGCGCCGGGGCAGACATTATCGCCGATTTTACCGCCGCGCAGGCCGAGGCCGCGCTGACGCTGCTGGCCGAGAATAATCTCACGCCCGCCGATATCGATGTGATCGGTTTTCACGGCCAGACCATCTTTCACGATCCTGCGGGTCGCCTGACCGTGCAGATCGGTGACGGTGCGATGATGGCGGAGCTGACCGGCATCGATACGGTGGCCGAGTTCCGCCATGCCGATGTCGCCGCGGGCGGGGAGGGGGCGCCCTTCGCCTCCCTCTATCACCGGGCGCTGGCGAAATCGCTGGACGGGCCGCTGGCCGTGCTCAATCTCGGCGGGGTCGGCAATGTCACCTATATAGACGGGGACGAGGCGCTGGCCTTCGATACGGGACCGGCGAATGCGCTCATGGATGACTGGGTGCTGCGCCACACCGGCGCGCCCTTCGATGACGGGGGGCGGATTGCTGCGAACGGCGTCGTCAATGCGGCGGCGCTTGCAAAGCTGCTCGATCACCCTTATTTCGATCTGACGCCGCCCAAGAGTCTCGACCGGGACCAGTTCCCGGTGAAAGAGGCGATTGAGGGCCTCGGCCTTGAAGAAGGGACGGCAACCCTGCTCCGCTTCACGGTGGAAAGCATACGCCGCGCTCTCGATCATTTGCCGGGCAAGCCTAAGCGCTGGCTGCTGACCGGCGGCGGTCGCAAGAATCCGGAACTGGTCAGATGCATTGCCGAGGTCGTGGAGGCCCCGGCGGAACCGGTGGAGGCCGTCGGTTGGCGCGGCGATGATCTGGAGGCGGAGGCCTTTGCCTTCCTCGCGGTCCGCTCCTTGCGCGGTCTGCCGCTCAGCCTGCCGACGACGACGGGCGTGCCGGAACCGATGCCGGGCGGCGTGCTGTATCCGGCCCCGGTGCTGAAACGCGAGAGCGCCTAGTCCTCATCCTCGCCGTTGAGCCGCATGTCGAGATAAGCATCGACAGATCTCATCAACGCGTCCTGATGGCCTTCGAAGAAATGGTCGGCATCGGGAATCTCATCATAATCGATGGTGATGCCTTTCTGCGCCTGCAGCTTCTCGACCAGCTTCTTGATGTCCCGGCGCGGCACCAGCACATCCTTGTCGCCATGGATGATGATGCCCGACGACGGGCAGGGCGCGAGGAAGGAGAAGTCATACATATTCGCGGGCGGCGCGACCGAGATAAACCCGGCAATCTCCGGCCGCCGCATCAGGAGCTGCATGGAAATCCAGGCGCCGAAGGAAAAGCCGCCGATCCAGACGGCGGGGGCGTTCGGGTTGTGGGTCTGCATCCAGTCGAGGGCGGCGGCGGCATCCGAAAGCTCGCCGACGCCATGGTCATAATCGCCCTGGCTGCGGCCGACGCCGCGGAAATTGAAGCGGAGTACGGAAAAGCCGCGCTTCTTGAAAGTGGTGAACAGGTGGTAGACCACCTTGTTGTTCATGGCTCCGCCATATTGCGGATGCGGGTGCAGAACCAGTGCGAGCGGCGCATTGGGATCGTCGGAGTGATGGTAACGCCCTTCAAGGCGTCCCTCAGGTCCATTAAAAATAACGTCTGGCATTTATCTTCTTGTTCCTAATACAGCTTCTTTATGGCGCAGGAATGATCTCGCTCGGGCTCAAATTCCAATTTATGCCCGGTGATTTCCGTCACAGGAATGCGGATGCGATCCTTGACGGTACCCCCGATATGCATATATCTGTTAAATATGGGCGCTTTGAACCTCAGGTGAATTCCGCTACAAGAGCGGCACAATACAGAAGGTAAGGGCAAATGTTCAAGCATATTAGCGAAGAAATTAGCTGCGTGATGGAACGCGACCCGGCGGCACGGAGCCGGATTGAGGTCGCGCTGCTCTATCAGGGCTTCCACGCGGTCGTCCTGCATCGCCTCGCCCATTGGCTGTGGGAGCGGAATTGGCGGCTGCTCGCGAGGCTGTTGTCGCAGTTCAGCCGCTTCCTTACCGGCATCGAAATTCACCCCGGCGCGAAGATCGGCCGCAAGTTCTTTATCGACCATGGCATGGGCGTCGTGGTCGGGGAAACGGCGGATATCGGCGATAATGTGACGCTGTATCATGATGTGACGCTGGGCGGTGTCGCGCCCTCCATCGATTCCGATGCGCAACGCGGCGTGAAGCGCCATCCGACATTGCAGGACGGTGTGATCATCGCCTCCGGTGCGCAGATCATCGGCCCGATCACGGTCGGCAAATGCGCTCGCGTCGGCGCCAACTCGGTCGTGCTGAAGGATGTGCCGGATCATACGACGGTCGTCGGTGTGCCCGCGCGCGCCGTCAGCGCCTCGAAGAAGGACCGCCTGGACGAGAGATTCGCAGCCTATGGCGTCGGCAATCACGATCTGCCCGACCCGGTCTTCAAGGTGATGGACGGCCTGCTCGACAAGGTGCAGTCGCTGTCCATGCGGGTTGAGGAGCTGGAGCAGGAACGCCGCGATGCCGCCGACGCGCCGATTGCGATCAAGCCCAAGAAAAAGCCCGCCGCGACGGCGGGCACGAAAACCAAGTCCTGACATCCTGATGTAAACCGCCTGCGGCGGACAGATAACCGCCATGAGCAAAGCCGTCTATCTCGACTATAACGCCACCGCGCCGATCCACTCTGAGGTGGTGGAGGCGATGGCGGCGGTGATGACGGCGGGCGGCAATCCGTCCTCGGTGCATCAGTCGGGGCGAACGGCGCGGGGTAGAGTGGAAGAGGCGCGCGCCGCCCTTGCCGATCTTATCAACTGCAAATCTCCGGAAGTCATCTTCACCTCCGGCGGGACGGAGGCGAATAATTTCGCTCTCTCGACGGCGGCGGACCGGCCGCTGTTCGTCTCGGCGGCTGAACATGATTCGGTGCTGGCCGCCGCCGGTGAAGGCGCGGTGCGCCTGCCGGTCACGCCTGACGGCATTCTCGATATTGATGTGCTGCGGGCGGCGCTGGCGGCGGCGGAAACCCCGGCCTTTGTCTCCGTCATGCTCGCGAATAACGAGACCGGCGTGATCCAGCCGATCCGCGAGATCGCCGATATCGTCCATGAGCAGGGCGGGTTGCTCCATTCTGATGCCATTCAGGCCGTCGGCAAGATCCCGGTCGATTTCAAGGCGCTCGGCGTCGATCTGATGTCTGTCTCGGCCCATAAATTCGGGGGTCCGCAAGGGATCGGCGCGCTGATCCTGCGGGAGGGACTCGCCGTGCCCGCCTTTATCCGTGGCGGTGGTCAGGAGCTTGGCCGCCGCGCCGGAACCGAGAATGTCGCCGCCATTGCCGGGCTTGGCGTTGCTGCCACCGCCGCCGGGACCATCATCGCGCAAGGGGAGGCAATCGCCGCCCTCCGTGACCGGATGGAAGCGCGGATCAGCGAGCTCTCGCCCGCGAGCCGGATTTACGGGCGTAAGGCCAGTCGCCTGCCTAACACCAGCGCCATCGAGATGCCGGGGGTCGCCTCCGAGTTGCAGGTCATGTCCTTCGACCTTGACGGTTTCGCGGTCAGCGCCGGTTCCGCCTGTTCGTCGGGCAAGGTGAAGGCAAGCCATGTCCTCAGCGCCATGGGCGCGAGCGAGGAGGCGGCAGGCACCGCGATCCGCGTCAGCCTTGGCTGGCGGACAAGCGAGGCCGACATCGATGCCTTCATTGACAGCTGGGGCCGGCTCTATAAGCGGAAATCCCCGAAATTTGCGGCCTAGACAAGAGACCAAGGGGCAGGTTAAGTAGAAAGTCACAGAAGTTCAGGAGTTTGACCCCGCATGCCGAAAATGACCTTTATTAAACCCGATGGCAGCCGCCAGGAAGTCGATGCGCCGCTCGGCCATACGATCCTGGAAATCGCGCACCAGAATAATATCGATCTGGAGGGTGCCTGCGAGGGGAGTCTCGCCTGTTCCACCTGCCATATCATCGTCAGCGATGAGGATTTTGAACGCCTGCCGGAAGCGACGGAGGATGAGGAGGATATGCTCGATCTCGCCTATGGCCTGACGCGAACCTCCCGCCTTGGCTGCCAGATCGAGATTACCGAGGAACTGGACGATCTGGTCGTGACCCTGCCGGGGGGATCGAACAACATGATGGTGTGATGGCGGCCGGATTGTTTGAAAGGCTCAAGGCCGATAACGCCGCCGTATGGGACGCCTATACCCGGCATGACTTCGTCAAGGGCATCCAGTCGGGCAAACTGCCGCGCGAGGCCTTCGAATTTTACCTCAAGCAGGACTATCTGTTCCTGATCCAGTTTGCGCGGGCCTATGCGCTGGCGATCTTCAAGGCGGACAACATGACGGAGATGCGCGCCGGCCTTAACGGGGTGAAGGCCATTCTGGAGATCGAGATGGCGCTGCATGTGGCCTATTGCGCCGATTGGGGCATCGCTGAGAAAGACCTTGAAACATTGGAGGAGGCGCCGGAGAATGTCGCCTATACCCGCTTCGTGCTGGAACGCGGCATGGCGGGGGATTTGCTCGACCTGATGGTGGCGCTTAGCCCCTGCGCCATCGGCTATGGGGAAATCGGCCTTGCCCTTGCCGAATCCCGCGATACCAAGATCGAGGGCAACCCCTATCTTTCCTGGATCGAGATGTACGCGGGCGCGGAATATCAGGAGCTTGTTGCGGGCATGACAGCCGAGATTGACGAGATTGCCGTCACCCGCTTCACAGAACCACGGTTTGCGGGCCTTTCCAAAACCTTCGGCACCGCCACCAAACTCGAAGCCGACTTCTGGCAGATGGGCCTCAACGCAGCTTAAGCTTTTTTCACGCCGTCTTTCAGGGTCCAGGCGACGTCATATTCCTTGACGTAATCGCTATGGGTGACGAGGCCGCTGTCCTCGTTCCAGTAATGCAGCAGATATTCCGGCGGCTCGAACGCCGTGCCAAGCTCGTTGTTGTCCCCGAGCAGCAGCCGCACCTGATGCGAGGTGGAGGGGCAGGTCTGGACCAGCGTGCCGCCCGCGAGCTTCTGGATGGCGCGGTGCAGATGCCCGCAGAGTACGCGCTCCACCGTGTCATAACGGCTGATCACATCGACGAAGTCGTCCATGTCGAGCAGGCCCATCGCGTCCATGCTGGTAAGGCCGGTTTTGAACGGCGGATGATGCAGGAGGATGACGACGGGACGCGCGGCCTCCTTGCTGATTTCCTCCTCCAGCCAGGCCAGTTGCGCCTCGCCGAGATGGCCCTGCGGCTTGCCATGGATGTTGGTGTCGAGCGCGATCAGCTTGAGCGGCCAGCCATCGACCACATAGTTGAGGGTGCCGGAACTCGGCAGATAGTCGTGATTGGGAAAGGCCTTGCGCAGGAGGGTGCAGTCGTCATGATTGCCGGGCAACAGATAAACCGGCATCTCGAACTCCGCGACGATCTCCTTCAGGATCACATATTCCTCTGCCTTGGCGCTGTTCACAAGGTCGCCGGTGAGGAAGACGATATCGGGGCGGTTGACGCTCGCGTTCACATGGCGGACCGCGTTGCGCAGCTTTTCCGCCGGATGATAGAGCTCGGAGAACTCGTCTTCCGGGACGGCGATATGGGTGTCACTGAGCTGCGCAATCAGCATGACCTATCCTTTTTCCTTCACAAGCGAGAGCATGTCCCGGGTGCGGACGAATTTCCGCCGCGGTGATTTCTCGCCGCCGCGCGCCACTTCCTCCGCGTCGATCTTTTTCCAGTCATCGAAGGAGACTGCATGGATGCCTTTTTCCGCGCACCAGGCATCCAGCCCCGCCGGGCCCTGTTTCGCGGGATCGCCGCCGCCCTCGAAATCGGCGAGCATCTTATCGACGACATTCTGGCTGTCGATGCGGTTGGTGCCGATGGTGCCAGAAGGGCCGCGCTTGGCCCAGCCGACGACATAGAGCCCCTCGGCGACGCGCCCCTCGTCATTTTTGATGATGCCTTTCTCGACGGGCAGGCCTTCCAGGATGCCCATCTCGTAGCCGATACAGGTGACCAGCAGCTGGCAGTCGATCTCATAGGTCTCCCCGGTGCCGACGGCCTTGCCATCGACGATCTTGTTCCGCTCGAACCGGACGCCGCTGATCGCGTCATCGCCCAGAATCTCGATCGGGCTCGCCAGGAAATCGAGATGGATGGAGCGGCCCTCGACGCCGTGGCCGGGGGTAATATGCTCGAAACTGCGCAGGAGATCGAGATTGGTGTTGATGACCCGCTCTTCCTTCTTGTCCTCTGACGTAAAGTCCTCGGGCAGCTTGGTTTTGTCCGTATAGGGCTTGGCGGAGGTCAGCTCGGCGAACTCGCCGAGCTCCTTGGAGGAGAACTGCGCATTCTCCGGCGCCCGGCGGCCGACCACGTGCACGCACTTGAGCGGGCTTTTGAAAATCTCGCTGGCGGCATGTTCGGCGAGATCGGAGGTTAGCATTTCCCCTTCCGTCCGCATCAGGATGCGCGCGACATCAAGGGCGACATTGCCATTGCCGATGACAACCGCCGTCTCGATATCGAGATCGGGCACCGCCTCGCGGAATTCCGGATGGCCGTTGTACCAATAGACGAAAACCTGCGCACCGAAGACACCGGCCTTGTCTTCTCCCGGGATGCCGAGACTGCGATCCTTCGGCGTACCGGTCGCGATCACCACCACGTCATAAAGCTCGCGCAGCTTGTCGAGCGGGACATCCGTTGCCAGCCCGACATTGCCGACGAAGCGGACATTGTTATTCTCCATCACCTTGTCATAGGCGCGGGTGACATTCTTGGTGGTCTGGTGGTCCGGGGCGACCCCGGCGCGGACCAGCCCATACGGCGTCGCCAGTTTATCGAGAATATCTATGACACTTTCGGGGTTTTTCTTGACGATGGCGCCTGCCGCGTACATCCCTGCCGGCCCCGACCCGACAATACAAATCTTTAACCCTGTTGACATTTTCCCCGGCTCATTTTTGTTATTGAACTGCCACTACACGATCTAGCTTTTCTTCAATCCGCCGAAGCGCCGGTAGAACTCTTCCGGGGCGGGCGGGAGTCTCCCTGTCTCATCTTCAAGCACAGTCATCAAATGTTGCTCCGCGCCCTCCCAGACGCGGCGGTAGATGTCCTGAAACAGCGCCCGTGCCCGGTTGCCGTTCCAGCCGACGGGTAACAGTTCCGCCGGGAGCATCGGGTCCCTGAGCAGGACCCGCCTGTAATCATGCACCAAGAGGCTGCGAATGATAAAACATTTTTTTTCATCGAAGGTTGCGGCGTCCGTCTCCGGCGCGGCGAATTTGCTGAAGTGATCGATAAAGCGGTTGTAGTCCGCTTCCAGGCTTTTGAGGTTCCAGCCCTTGGTGACGAGGATATCCGGGGCATCGAAGGGGGTGTCGGCGGGGCTGGCGCCGCTCAGGATCGTGACCTTGCCGATGAGGTCGAGGTCGTTCAGCAACGTCTCGACGCTATCCTTCGTCGCTGTCGGATGGGCATGGACCCCGGCGCCGAGATCGCCGAAGCCGAGCCAGCCGAGCGCGGTTTCCAGGCGGCGGCGGTCCGCATCGCTTAGCAGACGCCGGGCAACGAACAGCAGCAGCCAGTTCCCATTCCACGGAATGTCGCCACTCGCGTAAATCCTATGCGTTGCCTCGGCGAAGCGGTGGCGGCCCGATTGCGTCAGGCTGTAATAGCTGCGCCGGCCGATCTGCTCGGAGGAGAGAATGCCGTCTTTTTGCAGCCGGAAGACGGCGGTCCGCACCACCCGCTCGTTCAGCCCCAGCGCCGCGACGAGATTGATGAGGCTGCCGAGCCAGACGGTGCCGCCATGCGGGGCGACGCCATCGCCCCAGACCGTGACCAGCAGGGATTTTGCCTTCAGATCGAGTTTTTGGAAGAGGGTGGGGATCAGCGGGTCGGTCGTCAGCGGCCTGTTCATGCGGTGCCCCGCTGCAGAGGACAGAATACCCCGTTCCGGTTCCCGTTTATGTGCGCCACCTTAATCCCTTAGCTTCCTGTTTTGATTTTTTGTTATATCCTATATAGTCGCTGTTGAGTTTAGGGGGTAAACTACCAAAAGTAATGCAGAATCTTGATAAAATTGATTTGCTCAGCGGCCTGACGTCGGAGGAACGTGCGGAGATTGCGTCGAAATGCGTCTGGCGGACCTTTGGCGCCAATGAGCAGATATTGGAGCGTTCGACCGACAGCCGCGACATGTATTTCGTTGTCGAAGGCAGCGTCAACATTGTGAACTACGGCGTCTCGGGCCGCGAGGTGACCTACGCCACGGTCGGAGAGGGGCAGTATTTCGGCGAGCTGTCGGCGATTGATGGCCGGGCGCGCTCGGCCAATGTGGTCGCCAATGCGCGCTGCCTGCTCGCCAGTCTCAGCCCGGAAAGTTTCCAGGATCTCTTGATGCGGAACCCGGCAATCATGATGTCAGTGCTGCAGCGGCTAGTGCGGATCATCCGCATCAATGACGACCGCATCCTCGATCTCTCCACCTTGGGCGCGGTGCAGCGGGTGTGTCAGGAACTCCTGCGCATGGCGGAGCCGGACCCGGTGACGGCGAACAGCTGGCTGATCTATCCGATGCCGACCCAAAGCGTGATTGCCAGCCGTGTCTCGACGACGCGGGAGACGGTGGCCCGTGTGCTCGGCCAGCTTTCGCATGAGGGCATGGTGCTGAAAAAGGGCAAGACGCTATATCTGAAAGACAAGGGCGCGATCGAGGATTATATCAAGACGCTGGCCATGACCTCGGGTCAGAGCGGGCGCTGATATTCCAATAAGTCCGGCAGGTCTCAGCTCTGGCTGATTGTGACGGACTTGACCAGCGCCCAGACCGGAGTTTCCTTCTTGATCTTCATTTCCTCGAACGAGCGGCGGGTGATCCGTGCGGTCAGCGGGAAGCCGACATCGAGCAGGATTTCCTCCATGCCTTGGCTTCCGGCGCAGTGATCGACGACCTGTCCTTTCAGCCGATTGAGAATGGAGAGGGATTTCGGCTCCGATTTCGCGAGCGCGACATCGCGGGCGCGGATGCGCAGCCGCAACACCGTGCCGGGTTCCCGCGCGTCCCCGGTCAGGAACAGCCGCCCGCCGCCGGTGGTTTCCAGTGTGAGCAGGTGATGGCCGGGCTCGTAGGCGGTGACCGTCGCCTCCACCATCGTGCCCGCGTCATAACCGCCGGCATAGGGAATGAGATCGAGGCGGCTTAAAATCTCGGGGGCCGGACCCGCCGCCTTCAGGCTCCCCTTGTCGAGCAGCACAATGGTATCGGCGAGGCGGGAAATCTCCTCGATCGAATGGGAGATATAGAGCGTCGTCAGACCGAACTCCGATTTCAGTTCCTCGATCAGGGGGAGGATTTCCGCCTTGCGGGCCGTATCCAGACTGGACAGCGGCTCGTCCATGATCAGTAGTTTCGGATTGCTGAGCAGCGCCCGCCCGATGGCGACCCGCTGGCGTTCCCCGCCGGAGAGGGAGGCGGGCTTGCGATCCAGCAGTCCTTCGATGCCGAGAATGCCAACCACCTTGTCAAAGGCGATAGAATGACTGCCGCGCGCCGGTTGCCGTTTGCCGTAACCCAGATTGCCGCGCACCGTATAATGCGGGAACAGGCGGTGCTCCTGAAAGACGAAGCCGATATGGCGCTGATGAACGGGAATGTTGATCGATTTCGCGGTATCGAACACGGTCCGCCCGTCAATCTCGATCCGGCCTTCATCGGGGGTAATGAGCCCCGCCAGCATCTTGGCGAGCATCGTCTTGCCCGCGCCGGAGGCGCCGAACACTGCGGTAAGTCCGGGTTCCGCCTTGAATTCCGCTCTGGTATGAAAGCCATGAAACGTCTTCTTGAGCCGGATATCGAGCATCAGTCACGCCCCTCCAGCAGTTTTGTCGAGCGGCGGCTCAGCCATTCGGAAAGCGCAATCGCCGCGAAGGCGAGCAGGACGGAGAGGATGACCAGCCGCCACACGGCGCTCTCCCCGCCCGGTACCTGCAGCAGGGAATAGATCGCGAGCGGCAGGGTCTGAGTCTGGCCCGGGATATTGGCAACGAAGGTAATGGTCGCGCCGAACTCCCCAAGGGCGCGGGCAAAGCCGAGCGTCGCGCCCGCCAGAATGCCCGGCAGGATCAGCGGCAGGGTGATGGTCAGGAACACCATGACCGGTGACCGACCAAGGGTGAGGGCGGCAACTTCAAGATTCGCATCGACCGCCTCGATCGC
>PAKP01000057.1 GCA_002706985.1 Sneathiella sp. | reverse complement strand
GATGGCGGGCGCGTCGCCGTCGGCATTCTTCCCGTTTTCCTCGCGCTGCCGCTTGCCCGGCTGGAACGCTACGGCTTCTTTATCCTAATCGGCGCGATTTTCCTGCTGCCCATGATCACCCGAAGCCTTGGCATGGAGTTTGATCCGATCCGCTGGCTGTTGACGGTGCCCATCGGATATGGGGTCAATCTGATTGCCAATATGGCCGGTCTGGTCTAAGTTTTGACCATGTTGTCAGGGTCACGCATTTCAGACAGGACGGTGCGCCGTGGATAAGGGCTCCTTCGAGGAGGCGGGGCAGAAAAACCCGGACGTCATCCCGCTGCCGACCCATGCGCTGCTCGTCGATCTGGACGGGTATGAGGGGCCGCTGGATGTGCTGCTGGTACTGGCCCGCGACCAGAAGGTCGACCTTCTGAAAATCTCCATCCTGGAGCTCGCCGAGCAGTATCTCAAATTCATCGAGCAAGCCCATGCGCTCCGTCTGGAAGTGGCGGCGGATTATCTGGTGATGGCGGCCTGGCTGGCCTATTTGAAATCGCGCCTGCTGCTCCCGGCGGAGGAGGAAGACGGCCCGAGTGGGGAGGAACTGGCGGACCGGCTGGCCTTCATGCTGAGAAAGCTGGAAGCCATGCGCGCGGCGGCGGAAAAGCTGACAAACGGCAGTATTGTCGGGCGCGACCGGTTTCAGCGTGGCCGCCCGGAAGGGGTGCGGATCATCCGCCAGTCGAAATTCGAATGCTCGCTTCGGGACCTGTTGCAGGCCTATGCCGCCCAGAAGGAGCGCAAGGGCAATGACAATCCGCTGAGACTGATGCGCGATGCGGTCTATTCGGTCGAGGCGGCGCTGGAGCGGCTGGAGAAAATGCTGGGCACTTTGCCCGAATGGACGGACCTGATGGCCTATCTGCCTGATAACCTGAGCGATCCGTTCCGCCGCCGCTCGGCTCAGGCGTCAACCCTGCTGGCGAGCCTGCAGATGGTGAAGGAGGGGCAGCTGGAACTCCGGCAGGGATCAACCTTTGGCCCCATTCAGGTGAAAAAGAGGAAAAGCGGGGAATGAGTATCGATCCCGAACATGTACGTATGGCCGAAGCCTTGCTGTTTGCGGCGAAGGAACCGCTGGACGAGGCGACATTGGTCCAGCGACTGCCCGAAGGGGCGGAGATTCCGGCCATTCTGGCGACCCTTGAGCAACAGTACCGCCATAAGGGTGTGAACCTGACGCGGCTTGCGGGCAAATGGACCTTTCTCACGGCGCCGGATCTGTCCTGGCTGCTGGAGGAGGAGCGGGAGACAACCCGCCGGTTGAGCCGGGCGGCGCTGGAAACACTGGCGATTATCGCCTACCACCAGCCCGCGACCCGCGCCGAGATTGAGGAAATCCGCGGTGTTGGCCTCAGTCGCGGCACCATGGATGTTTTGTTTGAGGCTGGCTGGATTCGGCCGCGCGGACGGCGACGGACTCCGGGCCGCCCCGTCACCTATGGCGTGACCGAGGATTTCCTGATCCATTTCGGGCTGGACGATATCAAGGACCTGCCCGGGTTTGATGAAATGAAGGCTGCGGGCTTGCTCAGCACCGAGCCCAGCGGCATTTTCAATGATCTCGCCAAGGCGGAGGAAGACGAGCTGGAGGATGAGGAGGAAGAGGAATTCTAGGCCTCTGATTCCGGGTCTACTGACCTATCCGATAACAACAAGAAACGGCGCGAGGCGCTGCGAGAGGAAACGGGATGTCTCAACGCAAGGGTTATGTCTTCATCCATGGCGCCTGGCACAACAGCGAAACCTGGCGCGAGTTGAAGCCGTATCTTGAAGGGGCAGGGCATGTTTTTCACGCGGTCGACCTTCCGGGGGCCGGTTCGAACGCGGCACAGCCGAAATCCCTGATGCGCCGGCCTTTCGATCCGGAGGCGTTCCGGACGGAGCCCTCTCCCAATGCAGACATAACGCAGCGCATGCGGACCGACGCGGTTATCGCCGCCGTCCGCGCCATGAACAGCGAGACCGGCGGCAAGGCCATTCTGGTCGGTCATTCCCTCGGCGGATTGACGGTGTCGCAGGTGGCAGAGGAAATACCGGAAGAGATCGGGGCGGCCGTTTACCTTACGGCGATGCTGCTTGTGAACGGAATGTCGGCCCGCGCCATGTCCAAGCATGTTTCCATGGACGAGGAGATGATCCCGTCGGTCATCTGTGCGAGCCCGAGGATGGTGGGGGCACTGCGGCTTAACACCAGAAGTGAGGATGCGGATTACCGCGCCCTCATGCAGGAATGCTTCTACGGGGACGTTGATGTCGAGACCTTCGATCGGGTGACCGCCAGCCTGCATTGCGATGAACCGGCGCAGGTGACGGGCGAACCCTCAACGATCACACGGGAGAGTTTCGGCAGGGTGCCGCGGCATTTTATTGAATGCCTCCATGATAGGGCGATCCCCATCGATGGTCAGCGTCATATGATTGCGTCGGTGGACGCGGAGATGGGCTCGAAAACCATCGTCCATTCCCTCGCCACCAGCCATTCCCCTTTCGTCTCAAGCCCTGATAAGCTCAGTGAAATCCTGATTGCAATCTCCGATTAATCGGAGAGTCGCGGCGGAAGGCATAAAAACGCGGCGAATTGCCGCTTAAATCGACCTTTCCATTCGCATTGCGCCTGATTATTATTTACGAATAGTGCCGGACGGCGTATGCAGGCCGCGCACCGCAATCTCAAAAGAGGGTAATCGTTGGCCGTTCTGGAATTTGAAAATCAGCAACCCCTGATCCGTCAGGGGCGGCGGCGTACGGGCATGTCGGCGGCGACAGTGCTGGTGCTGCTGACGGCGCTGGTGCTGTCCATTCCGGTGCTGGTGGTCTTCGGCTATGTCTTCGTGCCCGCAGGTGACGTCTGGGTCCATCTCGCCAGCACGGTCCTGCCGGTCTATCTCTACAACACGCTGTTTCTGGGGCTCGGTGTGGCAGCGGTCGTTCTGGTGATCGGCGTGGGGACGGCCTGGCTCGTTACCATGTGCGAGTTTCCGGGGCGACAGCTGTTTTCCTGGGCGCTGTTCCTGCCGCTTGCCATGCCTGCCTATATTATTGCCTATACCTATACCGGCATGCTCGATTTCGCGGGCCCCGTGCAGACAGTTCTGCGCGAGACCTTTGTCTGGAGCCGTGCCGATTACTGGTTCCCGGCGATCCGGACGCTGGGCGGGGCCATTACCATGCTCGGCCTTGTACTCTATCCGTATGTCTATCTGGTCAGCCGCACCGCCTTTCTGGAGCAGTCGATCTGTGCGCTGGAAGTCGGGCGGACCCTTGGGCGCGGACCGTGGCGCGGCTTCTTCTCGATCGCCCTGCCGCTCGCCCGTCCGGCGATTGTCACCGGTCTCGCGCTGGCGATGATGGAAACGCTGAGCGACTTCGGTACGGTGCAGTTTTTCGCCGTCGACACCTTTACCACCGGGATTTACCGGACCTGGTTCGGTCTCGGGGAACCGGCGGCCGCAGCGCAGCTCGCGGCGGTTCTGATGTTGTTTGTTTTCTCCCTGATCCTGATCGAGCGGTTCAATCGCGGCAAGCGCAAGTTCCATCAGGCGACAGGGCGCTACCAGAAGATCACCCGCTATCGGCTCGGCCGGGGCCGCCAGCTGCTGGCGATACTGGCCTGCGCCTTGCCGGTTTTCTTCGGATTTCTGCTGCCGACGGGCTGGCTGGTGAAAGACAGCTACGCGCATTTCGATGTCATCTTCAACGAGCGCTTTCCGGTGCTGGTGCTGAACAGCGTCGGGGTGGCCCTGCTGGCGGCGATCCTGTCTCTCCTGTTGGCGCTGGTTTTGATTTATGGCCTTCGCCGGGAGCGGGGCGCGCCTTCGCGAACGGAGCAGGGCGCCTTGCGAATCGCATCCATGGGCTATGCGGTGCCGGGGCCGGTGCTGGCAGTTGGAATATTGCTGCCCTTCGGCTTTATCGACAACACGATCGATCACTGGATGCGGGAGACGGTGGGCATTTCCACGGGGCTGCTGCTGAGCGGGACGATGACGGCGCTGTTGTTTGCCTATATCGTCCGTTTTCTCGCTATCTCGTTGAACACGGTAGAGGCGGGGGCGGACACCATCACGCCGAACATGGACCGCGCGGCGCGAACACTGGGCGTGACCGGCCTTGGCAAGCTGACCCGTGTGCATATTCCCATCATCTCCGGCAGCCTGATGACGGCGCTGCTGCTGGTGTTCGTGGATGTCATGAAGGAACTGCCGGCAACGCTGGTTCTCCGGCCGTTCGGCTTCAATACGCTGGCGATCCAGGCCTATGAAATGGCAAGTGACGAGCGGCTCACCGATGCGGCGGGGCCGTCCCTTGCCATTGTTATCGTCGGCATTCTGCCGGTCATTATCCTCAGCCGGGCGATTGCGCGCTCCCGGCCGGGCCAGAAACTTCAAGCGGATCACCGGATGTCATGAGTAACCTTGTCTTCAAAAATGTCCGGCATCGCTATGACGGCGTAAATTCCGTCAATATCGAGCATCTGGAAGTCGGGGCCGGGAAGGTGGTCTGTCTGCTCGGGCCCTCGGGCTGCGGGAAATCGACGACCTTGCGCCTTGCGGCGGGCCTTGAGGTGCCATTTTCCGGGGAAATCAGCATCCAGGGCGAGGTGATGGCGAATGAGGCTGTTTTCGTTGGGCCGGAAGACCGGCGTGTCGGGCTGATGTTTCAGGATTATGCCCTGTTTCCGCATCTGACGGTGGAGGATAACGTCGCCTTTGGCCTCACGAACCAGTCGCAGGACGCAAGGCGGAAGCGTGCGCGCGATATGCTGGAAACCGTGGGGCTTGCCGGATCCGCAAAGAAATATCCCCATATGCTCTCCGGCGGGGAACAGCAGCGGGTGGCGCTGGCGCGGGCACTGGCGCCCAATCCGCGGATCATGCTGATGGATGAGCCTTTCTCCGGACTGGATGTGGTGCTGCGCAACCGGGTGCGGGACGAGACGCTGGCGCTGCTCAAGGAAATGGGGACGACGGTGCTGATGGTGACCCATGATCCCGAGGAGGCCATGCGGATGGCGGACGAGATCGTGCTGATGCAGCAGGGCCGGATCATCCAGAAGGGAAGCGCCGCCGACCTCTATAATCATCCGGTAAATGAATTTGTGGCGTCCTTTCTCGGCGATGTGAACCGCCTGCCGGTGCATGAAGAGGGAGGCGAACTTGTCTCCGATCTCGGCCGGATCCCGGTGCCGAACGGTGTGAATGCCGAAAAGGTGAGTGAAATCCTTGTCCGGCCCGAGGCAATCCGATTTCTGCAGGAGGTTGATTCCGCAAAACCCGGGGGTCAGGTCATGCTATCGCGCAATCTCGGGGCCTACAGCCTGGTCGATATCGAGTTTGCAAGCGGCAACCGGGTTACGGCGCGCGTGGCCTCCGCTTACCAGCCGAACGTTGGGGAAAACTGCTCTATTGTCCTCAATCTGAGCGGTGTTTTTGTTTTTCCGCCCGACGGAAATGCCAAAATCCTTGATAAACCCGTATCAAACGTCAATTAATTGTCGTATAAACCCTTATAGACCTTTATATAAAGCGAAGGACGTTTCGCACTGCTCTTTCGGAAATACCCTGAATAGGGGTGGAGATCGGGCAAAGCGGGAAGCAAATGAATTTATGATATTCTCGATATGAGAACGGGAGCTTAGAACATGAGTATTGGTCCGTGGCAAATTATACTGATCCTTGTCATCGTGCTCATCATATTTGGAGCAGGCAAACTGCCCCGCGTCGCCGGTGACTTGGCGAAGGGCATCAAGAACTTCAAAAAGGGCATGAACGAAGAGGACAAATCGGAAAGCGCCGAAGGCGAGAAAACCGAAGTACTTGAATCCACCAGCAATGACGACAAGGTGGAAAAAAAGGATAAGGCCGCCCAAGGCTGAGTGCCGCGCGGCTCTATCGTGAAACCCTTCAATTCGGATGAAGTGAAAAGCCATGTTTGATATTGGCTGGTCGGAAATGGTGTTTGTGCTGGTGATCGCGATCCTCGTGATCGGGCCCAAGGACCTGCCGCGCGCAATCTCGACCGTCACCAAATATATCCGCAAGGCGCGGAGTATGGCGCGGGAATTCCAGTCCGGTATCAATGATCTCGCCCGCGAGACGGAAATTGATGAAATCACCAAGGACCTGAAAAAGGATTCCAGCTTCAACATCAAGAAGCAGGTGGAGGATGCGGTCGATCCGACCGGATCGAAAGACGGGTTGTTCAACGATATAAAACCGCAGATCAAGGACCCGCGCGACAGCGCTAATAACTATTCCGCACCACCGGCGAAAAGCGATACCGCAGCGGCGGCGCCGGCAAAGGCTGATGCTCCGGCCGAGAAGGCGGCTCAGAAACCGGCTGCGACCGGGGCCGAGACGGCGGCGGAAAAACCCGCTGAGAGCAAGTCCGTCCCCAAGCCGGAAACCAAAGTATCGTGAGCGAAACGGATATGGAAGAGGGCAAAGCCCCGTTGATGGAGCATCTGATCGAGTTCCGCAACCGGCTGGTCTACTCGGTTCTGGCGCTGCTTATCGCCTTCATCCTGTGCTATCTGGTATCGGAAGACCTCTTTGCCTTCCTCGTGCGCCCTCTGGTGGAAGCGATGGGCGAGGATGTGGAGAACCGGCGCATGATCTTCACCGGTCTGCATGAGGCATTCTTCACCTATATCAAGATTGCGTTCTTTACGGCGGTCTTCGTCTCTTTTCCGGTGGTCGCCTCCCAGATATGGATATTTGTGGCGCCCGGCCTTTACAAAAACGAAAAATCGGCTTTCCTGCCGTTCCTCATTGTTACGCCGATCCTGTTCTTCCTGGGCGGTGCACTCGCCTATGAGATTGTCATGCCGCTGGCGTGGAAATTCCTCCTCAGCTTCGAGAGCAGCGGGGAGGCGACGCTCTATGCCCGCGCCTTTGCCGCTCTGGTCAAGGAATTCCCGAGCCTTGGCGGCTATCTGCCGACCCCGGCGGAACCCATGTCGCTGCCGATCCAGTCGGAAACCCGGGTGAGCGAGTATCTCAGCCTGTCGATGAAGCTGATTTTTGCTTTCGGCCTGTGCTTCCAGCTGCCGGTTCTGCTCACCTTGCTTGGCCGGGTGGGGATTGTTTCCTCTGCGGGGTTGAAAGCGAAATTCAAATACTCGGTGGTATTTGCCTTTATCGCCGCGGCGATCCTGACGCCGCCGGACCCGCTTAGTCAGATCACCCTCGCCATTCCGATTATCGTGCTTTACGGAATCTCCATCGTCAGTGTGCGCATGGTCGAGAAGAAGCGTGAGGCGCGCGAGGCCGAGGAAGACGCGGACTGATTTCCAGCGCCGTCTGTGGGCCTGCCACCACATTTTTTGAGATAATTTTGACGGACGGCTGAATGCCCTCTGGACGTCAGGCGGCCGCGCCCTTATACACAGGACATCCATCCTTCAGAAACCGAAATGACGTATCTATGCTCGATTTAAAATGGATCAGGGAAAACCCGGAAGCTTTTGATGCCGCCATGGCCCGTCGCGGTCTGCCGCCGCAGTCGCAAAGTTTACTGGAACTAGATTCAGCTAGGCGGGAAGTTCAGACAGAGCTGCAAGAATTGCAGGCCCGGCGGAACGCCGCCGCGAAAGAAATCGGCAAGGCAAAATCCTCCGGTGGGGATGCGGATGCGCTCATTCGCGAAGTCGCAGATCTCAAGGATGAGGCGCAAAGAAATACGGAGGTTGAACGGGATTTACAGGCGACGCTCGACACTAGGCTTAGTGAACTGCCCAATATTCTGGATGCGGACGTGCCCGACGGCGCGGACGAGGCGGAGAATGTCGAGTTGCGCCGGATTGGCGATATTCCGGCGTTCGATTTCAATCCGAAGGAGCATTATGAGCTTGGCGAGGCTATGGGACTGATGGATTTCGAGACGGCGGCAAAAATCTCCGGTGCGCGGTTCGTCGTGACCAGCGGCCAGATTGCCCGGCTGGAACGCGCGCTGGCGGCCTTCATGCTCGATGTGCATACGCAGGAGAAAGGCTATCTCGAAGTCTCGCCGCCGGTGATGGTGCGCGGTGACAGCCTGTTCGGCACCGGACAGCTCCCCAAGTTCGAGGAGGATCTGTACAAGACGGGGGAGGGGCATTACATGATCCCGACCGCCGAAGTGCCACTCACTAACCTCGTGCGCGAGAGCATTGTGAGCGAGATTGAATTGCCGAAACGCTTTACCGCCCATACGCTCTGTTTCCGCTCCGAGGCGGGTTCTGCCGGCAAGGATACGGCGGGCATGCTGCGTCAGCATCAGTTCGCGAAGGTCGAGATGGTCTCGATCACCACGCCGGAGCAATCCGCTGAAGAACATGAGCGGATGACCGCCTGCGCCGAGGATATTCTCAAGCGCCTCGGGCTGCCGTACCGCGTTGTTGTGCTCTGCACTGGCGATACCGGCTTCGGTGCGCGCAAGACCTATGATATCGAGGTCTGGCTGCCGGGGCAGGATACCTACCGCGAGATTTCAAGCTGTTCGAACTGCGGCGATTTCCAAGCGCGCCGGATGAAGGGGCGTTACCGCCCCGATGGCGGCAAGGGGACGCATTTCGTCCATACCCTGAACGGCTCCGGTCTGGCTGTCGGGCGGACATTGATCGCGGTGATGGAGAATTACCAGCAGGCCGACGGTGCCATTAAAATCCCGGATGTCCTGGTGCCCTATATGGGCGGCGTTACGGAAATCCGGGCAGAAAAAGAATAAGAAAAGGAAGAGTATTTTGCGAATTCTATTGACCAATGACGACGGGTTTCATGCGCCCGGGATGGAAACGCTGAGGCGCATCGCGGCGGAGCTTTCCGACGATATCTATGTGGCGGCCCCGGAAAAAGAGCAAAGCGGCGCGTCGCGCTCCCTGACGCTGCATGATCCGATCCGCATCACAAAACATGGGGACAAGGAATATGCCGTCGAAGGAACGCCGACGGACTGTGTCATGATGGCGATGAATTACCTGTTCAAGGACGAGCGGCCCGACCTGATCCTGTCGGGGGTCAACCGGGGCGGAAACCTTGGTGAGGATGTGCTTTATTCCGGTACCGTCGCAGCGGCGAGCGAGGGCGCGCTGCTCGGCGTGCGATCCATTGCGCTCAGCCAGTGTGTCTCCCCGGACGGTGCGACCTTCCACTGGGACACGGCCGAGACGCTGGCGCCCGATATCATCCGCAAGCTGTTGGATTTTGAATGGGGGCCGGATGTCCTGATCAATCTCAACTTCCCGGCGGTGCCGAAGGTCCAGGTCAGGAGCATCGATGTGACCGAGCAGGGCAAGCGCGATCTTTCCAATCTCTCTATCGACAACCGGGTCGATGCCCGCGGGCGGGAATATTTCTGGCTCGGGTATCGGCCATCATTCGGCGATCCGCCCAAGGGTACGGATCTTTGGTCCGTCGCCAACGGCCGGGTTTCCATTACCCCGCTCAAGCTGAACCTGACCAAGGTTGCGTTGGCGGACAAGATAAAGAGTGTTTTTGCGTGATCGATAACCCGGCCCAGAAAATCCGCCTGATTATGGAGCTTCGCAGGCAGGGGATCAGCAATACCGACGTTCTGTCGGCAGTCGAGCGGGTGTCCCGCGATGCCTTCGTGCCGAAGACATTCCGCGACCGCGCCTATGAGAATATCGCCCTTCCCATTTCCAGTGGCCAGACCATCAGCCAGCCCTATGTGGTCGCCTATATGACGCAGCTCCTAAAGCTCGACAAGCGGCGCAAAGTGCTGGAGATCGGGACCGGGTCCGGATATCAGGCGGCGATCCTGGCGCGGCTGTGCCGCCGGGTCTACTCGATCGAGCGGTACCGCAATCTCCTGGAGACGGCGGAAGCGGTGTTCGAGGAACTTAATATCACCAATATCACCACCCGCTACGGGGATGGTTACAAGGGCTGGCCGGAGCAGGCCCCCTTTGACCGGATAATCGTGACCGCCGCTGCCGAGGAGGTGCCCGAAGCACTGCTCGATCAGCTTGGAAATGACGGGATCATGATCCTGCCGGTGGGTAAGGACTCCGCCGATCAGCACATCCTCCGGGTAACCAAGGATGAGGAGGGGAACGTCTCGGAAGAGGTCCTATTGCCGGTTCGATTCGTGCCAATGGTTCAAGGGGTTGCTGAATAATCTTAATTTAGCACTATATGTTGTATGTGGTAAATTTTGTTGTGATTCGCGGCCGTTTATGCTTAATATTGGCGCTATTATGGCGAGGTATGTATCCTTATTCAGTCGCGTTACCTGCGTATGCCTGTTGCTGCCAATCTTGGCGGGCTGCCTTTATGACGACTATCTGCCGCGTGTTCGGAACGCCAAGGTTATCAATGTGCCGCGGCCGGAACCTATGGCGACCAAGGTCTCCATGCCCGCCGATTTCTCGCCCTATTATCAGGAACTTTCCTATCAGCATATCACCGTGAACAGGGGCGATACGCTCTCCGGCCTCGCGGAGCAGAACAATGTGCCGGTGCAGGCCGTCATCGCGATGAACAATATGCAGAAGCCTTTCCGGATTTATCCGGGACAGCAGCTGAAAATACCGGCGTTCCGCAATCATTCGGTGCGCCCGGGCGAGACACTTTATGCCATTTCCCGGGTCTATGATCTGGAAACAGCGGAGGTTGCCCATTTCAATTTCATGTCAGCGCCCTACACCCTGATGCCGGGGGCGAAGCTGCAAATCCCGATCAAGAACCAGGGGGAGGTGCGGGTCGCCTCCGCATCCTCGACCCAGTGGATTACGCCGACAGCGACCGCCGCACCACAAGCGAAAAAGACGGTGGTGATCAACTCCCTGCCGGAAGTTGTTGATGTGCCGAAATCGGAGACGGTTCCGGCCGTCGTGACATCGGCGCCAAGCGCTGCTGCACCTGCACCGAAGGCGGCGCCCGCCAAGACCGAGCCCGGTTATCAGGTTGCGAAGCTGGATATTCCGCCGGTTCCGAAACGGCAATATTCCATCAAGACGCCTCCGAAACGGAGCGGCAAGTCCTTTGCCTGGCCGGTAAAAGGCCAGATCATTTCCGGCTTCGGCAAGAAGAAAACCGGCTTTCATAATGACGGTCTGAATATCGCTGTGAAGCAGGGAACACCCATCCGCGCGGCGGAAAACGGCGTTGTTTCCTATGTCGGCAATGAAATGCGATCGTTCGGCAATCTGCTGCTGATTTCCCATGCGGACGGCTATGTGACCGCCTATGGCCATACGGACCGGGCCGTGGTTGCCAAGGGCGATGCGGTCAAGAAAGGCGATATCATTGCTTATGCCGGATCATCGGGCAGCGTTACAGAGAGCCAGCTTCATTTCGAAATCCGTAAAAAAGGCCGGGCCATCAACCCGATCGCCATGCTGGACTAGGCGCGGGGCCGCAGCACAGTCTGCGTCTGGGTCACCTTGCCGACCAGCTTCCCGGTGTCATTGCGCAATTCCGTCTCGATCACAATTGTTGATCCGCCGATATGAAGCGGCTTGGCTGTTGCGGTGACGGTTCCCTTTCGGACGGCGCCAAGGAAGTTGGTCTTCGATTCAATGGTCGAGGTCCCGCCGGATCCTTGCGGCAGATTGGCGAAGGCCGCCGCGCCGCCCGCAGAGTCGGCAAGCGCCATGATCGCGCCGCCATGCAGGATACCGGCTCCGGTGCAGAGGCCTGGCGCCCAGTCGAGGGTCAGGACAACTTCTTCCGGTGACATCTTCGTGCATTGAATGCCAAGCGTTGCCGTCAGCGGCATTCTTTCGTGGATATAGGCGGTCAGGTCATTCTGGGACATATTTTTCTTCTCTACTCAATGATGAATACCGTCAGTCTATCTCCGGGCGTAGCGAAGACAATTACCCCGAAGGTAATGATCAAGCCTCAATTAGTGTCTCTCCAGCAGCCAGGCGGTCTCTTCCGCCGGTATCCGGCCTTTGAAGCCGCCCTTGAGCTCCGATCGCTCCAGCAGGGTAATGTCATAGCTCTCCTGATAATGCCGCATGACTTCCTGTCCGTCTATGGAGAAGGGCGGACCGCTCATCTGCGTCTGGTCATATTCAAAGCAGAGCAGAAGCTGCGGCGCGGTGCCCGTGATCCGGGCAAGATGCTGCGTGTAGGGGCCGCGCATATCTGCCGGCAGGGCGACTAGGGCGGCGCGATCGTATATGCCGTCGACGCGCCCGAGCATATCGGCGGTGAGCTCGAAGATATCGCCAACGAAAATATCGATGCCTTTCGCGTGATAATGCTGAAAAGGGCCAACATCGTATATATCGGGTTTCATGTCGAGTTCGTCAAAGAGCTGCTTGATTGCCGCTTCGCTCAGTTCCGCGCCGGCAACCCGGAAACCCTGGGATAACAACAGCCATCCAATATCCAGCGTCTTGCCACAGAGTGGTAGGAAGACGCGCTGTCCTGTCGTCAGCGAGAGCTTGTTGAAATAGCGTTCCAGCAGGGCGTTGGGCTTGCTTTGATGGAAGCCAATTTCATTCTTCGTCCATTTGTCGTGCCAGAAATCCGCTTCCATCGACCGTCTCCTTCCATGTAGAGCTGTTCCGCGCTCAGCCGAGCGTCGTTCCCGTGCGCCCCGCGACATCCTGAATATATTGCCAGGCGACGCGGCCCGAGCGGGACCCGCGCGTCCGCGTCCATTCAATCGCCTCGGGAACGAACTCCTCTTCGCTGATCGGGATATTAAAATGCTTGAGATAGCGGCGAATCATTTCCAGATATTCGTCCTGCGAGCAGCTATGGAAGCCGAGCCAGAGCCCGAAACGGTCGGAGAGAGAGACTTTTTCCTCAATCGCTTCGGAGGGCATGATGGCCGTGGAGCGCTCATTCTCGATCATGTCCCGGCGCATCATATGGCGGCGGTTCGAGGTGGCATAGAATAGAACGTTTGAGGGACGCCCCTCTAGCCCGCCGTCGAGCACGGTCTTGAGCGATTTATAGGTGGAATCGTCGCTGTCAAAAGAGAGGTCATCACAGAAGATGATACAGCGCCGCGCCGTCGTCTGCAGCTGCTGCATCAGGATCGGCAGAGACGGAATATCCTCCCGGTGGATTTCGATCAGCACCAGCGGCGTGTCGAGTTCGCTGTTCACCTGCGCATGGGAGGCTTTCACAAGCGAGCTTTTGCCCATGCCGCGCGCGCCCCACAGAAGCGCATTGTTGGCCGGTAACCCTTTGGCAAAGCGTAGAGTATTCTCATACAGAATATCGCGCACACGATCGATTCCGTGCAGGATGGACATATCCACATGGTTGACCTTCGGGATCGGTCGGAGCCAGTTGCTCTCGGCCTCCCAGACGAATGCATCGCCGCTGTTGATATCGGAAGTCGCCTGTTCCGGCGGTGTCATCCGCTCCAGGCTGTCGGCAATGCGCTGCAATTGCGCGAGAATTTGTTCGTTACTCATATTCACCAATTGAAATCGGACGGGGCGCACCCCAATTTACGGGACAGGCATCATAAATGCCACCATACGGCGGAATGTTCAAGCGTCCGGTAAAGACAGATACGGGGATGCCTCCTCAATTGTACGCAGAATCAGGATTGCGGCTTGCATTGAGGGGCAGGAACAATATAAAAGTCGTTCAGGAAATTCATGGGGGCCGTGCCGGATTGCGGCCTCTTCGTCACGATTTGTACCAAAGGACCGATTAAAATGGACCAAGGACTTACCCAACTTCTGCCGCTGGTGTTGATCGGCGTCGTGTTTTACTTCCTTCTCATCCGCCCGCAGCAGAAACGCGCCAAGCAGCATCGTGCGATGATTGATGCCGTGCGCCGTGGCGACAATGTCGTGACCGCCGGTGGCATCATGGGCAAGGTGACAAAGGTGCGTGAGGATGGCGTTGTTCAGATTGAAGTAGCGCCGGATGTCCGCGTCGATGTGGTGAAATCGACCCTGACCGACGTCAAAGCCAAGGGCGAACCCGTGGCGGCCGCGCCGGCGGAAGAGAAAAAAGCAGAAGGGGACAAGCCCGAGGGAGGCAATCCGGTCTCCAAACTGTTTAAAAAGTAACGGCCGTCCCTTATGAACCGCTTCCCGATGTGGAAGATTATCGTCGTCGCGATTGTTTGCGCCTTCGGGATAATCTACACACTTCCCAATTTCGTCAGCAAATCCAGCTTAAGCGGGCTGCCTGACTGGATGCCGTCGAAGCAGCTCAACCTCGGACTTGATCTGCAAGGCGGCTCGCATCTGTTGTTGCAGGTCGATGCTGCGGCCGTCAAGACCAAGATGATGGATAGCCTGGTGGATGGCGTGCGCGACAGCCTGCGCCAGCAGGGCGACAATGTCGGCTATCGCGATCTGGTGCATGACGGGACGGCGGTTTCTTTCACTCTGCGTGATCCGGCGGACGAGGACAAGGCGCGTGAGCGGCTTTCCAGCCTCTCCAATATCATGGCCAACGGGCAGCGCGATGTGGCGATCGAAGTTGATGGCAATGGGCGTGTCACCCTTACGCCAAGCGAGCAGGCCATTATTCAGCGTCTCAGCGCCGCTGTCGATCAGTCAATCGAGATTGTCCGCCGCCGTGTCGATGAAACCGGTGTCAATGAACCGACCATCCAGCGGCAGGGAACGGACCGGATCCTGGTCCAGCTTCCGGGCGTTGACGATCCAGACCGGATCAAGCGGCTTCTGGGCGAGACCGCACAGCTTACCTTCCATCTGGTCGATCTGACAGCGGATGTCGGCGCCGCAGGACGAGTGCCGCCGGGATCGAAACGACTACCCGCGCTTGAGGAGAACGGACGGAACTATATCATCAAGAGCCGGGTCATGGTGTCCGGCGAAAATCTTGAGGATGCGCAGGCCACCTTCCAGGACGGCCAGCCGGTGGTGTCCATCCGCTTTGACGGGCTGGGCGCCAAGCAATTCGGCCGGGCGACGACTGATAATGTCGGAAAACCCTTTGCAATTGTTCTCGACGAGAAGGTCGTCAGCGCACCGCGCATCAATGAACCGATCCTTGGCGGCTCTGCGGTCATCAGCGGCGGCTTCAACGTTGCGGGTGCACAGGATCTCGCGCTGCTACTCCGCGCCGGTGCCTTGCCGGCGCCTCTTGATATACTGGAGGAACGCTCCGTCGGACCTGATCTTGGCGCGGACTCCATTGCCGCCGGTGAGGTTGCCGGGATTATCGGCATTATCGCCGTTGCGGTCTTCATGATCGCAAGCTATGGCCTGTTCGGGCTTATCGCCAATGTGGCGCTGGCCATGAACATCTTCCTGATCATGGCGGTGCTCTCGGTCCTCGGTGCGACGCTGACGCTCCCCGGTATTGCCGGTATCGTGCTCACCATCGGTATGGCGGTGGATGCCAATGTACTGATTTTCGAGCGTATCCGGGAAGAAATCCGGGTCGGAAAATCGCCGCTTAATGCTGTGGAATCCGGCTTTTCCCGTGCCTTTACGACAATTGTCGACGCGAACGTCACGACCGGTATCGCCGCCATTATCCTCTTTGTCATGGGTTCCGGTCCGGTCAAGGGCTTTGCGGTGACGCTGCTCATCGGGATTATCTGTTCCATGTTTACGGCAATCATGCTCTCGCGCATGCTGATATCCTTCTGGATGCAGCGCAAGCGGCCGAAGACACTCGAGATTTAGGGGAACCGGAAAGATGTATAAACTCAAGCTGGTCCCGGATAATACCAATATTCCTTTCCTGAAGTTCAGGATGATGGCCTTTGTTCTCTCCGGATTACTGATCCTGGGGTCGGCGATCATGTTCTTCTCCGTCGGCCTAAACAAGGGCATCGACTTTGAAGGCGGTATTCTGATTGAAATCGGAGTGGAAACGCCGCCGGAGCTCAGCGATATGCGCACATCCCTCGGCGGGCTGGAGCTTGGGCAGGTTGCCCTGCAAACCTTCGGCAGCGATACGGAAATCCTGATCCGGGTGCAGCGGCAGGAAGGGGACGCCTCCGCCCAGGAAGAGGCGGTAAACGTTATCAAGCAGCAGCTGGCATCGGATTATGGCGAGTCCATTTCCTATCGCCGGGTGGAGTTTGTCGGCCCGACCGTGTCCGAAGAACTTGTGATTGCGGCGACGGAAGCCGTGATCGTCGCGGTTCTGGCGATGCTGGTCTATATCTGGCTTCGCTTTGAATGGCATTATTCGGTGGGCGCAGTGATCGCACTGGTGCATGACGTGGTGCTGACCATCGGTATGTTTTCGGTCACGGGGATTGAGTTCAACCTTGCCTCTGTTGCGGCGATTTTGACGATTGTCGGCTATTCAATCAACGATACGGTGGTTGTCTATGACCGGATTCGCGAGAATTTCCGGCGCTATAAGAAGCTGACGGTGGAAGATCTGATCAATCTCTCGATCAATGAGACATTGACGCGGACGACGATGACCTCGTTGACGACTTTACTCGCTCTTCTCGCGCTCTACATTTTTGGGGGAGAGGTGATCCGCGGCTTTGCTACGGCCATGATCTTCGGCGTCGTCGTGGGTACCTATTCGTCGATTTTTGTCGCCGCACCGATTCTCCTGCATATCGGTCTCACTCACCAGAAAGATGAAGAGGACGGATTTCAGGGTGCCGAGAGAACAGATGACAACGCCGAAGAAAAAAGCTGACGCTTCGGCGTCCGCTTGAGGAGACGGCATGCAGGACATTTCCGGCCTTCCCAAAGAAGGACAGCAACTCATCAACAGCTATGGCGATGAGGGCTTCCGCGTGAGCGGGGTCCGTTACGATGGCTCGGTCCTTGTCATGCCGGAAGAAACCAAGCCCTGGCCGATCGGGGATATCGACCAGTTGACGCTGGAAAGTCTGTCGGAGCTGGTGGCGGCAAGTGAGGATATCGAAATCCTGCTGATCGGCTGCGGCACATCCATGGCCTTTATCGAGGAGGATATCCGCACGGCGCTGCGTGAAAAAGGGATCGTCATCGACGCCATGGGAACCGGTCCCGCCGTCCGGACCTACAATGTCCTCCTGCTGGAGCGCCGGAAGGTTGCTGCGGCGCTGATCGCTGTCTGATCCCGCTTATATATTAGAGACTTTACATTTACCATCAGCCAGACTTATGATTCCCCTCCAGTAGTGTCCTTGGAAAGGGGAAAGGTTATGGCGGCGATATTATCAAACCTCAGAAATACGGTTATTGCGGGCATCGTCCTGACCATCATCATGGTGGTTGTCGTCAGCGCGGTGACGGGCGGCGGTTTCGACATGGGTGGACATGCCTATAGTGCCTTCATTATGCGCTGGCTGCATGTCCTGAGCGGCGTCATGTGGGTCGGGTTGCTTTATTACTTCAACTTTGTGCAGATCCCGAACATGCCCAACATTCCCGATGAGCAGAAACCGGCAATCGGCAAGGTGATCGCGCCCGCCGCTCTCTTCTGGTTCCGCTGGGCGGCGATGGCGACGATTGTCACCGGGCTGCTGCTGGCG
The DNA here is from genome assembly GCA_002706985.1 of Sneathiella sp. GTDB lineage: Bacteria > Pseudomonadota > Alphaproteobacteria > Sneathiellales > Sneathiellaceae > Sneathiella. The sequence goes on along the minus strand of PAKP01000057.1, from coordinate 12,875 downwards.
ATGATGAACGGATACCTGCTTGACGCGCTGACCCTTGGCGCCATGGAAGGCTTCGTTGTCGACAAGAGCCTCGCCATCGGGATCGGCATGTGGCTCGGCATTATCATGTGGTTCAATGTCTGGTTCGTGATCTGGCCCAACCAGAAGAAGGCCCTCGGTATCGTCGATGCGGATGCAGAAACGAAGGCGGCCTCGGCCCGGACCGCAATGCTGTTTTCCAGAACGAACACCTTGCTGTCGATCCCGATGCTCTATGCGATGGTGTCGGCACAGAATCTGTTCTAGCGGCAGCCATGAAAAAAGGCGCTTCCCACGGGAAGCGCCTTTGTTGCAAGCGATTAAGCCTTACGCCTTGGCGAGGTTTTCGTTGGCGAAATCCCAGTTCACCAGGCTGTTCAGGAATGTCTCGATATATTTCGGGCGGGCGTTCTGATAGTCGAGATAATAGGCATGCTCCCAGACATCCATGGTCAGGAGCGGTGTTGCGCCACCCGTTAGCGGGCATTCCGCATTCGGGGTTTTCGTGACCTTCAGCTTGCCGCCGTCCAGCACCAGCCAGGCCCAACCGCTTCCGAACTGGGTCGCGCCGGCGGTTTTGAATTCCTCGATAAATTTATCGTATGAACCGAAATCTTCATCGATTTTTGCTGCAATTGCGCCGGTCGGTTTGCCGCCCCCGCCGGGCTTCATTGAATGCCAGTAGAATGTATGGTTCCAGACTTGGGCAGCATTGTTAAAGACACCGGCTTTGGAAGAATCTCCGGCTGTGTCCTTCATGATCTCCTCAAGCGTCCGGGAGTCATTTTCCAGCATGTTGTTCAGGTTCGTCACATAGGTGTTGTGATGTTTCCCATGATGGAAATCCAGCGTATTTGCGGAAATATGCGGCTCCAGAGCGTCTTTAGCATAAGGGAGGGGGGGAAGTTCAAAAGCCATGATTATCCTCTTACCGTTTTTAGTGGTCAAATCGTTGTTCATTATGCGGTGAAAATTCAAGCCCCTGACAGGGGAAAGAACTCGCTATATGTTGTCCCTACAGATATATACCAATTTAAGCAGTCTTCCAGTTTTTTATAATGATTCTATTTAAAAGATGACAACAACTGTGACCGAAACGGACCAGAACAGCTATTTATCCGGCGAAGTGAAACGCTATGATTACGACCGCTGGCTGGCCACGCTTTTTGCGCCGCCGCCCGCTCGGCCGGGACTGTTCGCGCTACTTGCCTTCCATGCGGAGATAGCCCGCATACGCGAAACCGTATCGGAACCGCTTCTGGGCGACATTCGTCTGCAATGGTGGCGGGATGCCCTGACGGCCATAGAGGAACAGGGAAAGCCGCCTGTCCATCCGGTCGCCGAATCCCTGGCGGAAATTATTTCGGCGCATGAACTCGATCTGGCGATGCTGCGGCGGATGATTGATATCCGGGCGCTGGATCTTGATCCGCTACCGTTTGAAACAACCGCAGAACTGCTCGACTATGCGGATGAGACGGGCGGTATTCTCAATCGTCTCGTTTTCCGTATGTCAGGAGGCCAAGGAGAAGCGGGAGAAGCCGCAGCGCGCGCCGTCGGCAAGGTCTATGCCCTGACCGGTATTATCCGGGCAATCCCCCATCATGTCGCGCAGGATGTCCTGCGTATCCCCGATGAGATGATCCGGGCGGAAGGCCTCACGGCGGAAAGCCTGTTCAGTTCGGAGAACCGGCAGGCGTTCTTCAAAATCGTGCGAAAGCTGACCGAACTCGCAAAGCAGGAACAGGAAGTTGCCGAAAGGCTTGTCGCAGAGCGCCCGAAATCCGAAAAACCGGCTTTCCGGCTTGCCGCGCTGACGTCGCTTTATCTCGCCCGCCTTCGCGCGGTGGGGTTTGATCCCGCACATCCGAAAATGGAGATCGGTCCGGTTCGGAAAATTATGGCGTTGTCGTTTGGCCGGTAACGATGTCTTCGGCTTACAAGCCGCCCAGACGCCAGGTCTGTGACTGCATGAAGTTGCGAGCAAGGAACTGATAGGTCAGTTTCAACAGCCGTTCGACTTCCGGCCCTTCCTCGATAATCACGCCATCCCAGCTATCCACCATATTCCGCCAGATCATGAACCGCTGATGCAGGTCGTCACGGGTCCGCCGGATGGTGTCGACTGTCGGCTGGAAATTCTTCAGGATAACCATTACCTCGCAGGTCTGGCCGTCAATTTCCGTAAAGGTGCGGTCGAATTTCTTGATTACCGGATCGATCAGGATCTGCATCCGGTTGAGTTCCTCCGAGGTCGACCGGTCCCGCCGGTACAGCGAGGCCAACCGCTGGAGGTTGGTGCTGATCTTCTTGATGCCGGTGTAATAGTCCCGCAGCGCCTCGATATAGGCGAGCTCGCGGATGACGTCATCAATCTTGGTGACCACGTCTTCACGCTTGATGCCGAGCTTTTCGGCAATTTCCCGGAAGGCTTTTTGGACATTCTCCTTGGTCTCCGGATCGTTGGAGATTGTTTCCAGTTCCTTGATATTATGGACAATTTCTTCATTCCCGCTCATCCAGGAAACGAGCTGCACCGTGATGCGGCCGCGGGCGATTTCCTTGTGGGAATCATCGATCGACCAGGAGGCGGAGCCATCCAGAAGCTCGCGCGGGATGGAGTCATTGGGGCGGATTTCATTGACGAATTTCAGGGCGCTGCCAATGGTGGCAAGAAGCTGCGCATCGGAGCTGTCTTTCTCGATGCCGAATTCGCCGCACAGGGTCTTGGTCGGGATTGCGCCCTTCATCTCGCCGAGATTGACGTAATAGCAGGGCTCCCGCGTGTCATGGGTCAGGCGGAAATAGCTGCCTGCGACTTTGAATATCTTATGGTCAAACGCGAAATAAACATTCGGATCGCGTTTCTCATCTCCTGAATCAGATGCCGTGTTCTCTGCGTCCATCTGATTTGTCTGCAAGTTGCTCATACCTGTATCCGGTTCAGTGCCATGTAACATATGCCGCTGCCCGATGTTTGGAAGACAGCCGCAAATTTACCTGTCCGTCAGTATAGGGAGATAATCTATACAAAAGGTTACCAAGGTGAATGAAATGTAAGGCAGCTGTGGCTTTGCGCGTTTAGTCTGAGGCTTCTGCAACTACAGCGGATTGTGACATCCAGTCCGAAAAATCCCGTGCGGCGCGCGCCGTATAAGCCTGCTTGCGGTCCTTCTTGCGGACCCGGCCTTCCGGTCGTGGGAACAGGCCGAAATTGACATTCATCGGCTGAAAGGTCTTGGCGTCCGCCCCGCCGGTGATATGACTGAGGATTGCGCCCATTGCGGTTGTGGCGGGCGGCAAGGCGAAGTGATCGCCCGTGATATCCGCGGCGGCAAGACGGCCGGTCATCAGGCCGATGGCCGTGCTTTCGACATAGCCTTCGACACCGGTAATCTGGCCGGCAAAACGAATGTGAGGATAAGCTTTTAGGCGAAGCTGTTCATCCAGTACTTCAGGGCTGTTGATGAAGGTATTGCGGTGCAGTCCGCCAAGGCGCGCAAACTCCGCCTTCTCCAGTCCCGGGATGGTCTGGAAGATGCGTTTCTGCTCCCCATAGGTGAGCTTGGTCTGAAAACCGACCATGTTATAGAGAGTGCCGAGCTTGTTATCCTGCCGGAGCTGGACCACGGCGTAGGGCTTCTCGTCGGAATTGGGATTGGTCAGCCCGACCGGTTTCATCGGTCCAAAGCGCAGCGTTTCCGGCCCACGCTCCGCCATAACCTCGATCGGCAGGCAGCCATCGAAATAGGGGGTGTTCTTCTCCCAGTCCTTGAATTCCGTCTTGCCGCCGTCGTTGAGCGCCTGAATAAATTCCCTGTATTGCGCCTCGGTCATCGGGCAGTTGATATAGTCCGATCCGTCGCCCTTGTCATAGCGGGACTGGAACCAGGCCGTCTTGAAATCGATGCTGTCCTTATAGACGATCGGGGCGATGGCATCGAAGAAGGCGAGCGCGTCGGCGCCCGTCGCGGCATGGACCTTATCGGCCAGCGCGGCGGAGGTGAGGGGGCCGGTCGCGATAATCACCTGTCCCCAGTCGGCAGGCGGCAGGTCGGTGATTTCCTCCCGCGCGACGGTAATGAGCGGATGGGCCTCGATCTTCTCCTGAATATAGGCGGAGAAGCCGTTCCGGTCGACTGCGAGGGCGCCGCCCGCCGGGACGCGGTTGATATCCGCACTTTCCATGATGAGCGAGCCGAGATCCCGCATTTCCCGATGCAGGAGTCCGACAGCGTTATTCTCCGCATCATCCGAGCGGAAGGAATTGGAGCAGACGAGTTCTGCCAGCCCGTCCGTGAGATGGGCATCGGTCCCGCGCACGGGACGCATTTCATGGAGGATGACCGGCACGCCTGCGCGCGCGATTTGCCAGCTCGCTTCGCTCCCCGCAAGGCCGCCGCCAACGACATGGACCGGTTTCAGTTCGGCAGTCATGGAATCATGCGGCTTTCGTCTTCTTTGTCTTCTTCGGTTTCGATTTTCTGACCGCCTGTTTGACGGGAGGCCGTTTGGCAAGAATCTCTTTCAGATACTGCCCTGTGTAGCTTTCCGGCACTTTCGCCACTTCCTCCGGGGTGCCTTCCGCGACCAGATATCCACCGGCATCGCCGCCATCCGGGCCCATATCGACCACCCAGTCCGCGGTTTTGATGACTTCGAGATTATGCTCGATCACGAGGACGCTGTTCCCGGAATCAACAAGTGCCTGCAACACCTCCATCAATTTGCGCACATCCTCGAAATGCAGGCCTGTTGTCGGCTCATCAAGGATATAGAGCGTGCGGCCTGTCGCCCGGCGGGACAGCTCCTTCGCCAGCTTGACGCGCTGCGCCTCACCGCCAGAGAGGGTCGTCGCCTGTTGCCCCACATGGATATAGCCGAGGCCGACCTGCTGCAGGGTTTCGAACTTTTCGCGGACATTCGGGACTGCCTTGAAGAAAACCGCCGCATCATCGACAGTCATGTTCAGTACGTCAGAGATGGACTTGTCCTTGAATTTGATCTCCAGCGTCTCGCGGTTATAGCGCTCCCCCTTGCAGACATCGCATTGCACATAGACGTCGGGCAGGAAATGCATCTCGATCTTGATGACGCCGTCGCCCTTGCAGGCTTCGCAGCGGCCACCTTTGACGTTGAAGGAGAAACGACCGGATTTATAGCCGCGCGCCTTGGCTTCGGGGAGCCCTGCGAACCATTCCCGGATCGGCGTGAAGGCGCCGGTATAGGTCGCCGGATTGGAGCGCGGCGTCCGCCCGATGGGGGATTGGTCGATATCGACGATCTTGTCGAGCCACTCGATCCCCTCGATCCGGTCATGCGGCCCGGGATGATTGCGGTTGTTGTTGAGCTTCTTGGCGATGGCCTTGTAGAGCGTCTCGATAATCAGGGAGGATTTCCCGCCCCCCGACACGCCCGTAACACAGGTGAAGGTGCCAAGCGGGATATTCACATTGACGCGCTTGAGGTTGTTGTGCCGCGCGCCGATAATGCGGATCTGGCGGGATTCCTGGATGCGCCGCCGCTCCTTGGGCAACGGCACTTCCATCTCGCCGGAGAGGTACTTGCCGGTGATGCTCTCCGGTTCCTTCATGATGTCGTCGGGCGTTCCTTGCGCGATCAGGCGGCCGCCATGACGACCGGCGCGCGGGCCCATATCGACCACATGATCGGCGGTCAGGATCGCCTCCTCGTCATGCTCGACGACAATGACGGAGTTGCCCTGATCACGCAGATTGACGAGGGTTTTGAGAAGCCGTGCATTGTCCCTCTGATGCAGCCCGATGGACGGTTCGTCTAGCACATAGAGGACGCCGGTAAGCCCTGAGCCGATCTGGGAGGCAAGGCGGATACGCTGGCTTTCCCCGCCCGACAGCGTGCCGGATGCGCGCGAGAGCGTCAGATATTCCAGTCCGACATCGACAAGGAAGCCGAGACGTTCGTTGATTTCCTTCAGTACCCGCTCCGCGATGGATGTATCTTTCTCGGAGAGGACCCCGGAAAGTTCTTTGAACCATTTGCGGGCCTCCAGAATGGATTTCTCGCAGACCTCGCCGATGTGATGGTCATGGATGCGGATGGCGAGGCTTTCTTCCTTCAGCCGGTGCCCGCCGCATTTGGAGCAGTTGGTCTTGTCCTGGTATTTTTCGAGATCCTCCCGCACCCAGGCGCTGTCGGTTTCGCGCCAGCGCCGCTCAATATTCGGGATCACGCCTTCAAACGGCTTGTTGGTCTTGTAGGTACGAAGCCCGTCATCGAAGGTGATCTGGATTTTCTCTTCCCCGGTACCATGCAGAACGGCGTTGCGGGCGTCCTCGTCAATTTCCTCCCAGGGCTCCGTGGTGGTGAAGCCGTAATGCTTGGCGAGAGCTTCCAGTGTCTGCATATAGTAGGGCGCCGGTGTCTGGGAGCGCGACCAGGGGGCAATGGCCCCTTCGCGCAAGGTCAGCGTCACATCCGGCACGATCTGGTCGGGATCGAAGAACATCTCGGTGCCGAGGCCGCCGCAGGCCGTACAGGCGCCATAAGGGTTGTTGAAGGAAAAGATTCGCGGCTCGATTTCCTCGATCGTGAAGCCGGAGACCGGGCAGGCGAATTTGGAGGAGAACATCGTCCGCTCCTTGCTGTCCGCATCTTCCACCGCGAAGAGCCCGTCGGCGAGATCGAGCGCCGTTTCAATCGAATCGGCAAGGCGACCCTGGATATCCGCGTTCAGCACCACACGATCGACCACCACATCGATGTGATGCTTGATCTGTTTGTCGAGTTCTGGGGTATCCTCGATGTCGTAAATCTCGCCATCGACCTTGACCCGCTGGAATCCGCGCTTGCGAAGATCGAGAAATTCCTTGCGGTATTCGCCCTTGCGGCCGCGCACGATGGGGGCCAGCAGATACAGCCGCTTGCCCTCGCCCATGGCAAGGACCTGATCGACCATCTGGCTCACCGTCTGGCTGGCGATCGGCAGGCCGGTCGCGGGGGAGTAGGGAACACCGATGCGGGCATAGAGCAGGCGCAGATAGTCGTATATCTCCGTGACCGTGCCGACCGTTGAGCGCGGGTTCTTGGAGGTTGTTTTCTGTTCGATCGAGATGGCGGGGCTGAGGCCGTCGATATGGTCCACATCCGGCTTCTGCATCATTTCCAGGAATTGCCGCGCATAGGCCGACAGACTCTCGACATAGCGGCGCTGCCCCTCTGCATAGATGGTATCGAAGGCGAGGGAGGACTTGCCTGACCCCGAGAGGCCGGTGATCACCACCAGTTCATCGCGGGGGATATCGATATTGACATTCTGCAAGTTATGTTCGCGGGCGCCGCGGATGCTGAGAATTTTCTGCATTCGGATAATATACCTGACGTAAGCTTGAATCTGAGCCGGAATTTATAAGTTAACGGGTCAAATTACCACCCATAATGACAAATTATGTTTTCATTTTGTTCACGGTTCACAAAAGCTTCTGATTCCTCTGGCCAGAGGCGGCATTGCACGTTATTGTCTGGCCAGAATTTTTTAAGGCAATACAGAATCGGAAGCGGATAACACTATGGCGGGCAGCGTTAATAAAGTCATTCTTGTTGGAAATCTGGGCGCGGATCCTGAAGTTCGCTATATGAACAACGGCAAGCCCGTGTGCAACCTGCGCGTGGCAACCAGCGAATCCTGGCGCGACCGCGACAGCGGGGAGCGGCGCGAACGGACGGAATGGCACCGCGTCGTCATTTTCAACGAGGGGCTTTGCAAGATCGCCGAGCAGTATCTCAAGAAAGGCTCCAAGATCTATCTCGAAGGACAGCTCCAGACCCGCCAGTATGAGCAGGACGGCATCACCAAATATTCGACCGAGGTTGTGCTGCAGGGCTTTAACTCGGCGCTTACCATGCTCGACAGCGCCGGTGGTCAGGGCGGCGGCGGTTATGGTGGCGGCCAAGGCGGTGGCGGCGACTACGGCGGAGGCGGGGCCTCCGGTGGGAACGACCGCAGCTACGGCGGCCCGGCCGGCAGTGGCATGGGCGGTGATTTTGATGACGACATTCCGTTCTGATCGCTGCATGAGGGAAACGACGTGAAAGAGGCTGTCCGTTGCGGGCGGCCTTTTTTATGGGATGCCGGACAACAGGGGAGGGGTGACCATGGCGATTGACCATATTTCCGTTGCAGTGACGGATCTGGCAAAGAGTGGGGCGTTCTATGATGCGGTGTTCGGGCCGCTCGGCATGACGCGGATTGCGGATCGCCCCAAGGCCATCGGCTATGGCAAGAAATTCCCGGAATTCTGGATCAATGCCCGCCCGGAGATGGCACCGGTTGCCACCGATACGGGATGCCATATCGCCCTTCGCGCCCGGAGCGAGGAACTGGTAAGTGCCTGTTATGCGGCGGCGCTTGCCAATGGCGGTGCCGATGCCGGGGAACCGGGCATGCGTCCTGCGGCCCTCACCACCTATTTCGGGGCCTTTTTGACAGACCCGGATGGCAACAAGGTCGAGATTCTGACCTTTCCGCAGCCTGCCTGACCGCGACGGGGTGACATGGCGCTGTTGCTTGGCATAGATACCGGTGGAACCTATACCGATGCGGTGCTTCTGGATGAGGACGAGGGGATCATCGCTAGCGCCAAATCCCTGACGACACGGCAGGATTTTTCCATCGGTATCGGTCGTTCCGTCGCCCGCGTGATCGAGGATGTCAAGGCGCGCACCGCGGATATCGGGCTTGTCTCGCTGTCCACCACCCTGGCGACGAATGCGCTGGTGGAAGGGCAGGGCGGACGTATCTGTCTGGTGCTAATCGGTTTCGATGAAGATGCACTAAATCGAAACGGACTACGCGATGCGCTGAAGGGCGATCCCGTCATTTTCCTTGCGGGCGGGCATAACGGTCAGGGTGAGGCACTGTGCCCGCTGGCGGAGGAGAAGTTGGCAGCGGAACTCGATGCGCTGGGCGAGAGAGTGTCGGCCTTTGCGATTGCCGGACTGTTCGCCATCCGCAATCCCGAGCATGAACTGCGGGCGCGGGATATCATCCTCGCCCATTCTACCAACAGCGTGACCTGCAGCCATGAGCTTTCAAGCAAGCTGGACGGGCCGCGCCGCGCACTGACGTCCGTTCTCAATGCGCGGCTGATCAATATGATCCATCATCTGATTATCTCTTCTGAGGCGTTGTTCGGCGAAATGGGGATTGAGGCGCCGTTGATGATGGTGCAGGGGGATGGCGCGTTGATCGCGGCGGAGGTGGCCAAGATCAAGCCGATCGAGACGATCCTGTCGGGACCGGCGGCGAGCCTGGTCGGTGCCGCCTATCTGAGCGGAGAGCAAAGCGCCATTATCTCGGATATCGGTGGAACGACGACGGATGTCGCTATCCTGGAAGACGGCAGCCCGCGCCTCGATCCCGATGGGGCGACGGTCGGCGGCTGGCGGACGATGGTGGAGGCGGTCGCCATATATACCGTCGGCCTCGGCGGGGATAGCGAGGTTGCCGCGGTCAAGAGCGGGATGGATCTGGCGCTCTCACTGGGGCCGCGGCGTCTGGTGCCGGTCAGCCTGCTGGCAACCGATTATCCCGATCTCGTCCATGCGGCGCTGGATTCGCAACTCGGCAGAGACCGGCAGCAGGAAAATTATGGCCGCTTCGCGCTTGCTGTCGGGCGGGACAGCGCGCATCTCGCAACCCTCGGCGAGATGGAGCGGCAGCTTCTTGACGCCCTGAAAGACGGGCCGCAGCCGCTTGAAAAACTGCTTCTGCGCCGCCGTCAACATAATGCGCTGGAGCGGCTTGTCTCGGCCGGACTTGTTATGATCTCCGGGCTGACGCCGTCCGATGCCGCGCATATTCTTGGCCTTCATGATGCCTGGGACAGGGAGGCCGCGGATAAGGCGGCAACCTTGTTTACGCGAAACCGCGACGTGAAAGGGCACGCGATTGCCGCCTCCGCGCGGGACCTCGCCAGCCTCATCATGGAGGCCGTGGTCATGAGGTCGAGCGAGACATTGCTGGAGGCCGCGCTCGCGAAAGCTCCGCTGCCGGGCCGGGACGCCGGAACGCTCCTGAAGGCCGCGACGGTATCCGATCATCATCCGTACGTGAATATGGAGATCGCCCTGCGCCTGCCGGTAATCGGGCTCGGCGCATCAGCGCATCTTTATTACCCGGAGGTCACAAAGAAGCTCGGCACAATAGCCGTTATCCCCGATTTCGCCGGGGTGGCGAATGCGGTCGGCGCGGTGGTGGGACAGGTCCGTCTGACAGTAAGTGCCAGTATTTCCCCGACCGAGAATGATGGCTTCCGGCTTTTCCATATGGGAGATCCGCTCGATTTTCAGACGCTGGACGCGGCCGTTCTTAAGGCGGAAGAACTGCTGACGGCAGAGGCCCGCGCGCAGGCGATCGAGGCTGGCGCCGGGGATGTGCGCACCCGCTTTGAGCGGCAGGACAACGTCGCCCATATCGCCGGGATGGAAGTCTTCGTCGAAAGCATGCTAGAGGTTGTGGCCTTCGGGCGCCCGCGGGTGGCGCGCTAGGGTTTGGCTCTAGCTTCCCTGCAAGGGCAGGGCCGTAGTAAATTTGATCTCTTCCATCGCGAAGTTCGAGCTGACATCGGAAAGGTCGATCCGCTGGATCAGGCGGTGATAGAACCGGTCGTAAGCGGCGACATCCGGGACAACCACTTTCAGCAGATAATCGATATCGCCGCTCATCCGGTAGAACTCCATTATTTCCGGGAAGTTATCGACGGTTTCGGCGAATTTCCGGAGCCACTCCACATCATGGCGGCTGGTCTTGATGGCAACAAAAACGGTGACCGAGAGATTAAGCTTGCTGCGATCCAGCAGGCTGACCTGCGCCCGGATGACGCCGGTTTCCTCCAGTGACTTGATCCGCCGCCAGCAGGCCGTACGGGAACAACCGGCCTCGGCGGCGAGATCGGCAACGGCAATCGAACCGTCCTGCTGGAGCCGGGCCAGAATCTTGCGATCAATGTTATCCATGTGAAATAAATCCGATTATTAATAAATATTGAAACGTATGTTTCACATTCTAGCATATATACGTCAAGAAAGGATAAATATTCCCGGAGATTCAGTTATTATGTTTTTTATGAGTAAGGCAAGAAGCCCGACCGCATAAAAACGGAGAGACCCCATGACGATCATAAAACTTTTCACAGACCATCCCGCCTCCGTGAATGAGAGCTATGTCGAGCATATGGAGATGTCGGGTACCTTCGCGTTCTGGCTGCTGGTGGCGGGTTTCTGTGCGCTGGTGCATGCGGTGTTTCCATTCCTTTTTGAGAAAACAGGCAGCCGTATTATAACCAAACTGCATGGCCGGATGGTCACGAACCGCATCCGGAACGCGGCCCCCGTTTCCGGCCCGCATCAGGCCCTCGACAGCGCCGCTCTCTAGGCCGGTAATTTCCCGCCGGAATGGGCGATTTCCGGCCCGCTAAAGGTTGCACGCCCCCCGGATATCCTGTAGAACAAGGCAACCCTTCCGATGCCCGTCATGGGGAGGGGAGTTTATCGTTTTTTAGATGCCGGAATGATGACCGGCATACCCAAGTTTCTTCAGGAATCCTGCCTTGAATGATGTAACAATACCGCCCTCTGACGATCATATCGTTCCGATCACCATTGAAGACGAAATGCGCAAGTCGTACCTCGACTATGCCATGAGCGTGATTGTCTCGCGGGCCCTTCCGGATGCGCGCGACGGTCTCAAGCCGGTTCACCGTCGTATTATCTATGCCATGTATGAAAATGGTTATACGTCTGACAAGGCGTTCCGCAAATCTGCCCGTGTGGTCGGTGATGTGATGGGTCGCTACCACCCCCATGGCGACAGCGCGATTTACGATGCCATGGTCCGCCTCGCGCAGGATTTCTCCATGAGCCTGAAACTCGTGGAAGGGCAGGGCAACTTCGGGTCCATGGACGGCGACAAAGCCGCCGCCATGCGGTACACGGAAGCCCGCCTGCAAAAGGCGGCCGAAAGCCTGATCGACGACATCGACAAGGAAACCGTCGATTTCGTCAATAACTATGACGATAGCGAGCGGGAACCCTCGGTTTTGCCGGCCCGCTATCCCAATTTGCTGGTCAATGGCGCCGGTGGTATCGCCGTCGGCATGGCGACGAATATTCCGCCGCATAATCTCGGTGAAGTGGTTGACGGCGCTCTGGCGTTGCTTGAAAAGCCGGAGATGCCGGTGGAAGAGCTGGTCGATTTTATTCCGGGGCCGGATTTCCCGACCGGTGGCACCATTCTTGGCCGTAGTGGATCGATAAGCGGCCTGACAACCGGGCGCGGCTCGGTGATCATGCGGGCGAAAGTCGATATTGAGGAAATCCGCAAAGACCGTCAGGCCCTGATCGTGACGGAAGTCCCCTATCAGGTGAACAAGGCGCGGCTGGTTGAGCAGATTGCCGATCTTGTCCGGGCGAAGAAGGTTGAGGGGATTGGCGATTTGCGCGATGAATCCGACCGTCACGGCGTGCGTGTCGTGATCGAGATCAAGCGTGATGCTATGCCGGAAGTGGTGCTGAACCAGCTTTTCCGCTTTACCTCCCTCCAGACATCGTTCGGCGTGAACATGCTGGCGCTCAACCGCGGCAAGCCGGAGCTTCTGAACGTTAAGGAACTACTGGAAGCCTTCCTTGATTTCCGGGAGGAAGTTGTCTCCCGGCGGACGAAATTCCTCCTCGGCAAGGCGCGCGAAAGGGCTCATGTCTTGATCGGCCTGGCGATTGCGGTTGCCAATATCGACGAGGTGATCAAGCTGATCCGCGCGGCCCCTGACCCTGCGACGGCACGTGCCGAGCTGATGGGCAAAGACTGGCCCGCAAGCTCT
>PAKP01000056.1 GCA_002706985.1 Sneathiella sp. | reverse complement strand
TTGAAGCTTGGCAGGAAGGAATGGTGGATATTGATGATCCGGCCTGACATCTTCCGGCACATCTCATCAGAGAGAACCTGCATATAACGGGCAAGCACGATCAGCTCCGCGCCGGTTTCCTCAATGATGGCCATCTGCCGCGCTTCAGCTTCTTTCTTATTTTCCTTCGTCACCTTGATATGATGAAAGGTAATATCGTGATTGACGACGATCTTCTGGTAATCGAAATGATTGGAAATGACAGCGACGATATCGATGGGCAAAGCCCCGATCCGCCACCGATAGAGCAGGTCATTCAGACAATGCCCGAAGCGGGAGACCATGATGATGACCTTCATTTTCTCGGCTTCATCATGGAAGTTGTATTCCATACCCAGACGCCTGCCAATATCTGAAAATTCTTCCGACAGCGATGCCAGGTCCTTTCCCTCCTCGCTCAGGAAACTAATCCGCATAAAGAAGTTACCGGTCTCCTGATCGTCGAACTGAGCACTGTCGGTGATGTTGCAGCCATTCGCCGCCAGGAATGTAGAGATAGCCGCGACAATCCCGCGGGTGGATTTACATTTTACGGTAAGCGCAAATGTCTGCATGGTCGGGGTGCTTTCCTGACTGAATAACCGTCAGGCGATGCTCTTTGCTGCCGTGACGAGGGAATGATGTAAGGAGGCCGCCGAGGAACGGGGGCCGAGGATTGTAAATTCCCTACCTGATTCACGACAAATGATCAAGCAGCCGAGATGCTCGATCAGACATCTTGTCGCCTCTCCCGACGAGAGAGCCTTGCTGTTAAGATTACAAAGCCGTTCCAACATGGGGATGAGATTATTGCCCGCAATGTCAAATACGACCCAGCCATCTGTTTGTTCGGTGACACTCGCGCTGTCCGCGACGACAGTCTTTACCTCCGCTGCATAGTCCGGGTGACTGGATATTGGCGCCAACAGGAGCCACTGCTCAACCCCCGTCCAGATGGCCGCCACATCCTCTGCAAACATCATTTTGCCAGGATCCGGTAATTGAACTTTTGTATCTGCTTGCAGCTTGGAGTGCAGTTCTGCGCCGCGATCCTTGCGGGCGGCTAGTGAGGCAATGGTGAGATCAGGATTTTCACAGATGGTGATGCCGCCGATTGTCACGACAACCGGCGTGTCATTGCCAAGAGCAGTCAGCGGGGCGAGGAGCTGTTCAGACACGGAGCCGGTCTCCTTCCGGATCGATGAAGTGCGGGCTGGTGACCTCTCCCTCGATATCGAGGTTATCAAGCGGGCTTACAATTCGGATCATCCCGCCATGACGCGCCTCGCCATTTTTAAGGAAAGCAAGCGCGATGGAGGAACCGACATGCGGGGAATAGGCCGCGGACGTGACCCATCCTTGATCATTCGCTGCGTTGACCGTGTCGCCTGCAGTCATCAGATGCGCGCCCGCAAGAATGGTTTCCTTGGAATTTACTGGCTTTAATCCGACGAGGCGATAATCATCCTCGCGCTGGAGATAGGGGCGGCCTGCAAGCACCCGTCCGATGCTGTCTTTCTTCTGCGAGACCATTCGGCCCATGCCGAGCATGGCGGCGGTGCTCTGGCCGTTCAGTTCATTCCCCGCTGCATGGCCCTTCTCGATCCGGAGCACGCCTAAGGCTTCCGTGCCATAGGGAGTGATATCAAATTCCTTACCCGCTTCCATAAGCCTCCGGATGAGAGCGTCACCATATCTCGTCGGTACAGCAATCTCATAGGCTAGCTCGCCGGAGAAGGAAATCCGGAACAGCCGCGCGCGCAGGTCGCCGCAGACAGTAATTTCTCCGCAGGCCATATAGGGAAAGGCTTCATTCGAGATGTCATAGGCGGGATCAATAACTTTCTGCAGCAGCTTGCGGGCGTTTGGTCCAGCGACGGCGAACTGCGCCCAGGCCTCGGTCGTCGAGATAAGCTGGACATCCAGCCCCGGCCAGAGGCATTGGCGGTAAAACTCCATATGCCGGAAAACGGGAACCGCATTTGCGGTGGTTGTCGTGACGACAAAATGATCCTCGGCAAGGCGGGCGGCGGTGCCGTCATCCATGGCGAGCCCATCCTCGCGCAGCATCAGGCCATAGCGAACCTTACCGACGGGTAGCTTCGCGAAGCCGTTGCAATAGATATGGTTCAGGAATTCCGCTGCATCCGCGCCCTGTACATCGATCTTGCCGAGCGTTGTCACATCGCAGGCACCGACGGACTTCCGGACCGCAAGTACCTCCCGGTCGACGGATTGCCGCCAGTGGGTCTCGCCTTGGGTAGGAAACCACTGCGCGCGAAGCCAGTTGCCCGCCTCGACAAAAACCGCGCCCTGTTCCGCCGCCCATTTATGGCTTGGGGTGAGGCGGTAGGGGCGAAAATCCTTGCCCCGAGACCGTCCGGCGAACGTTCCCATGGAAACCGGCGTATAGGGTGGGCGAAAGATGGTGGTGCCGATTTCTGTAATAGTTTTCCCTTCCAGTTCGGCAAGAAGGGCAAGCGCTCCGACATTGGCGGTCTTTCCCTGATCCGTCGCCATGCCGAGCGTGGTGTAACGCTTCATATGTTCGACGGACCGGAACCCTTCCTGATGGGCGAGTTGGACATCCTTGACCGTGACGTCATTCTGAAGATCTAGCCATGCCCGCCCCTTCCCACTTTTCACATACCAGAAAGGTGTGATTTTGACGGGCGCGTCTTCTGCCTCCGGAAGCTCTGGCACATGAGCAGAAACATCCAAATCGTTGAGCGCCTTGACGGCCTCTTCCGCGCCAGAGTGAAGGGCGCCATGAGTCGAGAATATGCCTGCCGCTGCACCCGCAATACGCAAAAGGTGATCGCCACTCGATGCCGGGACAAATGTGGAAATAGTCTCGTTCCAGACAGGCCTACCTCGCTTATGACAGGCGAGATGCACATTCGGGTTCCAACCGCCCGAAAGCCCGAGAGCCCCGCAGGAAATCTCCCTTGTTGATCCATCCTTTAGACGGACTTTCACGGACCTAAGGCCAAGTCGGCCATGACTATCGAGTATTTGTGCGCCTGAAAGAACCTCGAACTCGGTGGAGGAGGGGGTATCCATACGGCTATCGATGACGGCGGCGATATTGACTCCCTTGGCATCAAGGTCCCACGCGGTGCGGTGCCCGTCATCGTTATTGGTAAAGATGGCAATATCAGTTGAGGCCGTCACGGCCCATCGGTTGGCGTAGGCTCGCATGGCGCCCGCCAGCATGACGCCGGGCCGGTCGTTATTCTCAAAGGTAATGGGCCGCTCCGTCGCTCCGGCGGCCAGCAGCGCGCGCTTTGCATAGATTCGCCAAAGAATCTGTCGTGGCTTATCCGCGGGTGGTTCTGGAAGGTGATCCGATACCCGCTCCACCGCGCCAAAAATACCGTGATCATATTGCCCGAAAATGGTTGTCCGCGTCATCAAACGGACATTTGGCAGGGAGGACAACTCGCCGATGACATCCGATACCCACTCATTTCCACACTGCTCCGTCAGAAGATTCTGTTCTGCCAGCAGTCGTCCGCCAAAGACGACGTCTTCCTCTGCGAGAATAACCTCTGCCCCCGCCCGCCCGGCAGTCAAGGCGGCGGCAAGCCCGCTCGGGCCCGATCCGATGATCAGAAGGTCGCAATGCAGAAAGCCCTTGTCATAGCTGTCGGGGTCTTCCTTGCCAGATAACCGGCCTAGGCCAGCCGCGCGCCGGATAGCCGGTTCATAAAGCTTCTCCCAGAAGGCGGGCGGCCACATGAAGGTCTTGTAGTAAAACCCGGCCGAGAGGAAGGAGGAAAGCGCATCGTTAAAAGCCAACATATCGAACCGTAGGGAAGGAAACCGGTTCTGGCTCATCGCGGTCAGACCGTCATACAGTTCCGTCATGGTTGCGCGTGTATTCGGCTCTTGTCGCGCGCCGCTGCGCAATTCAACAAGAGCATTTGGTTCCTCCGACCCTGCAGAAAAAACGCCGCGTGGACGATGATATTTGAAGCTTCGTCCCATTAGCCGGACGTCATTGGCAAGCAGGGCGGATGCCAGCGTATCACCGGCATATCCCTCGTAGTTCTTTCCATCGAAGGCGAAGGAGAGGGGGCGACTTCTGTCGATTTGGCCGCCGACCAAGCGGTTTTTCTGACTCATCTATCTCGCCCCCGCCGTTTTGCGTAATCGGAGGCCAGCTCGACATCAGTAATCTCATGCGTTGTCACATCGCGTGTCACCACCAGCCAGGAGCGGTCCCCCTGCTCATGGAACCAGAGTTCCTTATGGCTGCCCGCCGGGTTATCCCGAAGGTAGAGATAATCATGAAAATCATCGAGTGCCGTTTCCGCCATAGCATTCGGGCGGTCGATCAGGCTGGCATCACCAAGATAGACAAATTCCTGCGAATCGCGCGGGCCGAGGAGGGGATGGTTTATAATCATGCGCGCCTCAATGCAGGTTCGGCTGGGCGCCCGCGCCCTTTTCATCGATCAGGGCGCCGGTCCGAAAGCGGTCCAGTCGTAACTGGGTCGCCGTTTCATGTGGCATATCAGTTGCGAGCAGATGCGCAAAGGCATAGCCGGAGGCGGGCGTTGCCTTGAAGCCGCCATAGCACCATCCGCCATTGAAGTAGAGCCCGTCAATCGGCGTTCTATCGATAACGGGAGATCCGTCCATCGACATATCCATGATGCCGCCCCACATTCGCAAGAGCCGGGCCCGCCCGATCATCGGCATCAGTGCCATGCCGCCCTCCAGCACATCCACCACCACCGGTAAGTTGCCGCGCTGGGCATAGCTGTTGTAGCCATCGATATCGCCGCCGAAGACAAGCCCGCCCTTGTCCGACTGGCTGATATAGAAATGTCCCGCGCCGAAGGTAATGACCCCCGGGATCAGCGGTTTTAATCCTTCGGAGACGAACGCCTGCAGGACATGGCTTTCAATGGGAAGGCGCAAGCCCGCCATTGCCATCACACGGGAAGAACTGCCCGCGACCGCAACGCCGATCTTTTTCGTGCCGATATATCCGCGGCCGGTTTCCAGTCCCCTGATAGCCCCATTTTCGATCCGGAAGCCGGTAACCTCGCAGTTCTGGATAATGTCCACCCCATGGCTATCGGCAGAGCGGGCATAACCCCAGGCTACGGCATCATGGCGCACCGTTCCGCCGCGTCGCTGCAACAATCCGCCCTTGATCGGAAAGCGCGCATTCTCAAAATCCAGAAAAGGCGCCATCTCGCGCACCTGATCCTGATCCAGGAGTTCGGCATCCGCACCATTCAGGATCATCGCATTACCGCGCCGGCGGTAAGCATCGCGTTGCACATCGCTGTGACAGAGGTTGAGAATGCCGCGCTGGCTGACCATGGCGTTATAGTTGAGGTCCTGCTCCAGCCCCTCCCAGAGTTTGAGGGAGAATTCATACAATGGCTCGTTGCCGTCAAGCAGATAGTTGGAGCGGATAATCGTCGTGTTCCGTCCGACATTGCCGCCGCCGATCCAGCCCTTTTCCAAAACGGCGATGCGCGCCTTTTTATACACCTTTGCGAGATAATGCGCAGTCGCCAGACCATGACCACCGCCGCCGACAATCACGTAGTCATAGCTGGCTTGCGGCGCGGCATCGCGCCACACCGGCTTCCAGCCGCTCTGGCCCTGCAATCCTTCCAAAAACAGCCTGAACGCGGAATAACGCAATCTCGGTCCCTTTCACGAATAACTGCACAATCGCATAATGCCGCAAATTTAATTGTTCTGACAGGGTCATGATTGCCGTCAAAAAAGACATACCGAACATGAGTATAATTCAAATTGCATGTTCCTCTGCTAGCATAATTTTAACGCGAGCCATGCAACTAGACCGATGGCCTAAAGCCGTAAGTATGATAAAATAAAGCGCAATCGGGTATAAAACTGCAATGAAAGAAGGCGAGAGATACAAGTGACTGACAATCCGTATGATCTGCTTGGGGTGAAGCCGACAGCCTCGGATAAGGAAATAAAGTCGGCCTACCGAAAACTTGCGAAGGAACTGCATCCGGATTTGAAGCCCGGGGATACCGAGGCGGAAGAGAGGTTCAAAGCTATTTCGAGCGCTTATGCGATCCTCGGAAATAAGGAGCAAAGGGCGCGTTTTGACCGCGGCGAAATTGACGCAACAGGGAAGGAACAACCTGATCCGCAGTACTATAGGAGTTATGCTGGAGAGGGTCCCGAAACCCATTATTATACATCTGATGCTTTTGGTGATTTTGGGGATGAAAGCGATCTGTTCTCGGAGCTTTTCCGCCGGGCGCGCTCCGGCGCAGGCACGGATGGTCGCGGGCCTCAAATGCCTATCCGGGGGCAGGATGCCCACTATCAGCTTAAAGTCGATTTTCTGGATGCTACTCTTGGTGCGAAAAAGCGTATCACGATGCCGGATGGTTCCACCCTTGATATCTCGGTTCCAGCCGGTATCCGCGATGGCCAAAGTATTCGGCTGAAAGGCAAAGGAGCACCAGGGTACAATAAGGGGCCGAATGGCGATGCTTATGTGAAAATTGAGGTGGCGCCGCATCGCCTGTATCGGCAGGAAGGGCGCGATATTCTGATTGAATTGCCCATATCTTTGGATGAGGCGGTTCTTGGCGCAAAAATTTCCGTCCCGACGATACATGGTAAAGTCAACATGACCATTCCTGCTGGCGCTAGCAGTGGGCAGACTCTGCGCTTAAAAGGAAAAGGAATTGCCGCCGCGAATGGCGGAACGACGGGCGATCAGCTGATACGGCTTAAAATTATTCTGCCAAAGAGAATTGATCCGGAGCTTCAGAGCTTTATGGAGAAATGGCGAAGCGACAACGCCTATTCCGTGCGGCAGAACATAGAAGGAGCGGGTTATGATAAGTGAAAATGAAGTGGTTGAAAAACTACCGGATATAAAGCTTACCCATCTCAGGCTCTGGGTGAAACGTGGCTGGGTGCTCCCGGTAAAGACGAAGAGTGGGTATCATTATCGCGAAATTGATATTGCGAGATTAGAGCTGATCCGTCAGCTCAAGTCGGATATGGCGGTAAATAATGACGCTATTCCCATTGTTCTTTCCCTCATTGATCAGATTCATGGGCTGCGCTACGAACTTAAGACCCTTGGAAGAGCCGTAGAGGCACAGGATAAGGATACCCAGGCAGCCATTGTTGAAGCTTGCGCGTCCGCGCGTATAAGCAGGGGGAAGCGCGGATGAAACAGATGCCGGGTTGGGTATGGATTGTTATTATTGCGGCCCTCGTTTTCAGTTATTTAATGGTGGGGCAGTTTGAACGATCGCCGGCTGAGACAGAGGTGGCCTACAGCGAATTTAAGAAAATGGTGGCCGATGGGGATGTAGCGAAAGTGACCCTGACCGGTGAGAATGTGAATGCTGTCCTGAAATCACCAATCTCAGTGCCTAATACACAAAAAACGACGAATGATTTGAAGACGGTGCTGCCAAGTGCCGGCGACCCTGATTTGTTAAGGCTTTTCGAGGAACAGAATGTAACTGTCTGGAACAAGCCGGTCGAGACTGGGAACAGTTGGCTGCTATCGCTCTTGCCATGGATTATATTTATTGGAGTATATATATACATCATGCGTCGGATGCAGGGTAATTTGATGGACCGCTTTGGAGGTCGGAGCAGTAGTGATTTCCTGATAGGTTCGGCGAAGAAGGAGCAAAAATCTGCACGCCGTGTAACCTTTGACGATGTCGCCGGGCAGGACCAGGCCAAAAAAGAAGTCGCTGAATTGGTCGAGTTTCTGAAGCATCCGGAGAGTTTCAAAAGACTAGGAGCGGAAGCACCGCATGGCGTTCTACTGATCGGCCCCCCAGGAACGGGCAAAACCTTGCTTGCCCGAGCCCTTGCTGGTGAGGCTGGTGTTAATTTCTTTAATATTTCGGCGTCAGAGTTTATCGAGATGTTCGTTGGTGTTGGTGCCTCGCGAGTTCGAAAAATGTTTGAAGAAGCCAAGAAGCGCGCACCGAGCATTATATTTATTGATGAGCTGGATGCTGTTGGGCGTGTGCGCGGGACAGGCCTTGGCGGCGGTAATGATGAACGGGAACAAACCCTCAACCAAATACTGTCAGAGATGGACGGATTTACTGGTCATGAAACGGTTATTGTTCTAGCGGCCACTAACCGGCCGGATGTGTTGGATCCAGCGCTACTTCGACCTGGCCGGTTTGATCGCCATGTCACTTTGGAACTTCCGGACAAGGCTGCCAGACAGGAGATACTTAAGGTCCATACCCATAAAGTGCCGTTAGCGGATGACGTTGATCTAGGTGTGGTGTCAAGTGGCTGTCCAGGCTTTTCAGGAGCTGACCTCAAAAATCTTGTGAATGAGGCAGCAATAGCGGCGGCTCAGGATGGTAGCGGAGAGGTGTCCATGCATCACTTTGACGAGATGCGTGACAAGATTATGATGGGGACTGTCCGTACCCTCGCGATCCAGCCCGAGGAGCATCACCGTCTTGCTGTGCATGAAGCAGGGCATACGGCAGTCGCTTATTTCCTGCCTCATGCCGATCCACTTTATAAAGTGACCATTATTCCGCGTGGGAGAACACTTGGCGGTACTCACCTCCTTCCAACTGAGGAACGTCACAACTTAGACGAAGATTATCTTCGCGACCGGCTGGCGGTTTCACTTGCAGGGCGCGTAGCGGAAAAATTCTTCCTCGGCAGTGTCAGTTCTGGCGCTGATGATGATATCAAGAAAGCAACCAAACTGGCTCGTTCAATGGTATCGCAATGGGGGATGTCCGATGAAGTGGGCCCGATCGATCTTCGCCTGAGTGAGGACCATCCTTTCCTTGGCCGCGAGATTACCCAGCCACGCCATTTTAGTGAGGAAATGTCAAGCCGGGTAGATGAGGCTGTCCTAAAACTCGTCCGTGAGGCAGAACAGCGGAGCCGGGAAGTTATGAAGAAGCACGAGGCTGAGGTCACGCAGTTGATTGATAGGTTGGAAAAAGAGGAAACGGTTACCTGGCCGGATATCGATGCCATACTGGGATCGAAGACAACAAAAAAAGAAACGGCCTAGTGAGTGAATCCTCCCGAATTTGATTGATCAGAATCAATGATGGATAAGATTTTTCTTATAAAATTCCTTTTGAAGAATTCTAAATTTGTAAGGGATATATAGGAAAATCATGAGCCAGTATCCGGTGAATATGACTGTTAAGCCCGAAGTCAAAGCCTTCTTTGACCAAGACACTTTTACCATCAGCTATATTGTGAAAGACCCGGCAAGCAAGGCCTGCGCCGTTATTGATCCGGTTCTTGATATCGACTATGCAGCAGGCCGGCTCACTTATGACAGCGCTGACGCGATAATCGGTTACATTCAGGACAATGGACTGTCGCTTGAATGGATTATTGAAACCCATGTACATGCGGATCATCTGACATCCGCCGCTTATATCAAAGAAAAGCTGGGCGGCAAGATCGGTATCGGGGAAAAGGTTCTTATCGTCCAAAAAACTTTCGGCGAGATATATAACGAGGATGATCGTTTTAAGCGAGACGGATCGCAGTTCGACCGGCTGTTTAAAGACGGGGATACCTATGACATCGGGTCGATGCATTGCTTTGCCATCCATACACCCGGTCATACGCCGGCTTGCATGGTGCATGTGATCGGTAACGCGGCTTTTGTTGGCGATACACTGTTCATGCCTGATGGCGGCTCTGCTCGGGCTGATTTTCCGGGAGGTGACGCGGCGACACTTTATGAGTCCATCCAGAAAGTACTGACGCTTCCAGAAGATATGCGCCTTTTTATGTGCCATGATTACGGCCCTGATGGTCGCCCTTATGAATGGGAAACAACTGTCGGTGAAGAGATGCGTGATAATATCCATTTCGGACTAGGAAAGACGAAAGCTGATTTTATCAAACTCCGCAATGAACGCGATCCAACCCTTGGGATGCCCCGTCTTATATTACCCTCCCTTCAGGTCAACATGCGGGCTGGAGAAATTCCTGAAGATCACGATGGAAAGCTGATGCTGAAAGTCCCGGTGAATATACTTTAGGGACTATCCAAAATTGGGAGGGGTTTGAAAAAAGGGAAGAAAATGGAAGCAAAAAAAATCAGCGAAAACCTGTCCGTTAGTGCACAAATTGCTCCTGAAGATCTTGCTGAACTTGCGAAGCAGGGGTTCAAGGCAGTTATATGCAATCGACCCGATGGCGAAGGTGCAGATCAACCTACATTTGCGGAAATACAAAAGGCGGCGCATAAAGCAGGATTGGAGGCCGCCTATATTCCCATCGTCTCGGGCAAGGTTCAGGACAGCGATGCCAAGTCATTCGGGGATGCATTAAAATCGCTGCCCAATCCGGTGATTGCCTATTGTCGTACAGGCACCCGGTCGACAACTCTGTGGTCACTCAATGAAGGTGCAAAAGGGACAGCGCTTCCGGAAATTCTTGAGGCAGCGAAAGACGCCGGTTATGACATGTCCGGTGTTGTCCGTCGCATTGCAAATGGCGGGAAAACGCCGACAGATGTTGCGGATTTTTCTCATGACATCGTAATCATTGGTGGCGGTGCCGCTGGTATCTCTGTGGCATCAAGCCTGATGCAGCGAGAAGAGAGTCTGGATATTGCGATTATAGATCCGGCGGACGTTCATTATTATCAGCCGGGATGGACAATGGTCGGTGGCGGAATTTTCGATGCCAAGGAAACTGCGCGCACTATGGGCTCACTGATCCCGAAGGGTGTTCACTGGATCAAGGCGGCAGTTTCCGCATTTGAACCCGATAAGAATGCTGTCATTCTGGATGGATGCCGCATTGTGAAATATAATCGGCTGATTGTTGCGCCCGGCTTGAAGCTTAACTGGCGTGCGGTGCAAGGATTGGTGGAAA
This sequence comes from Sneathiella sp., assembly GCA_002706985.1. Taxonomy (GTDB): domain Bacteria; phylum Pseudomonadota; class Alphaproteobacteria; order Sneathiellales; family Sneathiellaceae; genus Sneathiella. The sequence goes on along the minus strand of PAKP01000056.1, from coordinate 19,365 downwards.
CCCTTGGCCGGTATGGTGTCACCTCAAACTACCGTTATGATTTGGCGCCTTATACTTGGGAACTTGTTCGCGGCATGAAGTCAGGCCGGGCACTCTTCACTCAGCCGCCAATGCCGATAAAATGCGCGGGCGCACCTCAGAAGTCTCTCTATCTTTCTGCAGACCATTGGTACCGTAATGGCAACATCAAAGATATTGATATTGAATTTTATAACGCGGGCGGGGTGCTTTTCGGAGTGAAAGAGTATGTTCCGGCATTGATGGAATACATTGAAAAGTATCATGCGGACCTGAAGTTCATGCATAACCTGATCCGAATTGACGGATCCACAAAGACGGCATGGTTCAACAAAACCGATGCTGATGGGAACAGTGAGGTGGTTGAAACAAATTTCGATATGATTCATGTCGTCCCTCCGCAATGCGCTCCGGATTTTATCCGCGTCAGCCCCTTGGCGGATGATGCAGGATGGGTGGACGTTGATCAGACCACACTCCGTCATAAGACATTTGAAAATATTTGGGCGCTTGGCGATGTAATGAATGCGCCGAATGCGAAAACAGCGGCCGCGGCGCGAAAACAGGCACCGGTGGTTGCCAACAATCTGTTGCGAGATATGGGCGTTACATCCGGGGTTGCCCATTATGATGGGTATGGATCTTGTCCATTGACTGTCGAACGGGGCAAGATCGTGCTTGCCGAGTTCGGCTATGGCGGCAAACTGCTTCCAAGTTTTCCGACATGGCTGATTAATGGACAAAAGCCAAGCCGGCTTGCATGGCTGCTTAAGGAGAAAATCCTGCCTCCAATCTATTGGAAAGCCATGTTGCGTGGGCGGGAATGGATGGCGCATCCGGAGATTACCGGGTGAATCAATAAATTGCCGCTAAACTGTCTTCCCGTAACGGGACCCTAATCAATATCGGAAAAGTCGGAAATCTGCAGGGCCTGACGCAAACTATCGAGTTCCGTTCCACTGGCGTCAATCCGGTGCCAGTCGAGGCCGGATGCACCGCGGGCGATCTGTTGATGAACAACTGCGGGCGTTGCATCGGAAGCGTCGTTTTTTCGCGCCGCCACGCGGGCAGAGATTACGCTCTCGTCTGCTTCGAGCCAAATTCCGATAAAAGGGACATCAAGCTCTGCTGCAAGCTGCTCGAAAGCGGTCCGCTCCTCTTTTTTTGAAAAGACGGCATCCACAATAACCTGTTGTCCAGCTTTGAGAGCAATGCGTGCCTTATGCTGCAGCTTGGCATAAACCTTTTCGGTTACTTCTCGCGTATAGCCGGATTGATCCAGCCGCTTAGTCTCGGCGATATTGAAAAGGGTCTTTCTTTCAAGATCTGAGCGAAAATGAAGATATCCCGGTGCATGCTCAGGTGTGCTCGCAAGCCGCGCGGCAAGGGTGGTTTTCCCCGTGCCAGAAAATCCGCCTATTGTGATCAGCATAGGTGTTTTTGCCGTCAAATACTGTAATGCCGTGGAAAAATATTGCTGTGCAGAAGCAAATTCCGTTTTTTGCTCCCTTCCGGTTAGTTGTTGTGCATGATCATTTGCAACCATCGCCCGTATGCCGGCACGGATCGCGAGGAAGAGAGGCATTGCTTTCAATCCGTATATATTCTCAAGATCGCCGGAAAGATAAAGATATCGATTGAGAAGCTGGTTCGCAGCCTGGCTCATGTGCCGTTGATCGAGATCCATCAAGAGGAAAGCGAGATCATAAAGGACGTCAATTGTCGCCAGTTCTTCATCGAACTCCAGTGCATCGAACAGGACGGGCTTCTTTTCCATAAGGACGATATTTCGAAGATGCAGATCTCCATGGCAGCGCCTGACAAATCCGCGGCGCCCTCTTAGACGCAGGCAATAATAAGCGCGTGCCAAATGCTCCTCTGCCAGCTTCTCAAATTGAGCGACTTTTTCCGCCGGAAATATATCCGATGCCCCCTTGTAACTGTCTTTCAGTTCATCGATCAGGATTTGCACTCGACCCGGGCCATCGGAGACATTATTGCAAGGCGCAGCCTGGTGATAGTCAAGAACCGCTTTTGCCAGCTGGTCGATCAATGTCTTGTCGGTAACGAGGGCGTGCGGGAGCTGGTCAAGCATCAGCTTCTGGTCAAAGCGTTGCATTTTCACGGTCCATTCTACCTCAGGTCCGTTTCCATCAAATGCAAGAGAGCCGTCAGCTTCTTGTGTAATGGCAGTAAGGCCGAGATAAATCTCTGGGGCGGCCGGTTGATTGATTGCCATTTCCCGCTCGCAAAACTGATGTCGTTTTTCAAGCGTCGAAAAATCCATATACGGAAATTTCACGGCTTTCTTGATTTTATATGCGATGTTTCCTGCAAGGAATACAATGGCGCCATGAGTTTCATGTTCTTCGACCGTTTCTAAGTTGTTCGAATAACTTTTCGGATCGCGCATAAAGGCAAAGACGCGATTTTGTAAAATATCGGATTCTGTTCCTGCCATTACACACAGTCCAGCGCCTTAAAAGCTTCATGGGTACTTAGAAAGACTTCTCCGGGCTTGAGATGTTCCAGAAAATGCGTTCTTTGCAGGCGATCCATGACAGGTCCCTTAACTTCAGCGAGATGGAATGTGACACCCGCACTTTTCAAATCGGTTATCAGCTGTTCCAGAGATTCAAGGGCGCTGCCGTCAATTGCATTAATTGCACTACATATAAAGACGACGTGCTTGACTTCGGGCTGATCGACAATTGCCGAGAGAATGTAATTTTCGAAGTATCGGGTGTTTGCGAAGAAAAGGCTTTCGTCGACACGGATCGCCAGTACATGCGGGCATGTGCGGACCTGATGCCGCTTGATATTACGGAAATGCTCGCTACTGCCGACACGGCCGACAATTGCGATATGCGGTTTGCTGCTGCGCCAGAGAAATAGAATCAGTGATATTCCCACGCCGGCAATGATCCCCATCTCGATTCCTTCAGCCATAACCACCGCGAATGTTACAAGCCATGCCGCCGCATCGCTTTTGCTGTAGACCCAATTAACTTTAAGGGCCTTAAAATCAACAAGGCCCAGAACCGCAACGATGATAATTGCGGCCAGAACAGCTTGTGGCAGATAATAAAAAAGCGGTGTAAAGAAAAGAACTGAGAGTGCGATCAGGCAGGCTGTTATAATCGCAGCCAGCTGCGTATTGGCACCGGCAGAGAAATTCACAACCGAGCGACTGAAGCCGCCACACACCGGACTTCCACCGCTGAAGGCGGCGCCGAGATTGGCAACACCCAGACCGACGAGCTCCTGATTGACATCGATTTTCTGGCGACGTTTGCTTGCCAGGACCCGAGCAATGGCAACGCTCTCAACGAAGCTTACCAGTGCGATCAGGGCGGCGGAGATGGCCAGCTCTCGCCAAAGCGCGAAATCGAACTCGGGAAGGGTGAGGGGAGGTAGTCCCGCCGGGATACTTCCCACAACCACCAGACCGGCAGTTTCATTCCAGAGCATTCTTGCCGACAGGAACGTCATAAAAATAACGACAAACATTGGCCCCGCTTTTACCAATGTATTGGCAATAGCTTCAGAAAAACCTACCCGCATCAGAATTGGGCCAAAATATCGACGGAGAACGAATAAGAGAGCCAGGCTGATGACGCTGACGGTAACAGTGATGGAATTGGCGTCTGTAATATGTCCAAAAATGTATAATATGGCCTCGTCTATCCGTGCGCCCCGAGGAATATCAAGGCCGAGGAGATGCTTTAGCTGACTAAAGGCAATGACGATAGCAGCGGCGCTGGTAAAGCCCGACATCACCGGATGGCTCAGAAAGTTGGCAAGAAAGCCTAGCTTGGCGATCCCCATGATCAATAGGAAAAGGCCAATAAGTGCGGAAAGAACAAGCGCGGCAAGGATATAGTCAGGCGATCCAGGAAGCGCGAGGCTGCCGAGCGCGCTCGCCACCATCAGGGACGCAACAGCAACGGGCCCAACCGCGAGAGCACGGCTACTGCCGAAAAGAGCATAGAGGATCGGCGGTACAATGCTTGCGTAAAGGCCGACTTCGGGAGGTAATCCGGCGAGGATAGAATAGGCCATTGCTTGCGGTACCAGCAGGATCGCGGTTATGATCCCGGCGGTCAGGTCGCCCGGAAAATCCTGAAACGAATAACTCCGCAGCCACCCGACGGCGGGGACAAATTTTTCGATAGGCAATACTGTCATGATTTCCCTCGCTGACCGTCGTCACGGAGGATAGCCCGCGTCGCCTCAGCGATCACGCCTTCCTCATCGGTGGGGATGACGGAAACAGTTATTCTCGATTTTCCCCTGCTAATAATTCGGCTGTTGGCATTGTTGGCGTCAACATTAATATCGATACCCAACCAATCCAGATGCCCGCAAATCTGGGCACGAATTGCGGCTGAATTCTCGCCAATGCCGGCGGTAAAAACAATTGCATCCAAACCTCTTAGTGGCACCAAAAGGGCGGCGATCTCACAGGCTGCACGATAGCAAAAAAGATCAACCGCCTCTTTAGCCTCAATGCTACTGCTTTCCAGCAGCGCCAGCATATTGTTGCTGATCCCGGAAACACCAAGAAGGCCGGATTCATTGTAGAGTAGATTCTGGATCTGATCAGCGCTCATCCCGCGATCCTGCATCAGGAAGAGCACGATCCCCGGATCAATGTTGCCACAACGGCTTCCCATCATGAGGCCGTCGAGAGCCGTGAAGCCCATGCTGGTAGCAACGCTTTTTCGTGTTCGCATAGCGCAAAGGCTGGCCCCATTTCCAAGATGAGCGACAACGATCCGCCCCTCGGCTTGCTCTTCCAGATATTCGGGGAGGACGCTTGCTATATACTGATAGGATAAGCCGTGAAAGCCATACCGGATAACCCCTTCATCAGCGTAGCGGCGTGGCAGCGCGAAAAGCTCATTAAGGCGCGGTTGCGTTCGGTGAAAGGCGGTATCAAAACAGGCGACCTGCAATATCCGGCCATCACGCTTTAGAAGGGACTCTATCGGTGCAATATTGTTGGGTTGGTGCAAGGGCGCGAGAGAAATGAGCGCGCCGAGTTCTTTTAAAATACCCTTGTCAATACGAACAGGCTTGCTGAAATAGCGCCCACCATGGACGACACGATGGCCGACTGCGGTAATTTTGTAACCTTCATCATGTTGCTCTAGCCAGTCCAGCAACTGAGTGGTGAGGACGCCATGGCTGCTTGATTTATCGATCGAAGCAAGCATGCCATCGTCCATTTTGAGGCCCTGTACATTCGTCGCGTGGAACTTTGGCGCCCGGCCGATACCTTCAATTTTGCCGCGAATGAGCGGGTTCCTGGGTTCGGACGCCACAGGGTACAGAGCGAATTTAATGCTTGATGATCCGGCATTGAGAACAAGGATCGCGTCAATCATAGTTTCTTTTGCCGAATATAATGCGTATAAAGCTGCGCCAGTGCGGAGGAGGCAATGCGAGAGAATATGCCGTCCGCCCGGCTTGTAAGAATAATGGGGACACGGGCGCCAAGGACAATGCCGGCAGATTCGGCTCCGGCGAGATAAATGAGCTGCTTGGCTATCATATTGCCGGCTTCAAGGTCGGGCGCAACCAGAATATCCGCATTTCCGGCGACGATGGAACTAATGCCTTTTGCTTCCGCCGCGGATTTGGAAATGGCATTATCAAAGGCGAGGGGGCCATCGAGCAAGCCACCCGTAATCTGACCCCGGTCCGACATTTTACACAGCGCAGCGGCGTCAACGGTCGAGTTGATCTTGGGATAGACGGTTTCCACTGCCGATAAAATGGCGGCCTTCGGGATTTCGATGCCAAGGGCATGGGCAAGGTCTATCGCGTTCTGGACAATATCCCGTTTGTCAACGAGGTCCGGATAGATATTGATTGCGGCATCGGTGATAAAAAGCGGTTTTGGATAGTGCGGAACGTCGAGCACAAAAACATGGCTGATCCGTCGTTCTGTTTTTAGGCCGGTAGTAGGGTGGACAACCGCTTCCATAATTTCATCTGTATGCAGCTTGCCCTTCATTATTGAGGCAGTCTTGCCTTCACGGACCATTTCAACCGCTTTCTCGGCAGCAGCATGACTATGGGGTACATCGATAATCTCGACATTTCCGATATCGCACTCCGCTTCGTGAGCGGCCGCAAGGATTTTATTCTTGGGCCCGATCAGTACGGGAATGATCAAACCTTTTTTAGCTGCTTCCATCGCGCCCGTTAAAGAGAGTGTGTCACAAGGGTGAACAACGGCGGTTGGAATTGGGTTAAGGCCCTCGGTCGCCGCGATCAGACGCTCATGTTGCGCGCCTGTTTTATGTAAATGTGCTTCTGGCAAAAGGGTTTGCGGTCGCCGGATTTTTTCTGTCGGAGCCGCTACTTCAGCTGTACCGTCAATCACGACCTCGCCTTCCTGATTAACACATTCACAGGCGAGCGTGATGCGGTGATCTATATCCTGTTTCTTCGTGACGGTCACCCGAACCGTAATTCTATCGCCAAGGCTTACGGGTTTTCGGAAGCTGAGGGACTGATTGCGATAGATTGTGCCGGGGCCCGGGAGTTCAGTTCCCAAAACGGTTGAAATCAAGGATCCGCCCCACATGCCATGAGCGATGACCTTCTGAAACATATCCGATTTCACATACTCTTCGTCCATATGGACTGGATTGGTATCACCTGACAGGATTGCCAATAACTTAATGTCTTCCGTTTTCAAATCGCGAATCAACTCTGCCGTGTCACCTACGGCCAATTCATCAAAAGTCTTATTCTCTATATACTGCATTTTGAGCTCATGAGCTTTTTGGTGGAAGAGCGCGGTAACTCCCGAAATACACATGAAACGGGCGCATTTCTGACGAACTGATAGTCTGACAGCGGCAGTTTCATGGGCATCAGAGCCGCCGGAATTGCATAATACTTCTGTCAATGACAGTTACGCTTTTCGTTTAATCAGAGCATCGTCTTTTTCGATGGCTAATTCCAACTTTATTTCCGAGCTATGAAATAGACAAGCCACTACATGATCGCATCTTCTTATGCGCGGCAGCATTGATTGAGATCAAATAGCGTCCTTTAGTTCTGGACGTAAATTTCTTAGAGTTTATGCGTGAGAGAAGTATAAAAGAAACAAAACATATTCACGTAAAATATTAGACGGCAATTGTCCTTTAATATTGATCAGACTCAATCAATTATTTCATTGCTCTACATGCAGCTAGAATATAAACGCAAGTTCAAGATCAACAGCCGATCGGTTCACTAAAAAGCCATTTATCAATATCAGTGATTACTATGTGATTGCTTGCCAATTAAGCCGGCTACTTAATATTCTTCCAACACATTGAAAAGATTGGCGCACCCGACACGATTCGAACATGTGACCTCTGCCTTCGGAGGGCTGGGGATAAAGGAATTTATGCATTCCCTGATATTCTTGTATAGTACATAACAATCTGAATATAAATAATATTTTCGTATACAATGCGACTGAAGTTCCTTGACGTTCCGGTGTCGGTGGTTACTATGTGGTTACCTTTTGGAAAAAGTAACCACCGATCCGGAGGCCACGATGGCAAGCAAACTTACAAAGTCGACAATCAATGGCGCAGCTCCGAAAGAGGCCGACTATTTCCTCTGGGATGGCGAACTGAAGGGCTTTGGGATCAAGATCGCCAGAGGTGGCCGCAAGTCCTATGTCTGCAAGTATCGCGTTGGGAACGGCAGGACAGCACCAACAAGGCGAATGACCATCGGCGCGCATGGTTCGCCCTGGACGGTCGATCAGGCGCGCAGTGAAGCGCGCAAATTGCTTGGGAGGGCAGCCAACGGCGAAGACCCAGCAAAGGAAAAGCAGGAAGAGAAGAGGCAGATCACTGTCGCGCAGCTTTGCGACATTTATCTCGAAAACGGGGTCGGAACCAAGAAGGCCAGCACAATCGCAACAGATCGCGGGCGCATTGAGCGGCACATCAAACCGCTGCTCGGCAGGAAGAGGGTGCCTGACGTGACACGTGCAGATATCAAGCGTTTCCTTCAGGATGTGGCCAACGGCAAGACTTCACTCGACCAGAAGACCGGCCTGCGTGGCCGAGCCATTGTGAAAGGCGGCAAAGGAACCGCGACGCGCACTGTTGGCCTGCTTGGTGGCATATTCAGCTATGCCTTCGATTGTGGGTTGATCGAGACAAATCCGGTGCGTGGCGTGAAGCGATTTGCTGACAAGAAAGGCCATCGCTATCTCAGCCAACATGAACTTGTCGCACTTGGGCAAGCACTTGTTGACGGCGAAGAACGCGGCTTGAACCCGCAGGCACTGAACATTCTCAAATTGCTGGTCTTTACCGGTGCGCGTAAGGGTGAGATCGAAACCTTGCGTTGGGACGCCGTTGATTTTGATGGCGGCTATCTTCGCCTTGCGGATTCCAAGACCGGTCAGAAAGCAATCCCGCTCAATGCTGGTGCACTGGAAATCCTTAGCAAGCTACCAAGCCTTGAAGGATCGCCCTTTGTGTTTCCTGCCCATCGCAGTGAAGGGCACTATGAAGGCACGCCGAAAGTTTGGCGTATCATTCGAAGTATGGCGGGATTGGACGATGTTCGCTTGCATGACCTGCGCCACAGCTTCGCCAGTATCGCGGTTTCGGGTGGGGCCAGCCTGCCAATTATTGGCGCATTGCTCGGCCACACCGACAACGCCACAACACAACGCTATGCACACTTGCATGATGATCCGTTGAAAGCGGCAAGCGAGGCTGTTGGCGGAAAGATTGCAGCTGCTATGGGTGGTCAACGTAAGAAATCATCAGCTTCCCCAGTTCATGAATTGAAACGCTAGAGGTCCTGTGTGCGGACAAAGTGACCATACTCCAAAATCGGTCAAATGCTGAATTGGGCGGCAAGCAGACCTATGTTGCAGGTGTAAGTCATTGAATTGCAAAACTAAATAGAGGATATTGAATAATAGAACCTTCCCACGGATTCTTGGTTTAGCGCAAGTGCCTAAAAAACAGCTTTCGATTCTCCAAGTTTCCGCCACCCGCCAATTACAGTTAATTCTTTCTTGTTATGTTAAAGTTCTTTAGAAGCTGCTTTTTGTACACTTAATCTATACCTTTTGTTACTTTCAACTTATTTTCTGGTGACATTGTTTCAATGCTTAGCATGTTAAGACTGGTTTATATTAATGTCAGAACTAGTAATAATCGGTAACGGATTTGATTTGCATCATGGCTTGCAAACCTCCTACGGCAGTTTCGTGCAGTTCGCTAAAAATCACTCACCTAGCGTATACAAACTCCTTTCAGAGTTGTTTTTGGCTTCGTACGAGTGGATGGGATTAGACCTGCCAGATGCAGTAAGTGAAGAAGACTTCATATATGACCGTTGGTGTGAATTTGAACGCTGCTTAGGCTTGATAGACGATGAAGAGTTTGGGCAGCGCTCACGCGAAGATATATCAGAATACATGCAAGAAATCGGAATGGATGAATCCCTTGTCATTGAATTCATAGAGAATATCGCGAGTATCTTGGATACTTTTCGAAAATGGGTTGCTGACATTGATTTAAGCCAAGGTCGACAAGGCAATTTCAATTTTGATCCGGCCACAGTGTTTGTAAATTTTAACTACACGGAAACTCTTGAGACCTTCTTTGGAGTTGACGTTTCGCGAATCAACTACATTCATGGCAGCCGAACCCGGTCGGATTGCTTGATAGTCGGACACGACGAGAGTCCGCCAGATCCTCAGTCTAAACACGATTTGCCTGATATTCAAAACAATCCATTCTACGGATACTTGCGAATGACTCAGAAGCCGGTCAAAACGGTCCTGCCGAAACTCTCTGCTTGGCTGAACAGCCATCCTAACGTTGAACTGATTTCAGTTAGAGGGCATTCGCTAGGGACTGTTGATTGGCCCTACTTTCAAGCGATATCTCAAAAATTTCCGACAGCGAATTGGAGTTTTAGTTACTTCGATTCGAATGGCCTCGAAGATGTAAGGACCTTTGTTAATCATCTTGGCATTGATAGCTCTAAAATTCTGTCGGTTGCAACGCTTGCCCAATTCGAAAGCGATCCTTTGACCACAAAGAATGCTCTCAACAACACTCAAGCATCACTTTTTGAAGGTTTGGATTAGTTATGGTTCTAAATCGAGAAGATTTTAGAGTCCTTGAAGCACCTTGAGGCGATCGAGTTCTCCCTTTTTCAACACTTCCAGCATTTCGTCGGATAGTGGCTCGTCAGGAACCGGAAGTTCGGATAGATGCTTCCACCGCCTATTCAAACCGTCGAAGGAGACCTCGTCAGTTTGACCTCGCTTTGCTTGCACATAGAACAGACTTACGAGTTCAGGCGACAGCGGCTTATTTTCAGTCATTCGCTTCGCGATCCAGAGAGTCAGATCGACAAGTTCCAGACCAGCACTCTCATCACTAGAGCGAAATTCTGGTGGCACCTCAGGCATGTTTGACCATTCAATACTAGGCATTCCAGGCCCCATGTCTGCTTTTAAGCCTTTCATCTTCTGGTAGATGTCGGCCAGCTCTCCTTGCGCCTTGTTGAATTGAGTTTGACGATCAACCGTTATAGATCGAACCTTTCGAGATTGGCGACCCGCCTGCTGATCGATATGCTGGAGTACTTGTTGAAATCCGACCAAATTCGGGGAGATCTGCAGCGCAGTATCTTTGTTGCCAACGCCGTATTCGATTTCGAATGGATTGGTCGACGCCCATTTTAATCCACCAGAGATAAGCTCCCGAGACCTCTGGTCGGGAAGTCGGTGCACGCGATCTAGTAAGATCGAGCATATCTCTCGCAATTTTTTGGAGCACCTCTCTGGATTTCGCTCCTGTCGAGCTGTCCACGCCATTTGGGCTATCTCTTCATCAAACAGATAGGCAACTTTGAATAGAAGAACGTATCGTAAGGGTGTAAAGTAATGCTGCCATGAGATGGCTTTGTTCATTCCAGAATCAAATACCTGATCGAAAAAACTGATAACGGCGTGATCGGGCTTTGATACCTTAAAAAGTGAGAACCTAATGTCTCTTTTTTTACTATATTCGGCAATTTCGAGCGCAACATTTGACAGTCGGGCTACACCAAGCTCGTTCGCGTGGAGGCGCTCAACGCCCAATTGATTTCTCAAGCGACTGAGCATTGGTTCGGCAACAACATCCAAATTTACTTTGGAAGTAATTACACCATAGTAGAGGACAGGCTGGTTTTCGTCGAAAAGGTTTAAGCCGGTGTTTCCGCTCTCATCCACGAAACAAAACATCTGCTCAACACCTCCGATCCAACCGTTGCTGACAAAATAACATGAAGAGGTCGATTTTCACATCTTTGCATTTGAAGGGCGTGGCCTTGAGCCTCTCATGCACGCGGTGCGTACTCGTGAATTCTTGCCAAGTGCATGAACAGTCGCTTAGGTGAAGCTGAATTGCAACAGTGCCGTATTCATGGACGGCAGCTTAGGGCCGACAGTGCCAATGCAAGTAAGCATACCGAAGGTCTTGACAGGGCTCAATGCGGACATGCTGCTTTATTGTATTTCTCACTTTTTGGGGGGATAATTCAGGGGTAGCGAGATAAAAGAAATGGTGTCTGCGCCGTTGCATTTCCTTCTGTGACTATCCAAAATCTGACACCATTTGCAGCGTCTTGGCTCCATCTTCTGCACAACGACATGCACCTGCAATAAAATCGCAGTTCTCATTATGATTGAATACTAATATAATCGTGGTAACATCGACATAGCAAAGCAAAAATCGGCCACAAATGCGAAAAGTTAATGCCACAAAAAAAATGACCTTTGAACAAGAATTACAGGAATTAAGTTTAGATTTTTCGATATCGCGTTACTTGGAAATTCGACGAAAATATCCAGAATCGAATCCAGATGGATTCCTTTTCTTTCGCCCATATGAAGATACTATTGGATTTGAATACGCAATTACGTTGGAGCAAGAGCTGGAAAAATTTCAAATCACACAGGGAACTTTTCTTGGGATGCTAGATGGTTACCCAAATAGAATTGACCAGCTTTGCCTTGAGATGCTTGCGGCAATTGATACACGAGAGAATATCGAAAATGAAATACCTCATGCCATCGCAAATGGCTTGGCCATAGGTGATGCTTTATTGGACTTTTTGATAAATATTACACTCGAATCTATTTCATATCATAAATGTGAAATTCCTCACTCATACCTTCTCTTGTTGAGGATGAGGACCAATCTTCTAAACAATAAATATGTGTCTGAACAAACGTCACGACAGCGTCGGAAATTTGCCGCCAAAATTGTCGCAGAAAATCCGGATGCAAGCATCAGAGATATTGCAAAAGAAATGGGCGTCAATCACGTCACTCTATATGCTTGGATGAAAGATAAAAAATTCAAAGAAATTGTGGAAAGAGCACGAAATTTCGATAGAGAGGAATTTTTCAAACTAGTTGGAAAAGTCCTAAACGACAAATGAGCTAGTCGAAGGTAAATGTGTTGTATGCAAAACCACGTGCACAACACCCAAACTCTTTGATACCCATTCCCTCACCTGCCGGGGTTGTCCGGCGAATCGATGGTGATGGAACTATGACTACCCATAATCCTATTGTCCTGAATGCCGGCCAAGTCGCAGAACAACTCGGCCTTTCCGAAAGCACGCTGGCAAAGATGCGTCTTTCCGGTGATGGCCCGCCCTACTCCAAGCTTGGCCGTCGTGTTGTTTACCGACCTGAAGATATCGACGCCTGGATCGCTTCGAACAGCTTCCGTTCCACTTCCGAATATGGGCAGGTGAAATGAAGCCGCGCAAGAAGCGAAAGCCGGATTTCCGTCGAATTGGTCCGAGCCAAACATATTCGGTCAATGAACTGGCAGAAGCGGTGCAGCGAACCCCTGCAACGGTGCGCCGCTGGATTCGGGAAGGCATGCCAACCCTCGATGGACTGAAGCCGATTGTGATTGATGGCGCGCAAGCCAAGAATTGGCTGAAGCAGCAATGGTCCAGCCGCAAAATGCCGACTTTACCAGGCGAGGCGCATTGCTTCACCTGCAAGAAGTCCCGACCCTTCACCGAAGGTACGCGGACCATGAAGCAAACCAGTGCAAAGGTCCTGACAGAAACCGGAAACTGTGCGGTATGCGGTCGGATCATGAACCAGTTTGCCAGCGCCAAATCCGTCTCGCTTCTCGATACTCGAAACGAACGTAAAAGCGCCAACAGCGCAGCATAGCTGGGTATGACTTCCCAGCCTTGGAGCACACCTTCTCCACTGAAAGCCGAACGACGACAGGAGGAGGGTATTAGCTGGTCACTTTCAGCCCAAAGACTGGTAGCGCAGATAGGCAACCATAGACTGTGACAATCCTGATTTACGAGGACTACCCAATGAACAGCAAGAACCCGAAAAACGAACGTATCAAGCGGCACTACTTCCACCATCTGAAGCAGGCTCTTGGCAGATCGGAACAGACAATCCGACAAATCGCCAGATCACTGACACGCTTTGAAGACTTCACCAGCAGGCGGGATTTCAAGACCTTCGATCAGCGACAGGCGGTCGGCTTCAAGGGGAATCTAGCCAGGTCCGGACTGGCACCGGCAACTATCCATACGACGTTGAACGATCTGAAACTGTTCTTCGGCTGGCTGGCCTTGCAGCCAGGGTTCAAACGGGCAATCAAACACGGTGATATCGAGTATCTGAACCTGCCCGAGAAGACCATGCGCGCTGCCACGGCACCGGCTGACAAGGATTTCCCGACCCTGCAAATGATTGAGAAGGTGGTCGCAGTGATGCCTTCGGAAACCGCAATCGAGAAGCGCGACCGGGCACTGATAGCCTTTACGGCAATCACTGGCATTCGCGACGGTGCGATGGTCACACTCAAGCTGAAGCACTTCGATGAATCCCGGCGGCTGGTGCTGCAAAACCCGAAGGAAGTCGCGACCAAATTCTCCAAGCGGATTGATACCTTCCTGTTTCCGCTCAATGACACGTTCGAGGCGATCTTCCTCGACTGGGTGGCGTTTCTGCGAAATGATGAACTGTTCGGGGAACACGATCCACTGTTTCCAAAGACCGCACTGGGCCATGACAGCGATCATTGCTTCAAGGCGGCTGGCTTGAGCCGCGAACACTGGGAAAATGCTTCACCGGTTCGCACTATTTTCAAGACTGCTTTCCGAAATGCAGATTTGCCAGAATTCACGCCTCACCGTTTTCGGAACATGATTGTAGCGGAAATGTATCGGCGGCAGTTGACCGTTACAGAGTTCAAAGCCTGGTCGCAGAACCTTGGCCATGAAGGCGCTATGACGACGCTCACCAGCTATGGCAAGATCGGGCTTGAAGAACAGGGGCGCTTGGTCCGGACATCCAACCAAATGGCTGGCGACAACCAAAGATCGCTGACAGCATCGGACTTGGAGGCAATTTTAAAAAAGATGGGATTGTAGTGCTGTATCTGAACGCAAAGCGCGTTAAGATCAATTGAATCGACTTTTCACTGGGGAACGGATGCAAAACTTATTGGACAATCTGACAAAGCTTCTCCAAGCCGAACAGGCGTTCATGTCGGATGGGGCGATCCTCAAGAATGCGGTGATCGAGGCGGCGCTGAACATGGATGCGCGGCTGCTGGAACTGTTGATGCAGTCCGACACGATCAAGGCGCATTTCTTCACGCCTGTGGCCGGGGCGCTGGTGTTCGACAAGGTGAAGTTTCAGGACTTCGTGTCGAACAAGGCGTTCTTGCCTGACAGCTACACGGCCTATCGGAACCGGATCGGGCTGACCAATGGCCGCGATTACCTGAGCCAATCGCGTGACGTGGTTTTGGCGTGGCCCTATAAGGACTGCGTGCTGGAAGGCGGGATGACGAAAGAGGACCGGGGTCGCAACGAGGTGTTCTGGAACACGACACTGGCTCCGGATGATATCACCCGGCTGTTTGAGCCCAAGGTGCTGACCGGATGGGAACGTTGGGATGCTGAGGCCGTGGCAGAGGGCAAGGCCAAGCCTGTGGGGGAGGTGTCGGAGGATGACAACCTGCTCATTAAGGGTAACAATCTGCTTGCTCTACATTCACTAAAAGCGCGCTACGCGGGCAAGGTGAAGCTGATCTATATCGACCCGCCCTATAACACCGGCACTGATGAATTTAAGTATAATGATCGCTTTAGACGCTCAAGTTGGCTGACATTCATGAAAAACCGGCTGATCATAGCGCGAGAGCTTCTAACAAAAGATGGTGCGTTGGTGGTTCAAATTGGGGATCACGAGTCGGGAAGTCTTCGGATGCTGATGGACGAATTGTTCGATGGGCAATTTGTAAATCAGATCGCCGTAAGAACAAAATCACCGTCTGGCTTTAAAACAGTCAACCAAGGCGTCTTCGAAACGGCAGAATACTTGTATCTCTATGCTAAAAATAAGACAAGTTGGGTCTACCAGCCCCAATTCACGGCCTCCGAGTATGACGCAAACTACAAGCAGTGGATCGAAAATCCCAATGCTGCGCCAAACGAATGGATATTCCGATCACTTCATGATGTGGTCGCGGAGCAGCTTGGGTATGAATCAAAAAAGTCAGCCATTAAAGATTTAGGCAAACCTATCTTCGAAGCTCGTTTGGCGGCAAGTGCTTTGGAGCACGCCAATAGGGTGTTCAGGCTTACCACTGTGAATGACGACGCAGGAAAAGAGACATTAGACGCGAAACAGCGCTCATTGAAGACAGGTGCCGTAGAAGTCGTTGAGCGTGAGGGCTTTGCGCCCAGGTTTATTTTCCAGGGGCAAGAGATTAGCCTCTACTCTAATAAAGTGCGAGAAATTGACGGCACCCAAACGCCCTCAACTATGCTGACGAATATATGGACAGACATCTCATGGGAAGGAATTGCAAAAGAGGGGGGCGTGACGTTATCAAAAGGTAAGAAACCGGAACGCCTCCTGCGTCGGATCATTGAAATGGCGACTAAAAAAGGTGACTTGGTTCTCGATTTCTTCACCGGAAGTGGCACAACTGCGGCCGTCGCCCAAAAACTGGAAAGACGCTGGATAGCGATTGAGCAATTGGACTACATCGAAACGTTAGCGAAAAAACGGCTCAAGAGCGTAATTGCAGGCGACAAGTCTGGAGTTTCCAAGTTAGTAAGTTGGGAAGGCGGCGGATCGTTTATTTATGCCGAACTTGCAGCCTTCAACTCTGCCTTCGCCGACCGGATCGTAGCGGCCCCGGACATGGCCGCGCTGCAAACCGTCCATGCCGACATGCAGGCCACCGGCTATCTGCGCTATGACGTAGACTTGAGCGCCTTCGGCACCGACGACTTCGGGGTCCTTCCACTGGACGACGCCAAGCACGTGTTGATGGACTGCCTTGATGCAAACCACCTCTATGTCAATCTCGGCGCCCTTGGCGATACGGATTTCAATGTCTCCGACGAAGACGCCCGCGCAACCCGCTCTTTCTACGGGATCTCAGAATGACCCAAAGCCTGAGCCAAGAGTTTGACGCGCTGGCCAAGTATGGCGCGCTCAAGGCTGACATTCCTGAGGACATCACTGGAAACCTTTCGCCCAAGATCACCCTGCGCCCCTATCAGCGCACGGCGCTGGAACGCTGGTTTTTCTACATCGACAAGTATGAGGGACGGCCCAAGGCCCCGCACCTGCTATTCCACATGGCCACGGGCAGCGGTAAGACGGTGCTGATGGCGGCGCTTATCCTAGACCTCTACCGGCGCGGCTATCGCAACTTCCTCTTTTTCGTGAACTCCGCCCAGATCATCGAGAAGACCAAGGACAACTTTCTCAACTCCGCATCGGCCAAGCACCTGTTCGCGCCCATGGTGCGGATTGACGATAAGCCGGTGGATATCCGCGCGGTGGACACGTTTGACGCGGTGAACACCGACGCGATCAACATCCACTTCACCACCATTCAAGGGCTGCACACCCGGATGCAGGCCCCGAAAGAGAACGCCGTCACCATCGAGGATTTCCGCGACTACAAGGTGGTGATGATCTCGGACGAGGCGCACCACCTGAACGCCGAGACCAAGAGCAAGGACAAGCTGACCAAGGACGAAGCAAAGGACAAGGCCAGTTGGGAAGGTACGGTCTCCGAGATATTCCGCCAGCATCCTGAGAATATGCTGTTGGAGTTTACCGCGACCGTGGACCTGAGCCATGAAGCGATACGCACGAAGTATCGCGACAAGGTACTATACGACTATTCCCTACGGCAGTTCCGGGAAGACGGTTATTCCAAGGACATCGAGTTGCGGCAAGCCGATTTGCCGCCCGAGGCCCGGATGATGCAAGCGATGGTGCTGAGCCAGTACCGCCGCAAGGTGGCCGAGGCGCATGGGCTGCATTGCAAGCCGGTAATCCTGATGAAATCCAAGACGATCAAAGAAAGTGCTGAGAACGAGGACGCTTTCACGGCGATGGTGGATGGATTGTCGGGTGAGGTTCTGGACGCGCTCAGGGCGGCCTCTGAGGGCGATGAGACGCTATTGCGGGCATTCTCCTTCATCATGGATGAGCGGGCTATGACCAGCGCGGATTTTGCGCGTGAGCTACAAGGAGATTTCGCTCCTGAGAAGGTGGTGAACGTTAACAACCCTAAGGATTTGGAAAGCAGGCAGATAGAGCTGAACGCGCTTGAGGATAGGGACAACGAGATACGGGTGATCTTTGCCGTCGATAAGCTGAACGAAGGCTGGGACGTGCTGAACTTGTTCGACATAGTGCGACTGTATGACACGCGGGACGGCAAGTCCAACAAGGTAGGTAAGACCACCATGGCCGAGGCGCAGTTGATCGGACGCGGGGCGCGGTATTTCCCCTTCATAGCCCTGGACCAGCCCGACGCTGCATGGGAAAAGCGCAAGTATGACAGCGCGGTGGACCATCCTTTGCGTGTGCTGGAAGAGCTGCACTATCACTGTTCCCATAATCCCAAGTATATCCAAGACATCCGCAACGCCCTGCGCGAAACCGGGATGCTGGACGAAACGGCCCGAACGGTGCGGCTACGTTTGAAGGACAGCTTCAAACAGACCTCTCTATATGTGAGGGAATATGTCTGGGTGAACGACCGGGTGAAGAACCCGCGCGACGGCGTAGTAGGTCTGGACGCATACAAGATCGAAGGTCCGTTCACCTATCCCAACCTGATGACAGGGCGGGTAACGGAAGCCTCTGCATTCGGCGGTGGACAGTTGACGTTGAAACCGTCGAGCAAGGAACCCGTTTCCTGCGACTTCAAGCTGGCCGATTTTGGCAGGGCCGTTCTGAGCTTTGCGATGGATGCCAACGACTTCTACCACTTCGCCAATCTGCGGACCTATTTCCCACAACTCGCCAGCGCCTCGCAGTTTGTCACTTCTGACACCTATCTGGGCGGCGTGACAGTGAGTGTGCGCGGCTTGCCCGATGACTTGGACAACCTGAATGCGCGGCAAAAGTTGGACATCGCACAATACGTTCTTCACCAGATCGAAAGCGGCGTGAAACGCGAGAGTGTCGAGTTCATCGGCACCAAGGACTTCAAGCCCTATCCAATCAAGGACCGCTTCACAGACAAGGTGCTGAAACTGCGGATCGAAGGCGAGACCGGGCTAAGCTGGATCGAAAGCAATGTGCCGGGGCTGGATCAGATCGACCTGAGCGGCAAGGACTGGCACGCCTATGACGACAGCTATGGCACCGATCAGGAAAAGCACTTCATCAAGTACGTGCACGATCAGGAAGCGCGGTTGCGTGGCGTCTATGACGACTTCTACCTGCTCAGGAACGAGAAGGCGGTGAAGCTGTACGATTTCGACACCGGACGCGCCTTTGAACCCGACTTCGTTCTGTTTCTTCGGAAGAAGGGGCAAGAGGTTAGCACGATCTTGCAGCTATTCATCGAACCGAAAGGCGACCAGTTGCGCCCGCAAGACGACTGGAAGCAGGACTTCCTTGGACAAGTGAAAACCAAAGCCAGACTTGAGACGGTATTTCAGGGCCGGGATTATACCGTACTTGGACTGCCATTCTTCAATGAGACAGGGCAGACCAATACCGACTTCAAAGCGGCATTTGAACCGCTAATCGACTAATTCGATTGCTTGCGGTGGTTACTATGTGGTTACTTTTCAAATATGTAGGGCGTGAAAAATCATCTAACTTATTGAAAATATTGGCGCACCCGACACGATTCGAACGTGTGACCTCTGCCTTCGGAGGGCAGCGCTCTATCCAGCTGAGCTACGGGCGCTGAGATGAGGTCTCTGCTATAGCCCAAGCCTGCCCATGTTGCAACGATTTTAGGTTGCAGC
>PAKP01000055.1 GCA_002706985.1 Sneathiella sp. | reverse complement strand
GGTTGATCGATCGCGGGTTGGTACAAATACGGCCTGACGAGACAGACCGCCGCCGGATGCTCCTGCGCTTGACAGATGAGGGGCGGAAGCTGACGGAGGATATTATCCCCTATGGTTTTGATATCACGGATGACACGCTTGAGCCGCTATCCGCTGAAGAGCAGGAAGTCTTTCTAAGGTTGTTGAAAAAGATCAGCTGACTCTATTTGGGCTATTGTTCGTTAGACGTCTCTGATGAAACGCCGGAGGTGTGAGAACGAATATGAATTATTCCGGATACTGGCAGTTTTGGGCATTGCTTGCCGCCGTCTTTGCCGCATTGACGGCTATCCTGGCGAAAGTCGGGGTGAACGACATCAACTCCAATTTTGCGACTTTCCTGCGAACGATCGTGATCGTTTTTGCGCTGGCACTATTTCTCCTATATACGGGCGAGTTTCAGCCCATTGATAAAATATCTGGCAAGTCTTTTATATTTCTCGTCCTTTCAGGCTTGGCAACCGGCCTGTCCTGGCTTTGCTACTTTCGGGCGCTGCAAATAGGCAAAGCATCCCAAGTGGCGCCTGTCGACAAGTTGAGTGTCGTTTTTGTCGCAATAATAGCGGCCATATTTTTAGGTGAAAGCCTCTCGGGTCCGGCTTGGATTGGTGTCGGGATGATTGCAGGCGGGGCTATTCTCATCTCTGTTAGCTAGGAATGGCAAATTAACATGCGATGAAACCAGTTTTTCAGTTTCTTGGCCATCATTCAAATGTGTATAAGCAAATCAAATACAGTGAATGAGAAGGGATAGCCTGATGCATTGGGTTGTGGAACGGATATTGACGGGGCTCTCAGACCGCCAGACGATTTCGAAATATGCAAAGGGAAGCGACAGGTATCTTGGCGTTTTGCTGATTGTCTCTGCAGCGCTGCTTGGTCTTGCGATAACGCAACCAATGATAACCACGATGGGGTTTGTGGGTCTGGAAGGCAGCTATTCCCTGCTGACGGCATTGCCGGAATTGCTGAAAGACGGGCAGGGCGGTCTGGCCGTGCTGATCGCCGTCCTTACAATTATCCTGCCAATTCTCCTGCTCTCGACGGCATTCGATCTTTGGTACAAGCATGAACTGGCGGACGCCAAGTTTCTTCGCAAGTCGCGATTGCTGCGTCAGCTCGGCCGTCTCTGGCTGTTGCTTCTCGGTCTTGTGCTGATCGCCATTTATTATGCAGCGCAGGCAAAAGGGGGTACGACCCTGCATCTTGCGGTATACTATCTTGTTGTCTCTCTGGCGCTTCAAAAACTTGTCGCCGCAAGACTTCAACCTCTGATCAATGCGGTCGAATTCGTTGAGATCGAGGAGGATATGGACTAAAGGAAAGTTAACACTTTTTTCGGATACTTTAAGAATTCGGTAAGTTGTATGAGTTTTCAGTTTTGAGAGTAATGTTATTAATGCAGTAGGTGTATCCGGTGTTAAAATTTGTGTTCACGAAGACAGCCCGCTATCCCGGCCTTGAGGTCGAACATTATCAGATCTTACGCAATCTGCGGACGTTGCTAGTCAATTTGAAATATCGCGGACTAATAATGACCTTTCTGGGTCTTGCTGCCAATTTCTGCGCCAGAGCAAAAATTCCCCTTCTTCAGGAATATCGGTTCAACAAGCAGAACCTGAGGGAGAGTGGTTTGGATACGGATGGTATCGTCGAAACAGCGATGATGGATATCCCGGATGAGTTTCGTGCCTCCGCCTGCCGGTATGAGGCGGCGTCGGATTATGAGTTCCGGCATGTCCTGGAACGCCTTCATATAGATTACTCGGCCTATCACTTTGTTGACTATGGATCAGGGAAGGGCGCTATTCTGGCGTCGGCCGCCCGCTATCCCTTCAAGTCGGTGACAGGCATTGAAATAAGCGGCGCATTACACCAAACTGCTATGCAGAATATCGCTGAGATGAAACGACGGGACATGATCCGCGCCAGTTTACTCACTTCTGTTCACAGCGACGCAGCGAGTTATTCCCTGCCGGCCGAGCCGCATGTTATTTATGTCTATAATTCATTCGGCCCGGAGGTTCTGCAGAAGGTGCTGGACCGGATTTCGGAGGATCTTCGTGACATGGAGGAACCGGTATATTTCCTCTACAATAATCCCATGCATCATAATGTATTGGAGAAAAGCCCGGAATTTCAACGGATGTCGAAGTCTTTCGGTGGAAAATGGCTTGTCTTCATCCGGCCTGGTTATTCTGATGAAATTAGAAAAACCGGTTAAATTATATTTTATCGGCTTAGCTCTTTCATGGCGGCTTCAAGCCCACCAATTGTGAGCGGGAACATCCTGTCGGTCATCAGCTGCTTCATCATCTGGACAGACGGGGTATAGTCCCAGTATTTTTCCGGTACCGGATTAAGCCAGACCGCTTTGCTGTAAATACCAAGCAGCCGTTCCATCCAGGCTTGCCCGGCTTCTTCATTCCAATGCTCGACACTTCCGCCAGCATAGGCAATCTCATAGGGGCTCATGGTCGCGTCCCCGACGATAATCAGCTTGTAATCCGCGGGGTAGGTATGCAGCACATCCCACGTCGGCATGAAGGATGTGTGACGGCGGCTGTTTTCCTTCCAGAGCTTTTCATAAACGCAGTTATGGAAGTAATAGAATTCAAGATGCTTGAACTCGCTGCGCGCGGCTGAGAACAGCTCCTCGCAGGCCTTGATATGATCATCCATTGATCCGCCGATATCGAAAAGGATCAGGACCTTGACTGTATTATGCCGCTCGGGCCGCATTTTAAGATCAAGAAAACCGGCATTGCGGGCCGTTGACCGGATGGTGTCATCGAGGTCCAGTTCCTCCGCAGCGCCTTCGCGGGCGAATTGCCGCAGCCGTTTCATGGCCACCTTGATATTGCGAGTGCCTAGTTCGACGCTGTCGTCGAGATTCTTGTATTCGCGCTTGTCCCAGACTTTGACGGCCTTGCGGTTGCGGCTCTCCTTCTGGCCGATACGCACGCCCTCTGGATTGTAGCCATAGGCACCAAAGGGGGATTTACCGGCGGTGCCGATCCACTTATTACCGCCCTGGTGACGCTTTTCCTGCTCTTTCAGGCGCTCCTGCAGCGTCTCCATCAGCTTTTCCCATCCGCCCATGGCCTCGACCTGCGCTTTTTCCTCATCGGTGAGGGAGAGCTCGGCCAGCTTTTTGAGCCATTCATCCGGGATTTCAACGGTTTGATCTTCGGCAATAAACTCGATGCCGTTAAAGCAATGTCCGAACACCTGGTCGAACTTGTCGAGATTCTTTTCGTCCTTCACCAGCGTCGCACGGGCAAGATAGTAAAAATCATTCACCGAATATTCCGCGCACCCCGCTTTGAGCGCCTCGATCAGGGTCAGATATTCCCGCAGGGTAACGGGGACCGAGGCCTCTTTAAGTGTGAAGAAGAATTTCGTGAACATGGCCTCGGTATCCTAGCGTTGCTCGCGGCGGGACAGGAAGGCCAGTCGCTCAAACAGATGGACGTCCTGCTCGTTCTTGAGCAGAGCGCCATGAAGCGGCGGGATGAGCTTGGACGGGTCTTTGGAGCGAAGCACATCCTCGGGCAGGTCTTCGCTCATCAACAGTTTAAGCCAGTCGAGCAGTTCACTGGTGGACGGTTTCTTCTTGAGACCCGGCGTTTCGCGGACATCGAAGAAGACCTTGAGGGCGTCGCGAACAAGTTCCTGCTTGGCATCCGGATGGTGGACGTCGACAATTTTCTGCATGGTTTCCGTATCGGGGAAACTGATGTAATGGAAGAAACAACGGCGCAGGAACGCGTCCGGCAGCTCCTTTTCATTGTTCGACGTGATGATCACCAGCGGCCGGTGCTTGGCCTTGATCGTCTCCTGCGTCTCATAGACGAAGAATTCCATCCTGTCGAGTTCTTGCAGTAGGTCGTTCGGAAACTCGATATCCGCCTTGTCGATCTCGTCGATCAGCAGGATCGGGCTTTCTTCTGCGGTGAACGCTTCCCACATTTTGCCGGGGCGGATGTAGTTGGAAATATCATGCACCTTGTCGTCACCGAGCTGTGAATCGCGCAGGCGGGACACGGCGTCATATTCATAGAGGCCCTGCTGCGCCTTGGTGGTGGATTTGATGTTCCATTCAATAAACTGCTTGCCAAGGGCTTTTGCCACCTCCTGAGCCAGCACGGTCTTGCCGGTGCCAGGTTCCCCCTTGATGAGGAGGGGACGCTGCAGTGTCATGGCGGCGTTGACGGCGATCATCAGATCTTCCGTTGCCACATAAGTATCGGTACCTGTAAATTTCATGCCGTACTCTCGTTTTCTTCTTCTTTTTCTATGGATTGCGGAGACGCTATTTATTGGAAAATAAGCCCCACAGGCGTTTTGATCAAGTTATTTGACAAAAAGTCAATTTAGCAAGACTCAATTTGCCGGGTTATTTCAAAACGGCGGGGAAGTCCTCGCCATGGGTTACCTTGTTGCCAGCTTCACAGTGCATTACATCTTTCAGCAGGCCATTCTTTACTGAATAGATGATGCCGTGGACGGCAAATTTCTGCCCCCTGTCCCAGGCATCCTGAACAATTGTCGTGGAGCAGACGTTCTGAACCTGTTCGATGACGTTGAGTTCGCAGAGAAGATCCGTCTTTTCTTCCTGCGTCGCTGCTTTATCAATCAGGTCGCTGTAGATGCGTGCGGTTGTCCGGATATGCCGGAGCCAGTTATCGATCATCCCGTTTTTCTGGGACGACATGGAGGCCGCAATACCGCCGCAGCCATAGTGGCCGCAGACGATGACGTGCCGGACCTTCAACACCTCGATTGCATATTGCAGGACGGAGAGGCAGTTGAGGTCGGAGGGGACAACGATATTCGCAATATTACGGTGAACGAAGACCTCCCCCGGCGGCAGGTCCATGATCTGGTTGGCGGGAACGCGGCTGTCAGAGCAGCCAATCCACAGATGTTCAGGTGTTTGCTGATGCGCAAGACGGGAGAAAAATTCGGGATCTGTCGCCGTGGTGCTCGCTGCCCAGGCCTTGTTTGCCTCAAATACTTTCTTAAAATCTTCCATCAACGGGTTCCTTATGACGTTCTATCTATTGATTCGTGCCTCACCCTCGCACATGGGCGACTATTTAACATAAAATCCGGGCGGGGAAACTCTTTATTGAGAAAGAGCCGTCTCGGAATTTTGGCTAAATGAATTGACAAATGAGCCGTTTGGACGGAGCGTTAGAGCAACAATAATAATAGTAGAAATCTGAATGCTCCCGGAATCCAGACCTCCTGCTGTCAAACGACATGCAATATACATATTCCTTGTCTGTGCTGTCTTGTTCGGTCTGGGGCAGTTCCACCGCTATTCCGGCGGGGTTGTCATGCTTCCCGTCGCTAATGATCTCGGTATTGCCGTTGAGAGCCTTGGCATAGCGGCGGCTGTCCTGTTTTTTGCATCGGCGCTGGTTCAGGTGCCGACCGGCATGGCGCTCGACCGGTTCGGCCCGCGTGTTATTCTTCCCGCGATCACAAGCCTGGGCGTTGTCGGGTCACTCATGCTGGCCATCGCGACGAGTTTTCATGAGGTGGTGGCGGCGCGTATTCTAATCGGGGTTGGATATTCCGCGATCATGATGTCGTCCTATGTTTTGTTTGCGAAATGGTTTCCGCCTTCGAAATTTGCGACATTGGCATCGTGGCTGCTGGCGGCGTCCAGCTTCGGCGGCATAATGGCGTCGGGCCCGCTCGCCTATATCATCGAGCATTATGGCTGGCGCAGCCCCTTTATTGTGATTGGCAGCCTTACCTTCCTGATGTTGGTCATCGGTGTCTACATCATCCGGGATGTCCCGCCCGAATATAAGCGCGATGAGGCAACGCCCGTCACCATCGGGCAAAGTATTCGCGGATATGGTGAGGTTCTGCTGCATCCAAAGTTCTTCAATCTGCTCGCTATGGGGTTTGTCTCCTACGGTCCGGCAGTTGCGATACTTGGCATGTGGGGCGGACCGTATCTTGAGAAGAATTATGGCCTCGATGGAGTGGAGCGGGGGCAGATCCTGTTCCTGATGACGGTTGTTGTCCCGATCGGGGCGCTTTTCTTCGGTCCCCTCGATCGTATTTTCAGCAGTCGCAAGAAGATCATCATAACGGCCGTGCTAACCGAGCTTGTTGCCTTCAGCATTCTTGGCTTTGTCGAGGATCTTCCGCTCTGGTCCATCGCCTGCCTTTTTGTCTATATTGCCTTTATCCAGCAATATTATGTCGTGCTGGGGGCCCACTGCCGGAATTCCTTCCCCGATCATCTCGTCGGACGGGCCAACTCGACCCTGAATCTGATCAGCATCATGGGCGTCGGGTTTATGCAGTCACTTTTCGGATGGATTCTCGCCGTGAACGGAGAGACGGGATATGAAACGTCCTTCCTAATAGTCGCGGGCTTGTTGATTGTTGCGCTGGTGATCTATGCGGGGTCTTCGGAAAAGCCGCCTGTCGTGCGAACAGGTCGCTGAAATTCCAGCCTGTCATCATTCCAACATAGTTTTCCGATACCAAAGACAGACATACAGGGCTGATCACATTTTCGTCAGTGATCGGTCAGGGGGATTGAAAATTAACTAAAAAAGTCTTAAATTAGAACGATTACAATGTGCGCCCAGTTCCACGTCGTCCGCATGCGGCCCAATACAAGTGGGAGGAAGATCACATGAACAAGCAAGAGACAGCAAATTCCCAGAAGCGAAATCGCGCCTTTGTCTCGACGGCAATGTCCATCCCGATGCTATCGCGGGAAAGAGAATTTGAACTTGCATTTCTCTGGCGAAAGGAAGGGAACGAGAAGGCTCTGCATGAGCTGGTTTCCGCCTACATGCGTCTTGTTGTCTCAATGGCATCTAAGTTCCGGAATTATGGCCTGTCCATGAGCGACCTTGTTCAGGAAGGAAACATCGGCCTGATGCAGGCGGCCTTCAAGTTTGAGCCGGAACGTGAAATACGATTTTCAACCTATGCCAGCTGGTGGATCAAGTCGGCAATGCAGGACTATGTCCTGCGGAATTGGTCCATCGTGCGCTCCGGGACCAGCGCCTCTCAGAAATCATTGTTTTTCAATCTGCGCTGGTTGCGGGCAAAAATCCAGAATATGGATGATTCTGCCTTCTCTACCGAGACGCTGATTTCCATCTCTAAAAAGCTGAAAATCGGAATTGCCGATGTTGAAAACATGGCGAACCGCCTTTCAAGCCGGGATCAGTCCCTGAATGCACCCGTGGGGCAGGAGGGAGATGACAGTATCGAGGATTTTCTCCCTGATACCAACCCGTCACCGGAAGAGAATACGATGCGCAATATCGATGGCGCGGCTCGATCGAGCTGGCTTGAAACGGCGCTTCAGGAACTGACCGATCGGGAGCAGGTTATTATCCGCGAGAGACGGCTGCAGGACGACAAGACGACCCTTGAAGTGCTGGGAAATCGACTTGGAATTACCAAGGAGCGTGTTCGCCAGATAGAACATAAGGCTTTCGAGAAGTTGCGTCATTCGGTTGTTCGTATCAGTCGGGAAGCGAACCGGAATCCGGCGCTCGCATCGGACAGGAAACAAATATCTTAAAACAACTGACCCTGTGTCCCGGTGTTTTCTGTTGGCTCAATCAGGTCTTCATCATCGTTTCGGACATTGCCGACACGGTTGGAGACTTCATAGAACTTCATCCTGTCCGCAGCAAACTGCTTGAGGAGGTCTTCTCCCCCTTTACCATTTAGCCAGGTGTCATGGTCTGATGTGTCGAGGATAACGGGCATACGGGGATGGATAAACTCGATGCTTTTTGCTGCTGTCGTTGTCAGTATTGTACAGCTATTGATTGTTTCCCTATCCGGTGATATCCAGCTTTCCCAGAGCCCAGCGAAAGCGAAAAGCGGCATGTCGGTAATTCCGATTAACCAGGGCTGTTTCGCGCTCTTGCCCGTTTTCTGCCACTCAAAAAAGCTGTTGGCGGGGATGAGGCAGCGACGGCTTTTATAAGCTGCGCGAAACGCCGGCTTCTCGGCAACCGTTTCGCTTCTGGCATTGATCATGCGCGCGCTGAACTCCGATGACTTGGCCCAGGAAGGAATAAGTCCCCAGTGAGCGAAGAAGTGATGTGACTTGTGCCCGTCTTCACCTTCTTCAAGCCGGATAGCGGAGATATTCGTTGTCGGCGCGATGTTATATCGCGGCGCGAGATTAGGACGCTCCGAGAAGCCGAAAAGGCTCTGTAGAGCTTCTGTCGAACTTGTTAGGCTGAAACGGCCGCACATCACCTTATCCTTTTTGCGGTTTATACTTTCGCCTCACTGTGACCATGGCTACAGTTTATCCCATTTTAAGGCTTGAACCGGCCTTTTCCGGGACAAATCCCTTGATCGGATTCACAGGATATATATTTCCCCATCAAGACAGCAGACTATTGAAAGTTGATGGGTCTGCCAAGGAAAACGCTTGATAAGCGGTTCAGACTTGAAGGATGAAGAAGATGGGTGATGAGGTTAAGGCGGCGTGGTTCCTCGCAGCAATGTTGGTCTGCTTTCTGGGATTGGCCCCCTTCATTCTGTAGGGACACTAGCCGAGGGTGGCAAGGCCCGGGAAAATTTCCAGGAACCAATAGGCGAGTATCTGGAACTGTCCGGTAAAGATGAGCAGTCCTGTTGCAATCAGTATCGCCCCGGTTCCGATTTCGACCAGTTTGAAATAACGGCGAAAGCCCCGCATGAAAACAAGGAAGCAGTTGATGGCAAAGGCGGCCAGAATAAATGGAATGCCAAGGCCGAGCGAATAGACGCCGAGCAAGCTGACCCCGTATCCAAGCGAGCTTTCGCTGGCGGCGATCGCGAGAATGGTTCCGAGAATAGGCCCGATGCAAGGGGTCCATCCAAATCCGAACGCAAGGCCGATGACATAGGCTCCGAACCAGTTCTGCGGCTTTTCAATGTCATTGAACCGTGCTTCGCGATAAAGCAGCGGAATACGCAGCAATCCGGTCATATGGATGCCGAAAATGATTATGAGGGCGCCTGCGATCTTCGATAAAATGTCAAGATGTTCGATGATGAGACGGTTTATGTAGGAGGCGGACGCACCGAGAAGAACGAAAACCGTTGAAAAACCGGCAACGAATATCAAGGACAGGGCAACGACCCGCCAGTTTATACCCTTAGTATTGCCGGTATTTTCAGCGTCAGTCAGTTCTTCCAGACTGGTGCCAGCGATCAGGCATAGGTAGGCTGGGACCAGAGGCAGGACGCAAGGGCTCAGGAAACTGATCAGCCCGCCACCGGCTGCTGCAAAATACGATACTTCCAAACCCGCCATTCCCAATTGACCTCGCTTTGTCAGGAGCCCCGCCAGAGTTACCTCTTTTGTTCGGTGCAATCCAGTCACAAGATTGTATATTGCTTTGTAAAAGGGGCTAATGACAGGGACTGCGACAATATGACCGAGAAATTTGCGACCCATGCTCTCTGCCGCGTACTCGATGGCCCGGGCGCCGTGAAACTTGAACAGATTCCTCTGCCGTCGCTTAAACCCGGGCAGCTCAGAATCCGTCTGAAAGCGGCGGCTCTGAATTTCCCTGACCTTCTGATGACCTATGGAAAGTATCAGTTTAAGCCGGAGTTGCCGTTTATTCTTGGTATGGAGGGGGCGGGAATTGTCGAGGAATCCAGGGATCCCGCGGCCCCTTTTAAGGCGGGCGATGCCGTGCTTTATAAAAGCAAGACGGGCGCCTTTGCGAGCCATGCAATTGCATCCGCTCATCAGTTGGAGCAGATGCCAACCAATCTCACTTTTGAGCAGGCCGCCGCCTTCTCGGTGACCTTCCTGACGGCCTATGTTTCGCTGGCGGAGCGGGGTGCCTTAAAGGCGGGGGAGACACTCCTGGTATTAGGTGCAGGGGGCGGCGTCGGGCAGGCGACGGTCACTCTTGGCAAGGCTCTCGGCGCAATCGTTATTGCCGCCGCGAGTTCACACGAAAAGCTGGATATTGCGAAAACCAGCGGTGCGAATTATCTCATCAATTACAGCGAGGAGAATTTTCCGAAGCGTGTTCAGGAAATTACGAAAGGTCGCGGCGCCGATGTGATCCTTGATCCGGTCGGCGGAAAGTTCTTTGAGCAAAGTCTTGATTGTATCGCCTGGGCCGGCCGTCTTCTGGTCGCCGGGTTCGCCAGCGGAGAATTTGGCGTATTGAAGGCGGATCTGGCGATCGCGCGGGGGTGCTCCGTTATCGGGGTACGTGCCGGTGAATTCGGTCGCCGCGATCCCGTGGCCGGTCAACGGGCATCGATCGCCTTACGGCGAATCGCCGAGGAGAAGGATTTGAAGCCGATCATAGGCAGAAGCTGGCCCCTCGATCAGATTTCCGAGGCGCTTGCGTCCATGGAAAGCCGGGGCATCGCAGGAAAACAGGTGGTTCTGATCGACACGTGAAGATGCGAACAACCTGTCCTGATGGACGATACAAATCTGTCCGGATAAGAAATAAGACTGTCTAATAGTGATTCTTCAGGCGACTTCCGCGAGATTCGTCGAATCGCTGATAAAGATATTCTCCAGCAACCGCAGGACATCGACAACATTTTCATCCTGCAATGAATAATAGATTGTCTGTGCCTCTCGACGTGTCTTTACAACATCTTCCTTGCGAAGTCTGGCAAGGTGCTGAGACAAAGCTGACTGGCTCAAGCCAACAATCTCTTCAAGCTCGCCGACAGACCGTTCCGCGTCGACAAGATTACACAAAATGAGAAGACGGTGCTTATTTGAAATGGCCTTTAAAAAACGGCTGGCGTCATTCGCCTTATTCTGTAGCGGCATCATATTCATCAATAAAACCATACACTTTTGTTCAAATTTAAAATTCTCATTAGCTGATATATCAATTAGCCTAATTGATGCAAGCAAAACAGTTTAAAATAACAACAAAAATCTGTGAAACTCTAAAATATGTGCAGCGAGCATAATTTTTAGGCAGCTAATGCATAGTTTTTGTTATCTTTTCTTGCTTTTTCTCTCTTATGGAAATGCGTCGACTTGGCGAATCTTGTGTATGATTTTCTCGGAAAAGGCTCATTACCGCAAAATCTTGAATATTACGTTTATCTCTGATAAGAAGCTTTCCAACTGGCTAACCTCGCATTTTGAGTTTCTTGTAAATTTACAAAGACGGATCATATACCTCATTTGAGGGATAAAATTGCTGGTAACCGGGTCCGACGATTTCAAGGCAAGCGTAAGTATCTTAACTGAATGATTTGGCTGGTCTTTTTCGGCCCTGCCGGTATAAGAATGTTACCGGATGACAAGTTTTTATTAACCAGCAACCACGATCTATAGTTAACAGAAGGTAAAATAAATTAGGGTGCGTCCCGTAAAAGGGGGATGAGGGCGGATTGGTCACTTTGATAGATTCGCCAGACAGCAGGAATGAGTCCTGATAATGCAGCTTTGCAATTTACATAGTGATGGAAAAGTGACGATGCAAAATCCACGGAACGACGAGATTTCGATGGCAAACACTCGGTCTCATGAACTTGGCCTCGCCTTGGGCGCGCTCAGCATCATGGCTGCGGTGATCGTTGGCTTTGGCCTTCTGTTTCAAATCGGCGCTTCTGCTAAACCGATGGATAATATCGCCTTTTCCGGTGCAATAAAGCATGCAAACCTGATGCGGTTGGACAAGAAGTTTGCCGAATTAAAGACGGTTCCGGGTTCGGCCATCACTCTTCCCAACCTTGATATGCCCCTCGGGGATACTCTGGACAAGAACTTGAAGTCGGTCGACTTGTTTGGCCGCGTCTTTACCCGCGAAGAAATGTGCCTAGCTCAGGCGGTCTATTTTGAAGCACGAAGCGAGCCGTTGGTCGGTCAGGTAGCCATTGCCGAGGTTATCCTGAATCGTATTGTGGATCCACGGTACCCGGATACGGCCTGTGACGTCGTGTTTCAAAACCAGCATCTGAGGAATAAATGCCAGTTCTCCTTCGCCTGTGATGGATTGTCCGATCGCCCGAAAAATGCCGGCGCCTGGGAAAAGTCACTCAAGGTTGTTGCGCTGGTGATGAAAGGCGAACGCAGTGGCATTGCAAAACGCGCAACTCATTATCATGCCTCTTATGTTTCCCCGAAATGGAGCGCGCATTTAAGCAAGCTCGGTCAGGTCGGCAGCCATATTTTCTACCGGGAAGAAGCGATCTAGCTTGCGGCAACGCCACGCTGCCTGCGGCGATACGCTATCCCCGTATGGATGATCAATGTGGTGATAACCACAGCCCCGCCCCCCAGAGTCTCCGGGCGGGGCATTTCATCCAGCACAAGCCATACCCAGAAAGAGCCGAAAATACTCTCCAATAGCATCAGCAGGCTGACCTCCGGTGCGGATATATAGCGCGGTCCGACGGTGATCAGACCGAAGGCGAGAGGCAGCACAACAAGGCCAAGCAGAACCAGATATGTAACATCAGAACTGGTGACCGCGAGTGGGGACGCAAAGGGCAGGGCGAGAATGGCGGTCAGAAGCCCCGCGAACCCGAGAGAGGGAACCATGTCAATGCTTCGGGCATGGCGCACCGTTGTTATCTGGCCGGCGATCATAAAGGCACAGACAATTGCGGAGAGGTCACCATAGCGGCTGCCGCCACCGATGCTGCCCATAAAAATCAGACTGATCCCGCCGGTGCATATGGCGATGGCAATCCAGGTTGACGGCAGGATCGATTCCTTCAGGATCAGCCAGGAGAACAGCGCGGCGAAAAGCGGTGCCGTTGAGATAATTACGAGGGCATTGGCAACACTTGTATGGGTGACCGCCAGGACAAAGAAGATAGTACTCAAGCAGAAAAGAACCGCCGCCAGCAATCCGCGCCGACCCATGGCCCGAACAGTATCGCGAATGCCGAAGCCGTGCCTGAGAAAGTAAAAACCGAAAATTCCGAGTGAGAACAATAAACCGCGCCAGAATAGAAGCGTTGCGCTGTCCGTTTCAATGAGGCGAACAAGCAGACCGTCCGGCGATAGAATGAGGACGCCCGCCGCTGTAATCAGAATGCCGTATAGATGTGGGGAAATTTTCGCCATTTTATTTTTTTCTCATCGTTCTCAGACAATTTTATGCGCGATCAGGCTATCGGCGGTTTCTTCGATGGATCGTGTCATTTGCATAGGGTTCCAGCAAAAATCCTCGCGTATGCGGGACGTGTCGAATTTCGTGGCCGGGCCAAGCCGGGAGACAACCAGCTTGAATGTGGGGCTGAACAGCGCAAGGAAATGCACAAGCCAATCCGGGACAGGGCGTTGTATAACCTTGTATCCTTTTGGCGTCACATGTTTTTTAAGGCAGGCGGCGATGTCGCGAAAGGACATGGCCTCGGCCACACAGATATACCGTTTTCCCGGCGCGGCCCCATGCGTTAGCGCTGTGACATGCGCCGAAGCAACATCACGGACATCAACCAGACTAAAACCGATATTGGGAATGCCGGGAACATCCCGCACCAGAATTCGGCGGATGATTTCATGGGACGCGCTGGTATCCGCATCAAGAACGGGACCAAGAACAAAGCCCGGATTGATGACAGAGAACTCCGGCCTTCTATCATCAGCCAGAGAGCTGATAAATTCCCAGGATGCGCGTTCCGCAATCGTCTTGCTTTTCTGATAGGCGCCGATGTCTTTTTCCGTATCGCTCCAATAGGATTCATTGAGAGTTTCCGACTTGTCATGCCCGCCGGAGACAGCGGCTATGGAAGACGTCATGACAATACGCCTGACCCCGGCATCGACTGCGGCCTTGATTGCTCTTAGTGCTCCGTCACGGGCCGGAACGATCAGGTCGTTCTCGTCCTTGGGCGCCTCGGCAGGCAGGGGGGAGGCCATATGTAGCAGATAATCCGCATCCACCATGGCGTCCGCCCAGCCGGCGTCGTCATTCAGGTCTGCCTTCACGAAACTCAGATTCGTGACGTCGCAATGATCCGAGAGGGATTTGACCAGACTCTCCATCCGGCTGAGATCGCGCAGCGTTCCGCGGACGGCATACCCCTGCTGCAGCAAAAGGCAGATGGTATGAAGCGCTATAAAGCCCGATGCGCCGGTCACCGTCACAAGAGTGGATTCCCTCATTCTTCTCTCCTTGATTTACATATCCCTACAATAGGGAAATTTTTCGCGGTCTACTTTAAAAAAATCCATCACGTTTTTTGGGAAGACTTATCCCTGATAACGACGCAGACTGTTTTCATGTCTGCGGCAAAGGAGCGAGATATGAAAAGCGGGAATATCGACTGGCAAAAGGCGGAGGAAAGTCTGGATCGTGACGGCTATGTCCTGCTTCCCGGACTGTTAAAGGCTGAACAATGCCGCAAATTGATCAAGGGCTTCGAGGAAGAGGCCCATTATCGGCGTCATATTGTCATGCAGCACCATGGCTATGGTCAGGGCGAATATAAATATTTTGACTATCCCTTGCCAACCCTGGTGGCGGGACTGCGGGAGGAATTTTATCCTCCGCTCGCGAAGATTGCAAACCAGTGGGCAGACAAACTGAGCACCGATCGACACTTCTCCGAAACGCTTGGCGAATACACAGCGCAATGTCATGAGGCGGGACAGAAAAGGCCGACACCATTGATCCTTAAATACGGGGAAGGAGATTATAACCGGCTGCATCAGGATCTTTATGGTGATTTGCTCTTTCCGTTACAGATGGCCATCCTGCTCAGTGAC
Source organism: Sneathiella sp. (assembly GCA_002706985.1). Classification (GTDB taxonomy): domain Bacteria; phylum Pseudomonadota; class Alphaproteobacteria; order Sneathiellales; family Sneathiellaceae; genus Sneathiella. Next base: position 16,286 of record PAKP01000055.1, on the reverse strand, counting down.
CCGACCTCGGATTTTGACGGTGGGGAGTTTGTTCTCACAGAGCAGCGTCCGCGGCAGCAATCCCGGGCGCGCATCGTTCCGCTCTCAAAAGGCGATGCGGTTATTTTCGCCGTCAATCAACGGCCGGTGACAGGCAAGAATCGATTTTCCCGCGTTACGATGCGCCACGGGGTAAGCGATGTGCGCAAAGATCAACGCTTTACCCTTGGCATCATTCTCCATGACGCGAAATAGCACAGGGAACGAAAAAACTCCGCCGATTGCAGCCTTTATTTTGTTTTGACAACCGATTGGAATTGGATACTTTTCTGGAAACGGCACATTTTCTTGTCTGTGTGCCGGTCATGAGGATGGCCGTTTGGGGAGGCGCCAGAGCAAGATATGACCGAGAAAGCCAGGCGCTTTGGATTCCTTTTGACCGATCAATCCAGCATGATTTGTTTCAGTAGCGCCATTGAGCCCTTGCGCTCCGCCAACCGGATGAGTGGCCGCCATCTCTATGACTGGAACATCCTCACCATGGACGGACTAAGCGTACAGACCAGCAACGGTATCAGCATTCTGCCGGATATGGCGCTCGCGGATGCCGCCTGTCTGGATATCCTGTTTGTATGCGGCGGGATTGGGACGGACAAGATCAAGGATGAGCATTTATTCGCGGAGCTTCGCCGGATTGTACAGCATGGCACCGAGATTGGCGCGCTTAGCACGGGCGCTTTCGTCCTGGCAGCGGCCGGATTGCTGGACGGGTATCGTTGTACCATTCATTGGGAAGGGGCGATAAGCCTCAAGGAAAGCTATCCCAAGGTTATCTTCACGGGCAGCATCTTTGAAATAGACCGGAATCGATACACCTGTGCCGGCGGGACATCGGCGATCGACTTGTTGTTGCATATTATATCGGAAGCGCATGGTGACAAGCTGGCCTATGACATCTCTCTGCAATTCATGCATGACCGCATCCGCAGCCATAGCGACAAACAGCAGGTTGTGCGGAAACTTCAGCTTGCTGCGAAATCCCAGAAACTTCTGACCATCGTCGAAATCATGGAGCAGAATATCGAGGAACCGCTCTCCCCCGAGCAACTTGCGTCAATGGTAGGGATATCCATCCGGCAGGTGGAGCGGCTGTTCCGTCAGCATACCGGACGATCTCCGGCCCGCTACTATATGGAGATGCGGCTAGAGCATGCCCGGTTGCTTCTGCTGCAGACCAGTATGTCGATCACTGAAATTTACGTGGCATCCGGCTTTTCCACCCATTCGCACTTCGCTAAAAGCTATCGTGAATACTATGGCCTCAGTCCCAGCCGCGAACGCAAGCCTGTCTTCCCGCTGGCAGGGTAAACATGCTTCTTTGCCGGTCTTGGTGGCTAAATCGGTTGTTTTCCCCATTCAAGACAGTTAGAAAGCAGGAAGTGCGGCGTTGGCCGCTTCACGCCCTGTTCCGGACGCTGTGAATTTTTGAGGTTGATATGCAATCAAAATCCGCCGACGCCATCGCTCAATTCCAGGAGGAAGTAGCGCAGACAGTCAAATCCTATCGCAATGAAACCGCATGGAAAAGCCTGTCCCACCAATGGCTGACTGAAGCGCTGGCCAAGCGTTACGTCTATAATTTTTCATCTCTGGGACGCCCGATCATCCAACTACCGACAGACATGGTGGCCTTTCAGGAAATCGTCTGGGATGTGAAGCCGGACCTGATCATCGAAACCGGCATTGCCCATGGCGGCTCCCTCATTCAGAGTGCGGCAATGCTGGCAATGCTCGACTACTGCGATGCGGTCGAGGCGGGGACGGTGTTGGACCCGACTTCGCCGAAGCGGCGGGTTCTGGGGATTGATATCGATATTCGCGCCCATAATCGCGCGGCAATCGAGGCGCACCCGATGTCGGGCCGGATTGACATGATCCAGGGATCCTCCATCGATCCGAAGATCGTCGATCAGGTGAAAGCAGCCGCGGCGTCCAGCTCGCGCATTCTGATCAGCCTGGACAGCAATCACACACATGACCATGTCCTCGCGGAATTGGAGGCATATGCCCCGCTGACCAGCAAGGGAAGCTATTGTCTGGTATTCGATACGATCGTTGAAGACATGGCGGAGGATTTCTATCCCGATCGCCCCTGGCATCCCGGAAACAGCCCGAAAAGTGCGGTTTTCGAGTATCTCAAAAAACTGGAGGGCGGCACAGTTCTTGCCGCTGATGGTGGTTCGTTGCACTTTGAAAATGACCAGATGCTGGAGGACAAGCTGATGTTCTCTGTCACACCGGACGGCTTCCTGAAAAGGGTCTAGGGCATATATCTCGGATAATTGGGGAAGTCCCATGAAAATCAGCATTGTTGTCCCGACAAGAAATCGCGCGGAATTTCTGAAATATTGTCTGGAAACCTGCCTTGCTTCAGATGATCCGGATATTGAAGTTGTTGTCAGCGACAATAACAGCCTTGATGAAACCCGCGCAGTCGTCGCGGAATTTACGGATCAAAGGCTGATATATGTCAATCCGGGTGTCGACCTCAGCATGCGGCAGAATTTTGAATTCGCATTGTCCCATGCAACAGGAGACTATGTCATCTTCATCGGCGATGACGATGGTGTGGTGCCGAACGGGATAGCGACATTGCGGTATCTTATCGGCAAATTTTCCCCCGATATTATCACATGGCGGCATATCACCTATATCTGGCCCCATAGTGAACCGGAACCGACAGAGGGTCTGCTCAAATTTCGATATCGTGATTTTTGCGGACCCGTTTACAAGCTGGATCCGAAACAACTCCTCGCGGATTTTTATCGCGCCCGAATTACGAGTTATCGTGACGGCGCGAACATATATCACGGCTGCGTTTCGCGCGCCGTGATAGACAAAATCAAGTCGAGGGGCGGCGAATATTTTCAAGGGCAGATTCCGGATGTGAACACGGCACTGTCAAACCTGACAGCCGCGTCGAGCCTGCTCTGGGTCCGCAACCCCGTGACAATTGCCGGTGCCGGACAGAAAAGTAACGGAACGGCCATGAATGCGCCGATCAAGGTCACCAAAAGTCAGGAGAAAATTGCCGACAGCTTCGCAGAATTGGCTCAGACAGATAAAGTAACGCCTGAAATTGACCTCAGAATTCGTTCAATTCCGGCGTATGTCTACGCCAATCTGATGCGTATCAACCGTGATCATCTGGACGGCCGGTATGAGATTGATCACTCCGCCTGGCGGGATGTGATTGTGGGTGATATGCGTAAATTTATCAAAAAGAACAGATGCTGGCCGGTTCTTGAGGATTTCTTCGCGCAATCTGATCCCGGCTATGTGCGGCAAGAACTTTCCGATCCACCCGGAACAGAGGATGACGTGGACATGATCGCCAATCCCACGACGTTCAAGAAAAAACGGCAATCACTCATTAGCCCGAAAGACAGGGAGAATGTTGCGACCGTTGTCCGCTGGATTCAATCAGTGACCGGAAAGCCTTACTTTCCGCCCACGAACAGGCTTCTGGCATTCATAGTTCAACTGATCAAATCCGTTGAAATGCGATCCAATGTAAAAGCGCTGGGCGGGCCCGAAAAATGACCGGGAGTGAGGGGATGATCTCATGAAAAAGAACAACCGTCTTTTGAATGCGACTTACCTTGCTGCTGATGGGCTCATCGGCCGGGTTTTATCGCGCAACAAACCTCATATCCTAATTGCCTGTATGCCGAAATCCGCCTCAACATTTTTGGCGAGTGCTATCTCCGAACTGCCGGGTTTTCGCCGCTGCCGACTGACGCCGGACTGGGGGGCGCGGGAGCAGGAATTATGTGCAATCCGGCTGTCTCGCTATAACCACAACGCCTATGTTTCACAGCACCATTTGCGCAACAGCGGCTGGACGCAAGGGCTGATCGGTCAATACAACCTGACGCCGGTTGTTCTCGTGCGCAATCTGGCGGACTGTGCTATCAGCATCCGGGATCACTTCCAGAAGGAACCGGGGGAGGGGCCGACGGCGTTTTTTGATGAATCTCATCTCGCCATGTCAAATAGCGAATTCGAAGATGCCATCGTAAGTCTGGCGATTCCCTGGTATCTTAATTTCTATGCAGGATGGAAGGCGGCGGGCGACATTCCCATTTATGATTTTGATGATTACACTGGCGATCCGGCGCGTGTAATGCGTGCAATTCTCGCGCGGGCGTCCGTCAAGATATCGGAAGGTGACGCGGTAGCCGCGCTTGATCAGGTGCAGAAAACCAAAACAAGGTTTAATGTCGGGGAGACAGGGCGCGGCAAATTACTCTCGGATGCCGCTAAAGACTCATTGTCGCGGCTTTTGGATCATTATCCGAAGTATCAGGAAGATCCGCTTTTCGTCAAAACCAGACAGACTATCGCGGCATCTTCAGATAGCTGAGACCGCCTATTTTTTGAGATAGGTTTCAAGACCTTTGGAGAGGGTCAAAGGTGCCTTCGAGGTCCATAAGGAGCCTAGCCGCTCATTGTTTCCCTTTAGACTGCTCTCGATTTCGCAACCATCGAGTATTTCCTGAATAGCGACGGCCAGCGATGGCTTCTCAAGCAGCTTTGCACATTCCAGTGCGATCTCATGCGGCAGGTAGGCAGTGCCGGAGCAGATATTGAAGGTGCCTGTCGCCTCCAAGGCAGCGAGCTGTTCAAATGCTCTTGCCACATCGGAGACATGGATCATATCGACAGCGCGGGTCGGCGTCTGTATCTGCGGCATTTGACCTTGCGAAATCTCGCGGAAGATGTATGAGATGAGCTTGCTCTCGTCTTCATCCGGTCCATAGGGAAAGAAAATCCGTGCCCAAACAACGGAGATATCCTTTGCAATTACCTCGGCAAGTCCCTTGAAGGCAAGTTTGGACGCGGAGTAATAGGTTGTTGCGTTCAGTGGCGACGTTTCTTCGTCCAGCAGGCTGTTCTCCCACTTATACTCGGCGCAGCTACCCGCGAGAACGGCTTTTTCGCCCCCATGCCTCACAAAGGCATCCAATAACATTGCGCTTGAGGAAACCCATTGAAAATTCTCGCGGGAATGCCAGAATTTGCCCGGCGTTGCCTCCCATGCGAGATGGATCAGGTGGCTGGGTTGCCTCGATTTCAGTAAGGTTTCGACAGTTTCCGGATCATACAGGTCGAGCGCAATATGCTCCTGATTTTCATGAGGTGATAAGTCGTTATGCGTTTTGCGCGAAACGGTGATGACACGCCAGCCTTCGTCAAGCAGGGTTCGGGTGACATGCTGTCCGATGAAACCTGTGGCGCCGGTGAGGAGACAAAGTTTCATGCCAGCGCCTCGGCGAGCGGTTCCAGCGCGTCATCGCGAGCGGAAATCACCTGTGGTTTGGCAGGCCATTCAATGGCAATGTCCGGATCATTCCAGTGGAAACCCCTGTCATGTCCCGGCGTATAGGCTGGATACATCTGGTAGGATACTTCACTGTCCGCCTCAAGGGTGAGGAATCCATGGGCGCAGCCGGCCGGAATGAAAAGCTCACATCCATTTTGGCGGCTGAGATTGACGCCAATCCATTTTTTGAAGGTAGGGGAGTCTGGCCTGATATCCACAGCAACATCATAGATGGCCCCGGCGCTACAACTCACCAGCTTTGTCTCTTCAAACGGCGCGGCATGAAAATGCATTCCGCGTAATGTATGGTTGGCTTTGTTATAGGAGATATTGCTTTGTACGGGAAGAAAATCAATTCCGTGATCCGCAAACTCCTGCTGGCAGTAGCTGCGGGCGAAATATCCGCGTTCATCCTCAATAAAATTGGGCTCGATCAGATAAGCTCCTTGAATTTCCGTTTTCGTGAAAATCATGAGAATACCTTAAGCTCAGGAATGGGAATGACGAATTGCCCACCCCAATCTTTAATTGCCGCCATATCGGACGTTATTTCATCGGCGAGATTCCAGGGCAGGATCAGGACATAATCGGGTTTTGCGTCCCATATTTTATCCGGTGCGAAGACCGGGATATGGCTGCCCGGCAGCAAGGTTCCTTGTTTTTCAGGGTTACGGTCGACAACGAAATCAATCAGCTCAGTGTTGACGGTGCAATAATTCAGAAGCGTATTCCCCTTCGCCGCCGCGCCATAGGCGGCGACTTTCTTATCCTCTGCCTTTGCCCGGGTCAAAAAGGCAATCAGGTCATCGCGGATTTTCTCAACCCTTGGCGTGAAATTCTCATAGGCGGCGAGACTGTTCAGACCGGCGGCTTCTTCCTTTTCTCTAAGGGCATTCAACCGGGGAGTTTCTTCATAGTCACTGGCATCCTGATGGCAGGCATAAACCCGCAAGGATCCGCCATGGGTCGACAGTTCCTCGACATCGAAAACCTTCAATCTGTGGGCGGCAAGGATTTTCTCGACCGTCAACAGTGAGAGGTAAGAATAATGCTCATGATAAATGGTATCGAACTGCACCTTCTCGATCAGGTTCAGAAGATGCGGAAATTCAATCGTAAAAACGCCGTCGCGGGCGAGCAGGATCGGTACACCGCCAACAAAGTCGTTGATATCCGGAACATGGGCCATTACATTGTTGGCCGCCATCAGATCCGCTTGATGGCCATCGTTGACAAGTCTTGCCGCTGTCTCTACACCGAAGAAGGCAACTTCTGTTCGCGCACCTACCTCCTCTGCGGCCTTGGCGACATTGGCCGCGGGCTCGATCCCGAGAACCGGCACTTTCCTGTCCACAAAATGTTTCAAAAGATAGCCGTCATTACTGGCAATCTCGACAACGAGCGAGCACTCATTAAGATCAAGCTGGTCGATAAGCTTCTGCGCATAGGCATGGGCATGTGCAACCCAGCTGCTTGAATAGGAGGAAAAATAGGCATAGTCAGAAAAAATATCCTCCGCCGGAACCACATCCTCGACCTGAACAAGGAAGCAGTGGGTGCAAACTCGGGCATGAAGCGGATATGACTTCTCTGCGGGAATATCCCGCTCCTCATGAAGATAGCTGTTCGCCAGCGGCGTCATGCCCAAATCGACAAATGTCCGGGTCAGGTTATGATGACAGAAGCGGCAGGTGAGAGAGCTCGTCATTTATGGGCCTCATATTCTTCAATTTGCGACAGGGTGAAGGCGTAGATATCGGCATTAGAGCGATAGGCTTTGTACCAGTCCACGGTTTTTGACAATGTCTCTGACGGGCGCCATCTTGCTTGCCAGCCGAGTGTCTTATGTGCGAGGGACGCATCGAGAGCGAGCTGCATTTTTTCAGGTGGCGGCGCTTCGTCGGTGAGTGACCAGTCTCTCTCAATACCGAACGCCTTCTGAACGTCACGGGCAATTTCGCCCACTGTGATGGTCTCTCCGTCCTGCGGCCCGAAGTTGAGAGCTTTCGGCAGCTCCGTACCGCCATCGCCCGCCAGCGCCTGCAAATAGACGAGATAGCCTGAAATGGATTCCAGGACATGCTGCCACGGGCGCGTGGCACCCGGAAAGCGAAGTGTCACGCTTTTGCCGTTCCTTGCTGCGCGCCAGATATCCGGGATAAGACGATCTTCAGAGAAGTCTCCGCCGCCGATCACATTCCCTGCGCGGGCCGTGGCAATGCGTGGAGTATCGTCCGGGAAAAGACTCTTTGCGTAGGATGCCGTGGCTATCTCGCAGGCCGCCTTTGAGGCAGAGTAGGGGTCATCACCGCCTAGCGGATCGGTCTCCCGAAAGGCGCGTCCGTCTTCAATATTCCGATAAACCTTATCACTCGTTATGATCAGGGCCGCCTTGAGATCCGGTAGTTCGCGCATGGCTTCAAGCAGGTTGATCGTGCCCGTTATATTCGTCTCGAACGTCAGCCTCGGCTCTCTGTAGGAGCGGCGAACGAGGGCCTGCGCAGCCATATGGAGGATAATTTCGGGGTTGCTTTGGCGAACCACCGTTTCCATAGCCTCTGGATCCCGTATATCCGCGAAACGGGAGTCAATCTGCAGCCTTTCCGCCAGGCTTCTATAGAGAGAGAACTCACTCTCGGGCGGCAGGGACAGGCCAGTTACCTTGGCTCCCATCTTGCCGAGCCATAAGGCGGCCCAGGCGCCTTTGAAGCCCGTGTGGCCCGTCAGCAAGACCCGTCGGTCTTTCCAGAATTCCGGCTGAACAGCGACGTGGGTCATCATCCGGTCCCTGATTTCAATCCCATACCCGCCAGGGCGCTTTGCCACTCGCCCAGAGCTGTTCCAACTGGTTCTTCTCCCGCAAGGTATCCATTGGTTGCCAGAAACCACTATGACGATAGGCGGAAAGCTGTCCATCCGCCGCCAGCCCGGTCAGGGGTTCACGCTCCCACGGAATATCATCGCTTGCAATGCGAGAGAGGACAGAAGGTTCAAGTACAAAAAAGCCACCGTTGATCAGGCCGTTGTCGCCTGCCGGTTTTTCGACAAATTCTTTTACGGCGCCATCTTTAATGATGGTTGCCCCAAATCGGCCGGGAGGCGCTACGGCCGTCAGAGTGGCTTCGCGTCCTTCGGATTTATGGTAGGCAATGAGCTTTGTAATATCCACATCGGCGACGCCATCCCCATAGGTCATGCAAAAGCTTTCATCGGGGTCAAGATAGCCCGCGACCCGTTTTAATCGCCCACCGGTCATCGTGGCCTCCCCGGTTTCGACCAGGGTAACGCGCCAGGGCTCCGCTTTTGCCTTGTGATAGGTTATCTCGTTGCTCTCCAGATCGAAGGTAACGTCGGATCGGTGCAGGAAGTAATTGGCGAAATACTCCTTGATCACATAGCTGCGATATCCAAGACAAATGATAAAATCGCGAATGCCATGGTGGGAATAAATCTTCATGATATGCCACAGGATCGGGTACTCGCCGATTTCGATCATTGGCTTCGGCTTTAGGTGGGATTCTTCCGAAATGCGGGTGCCGAGCCCTCCGGCCAAGATTACTGCTTTCAACGATATCCCCTTGTTTTTCCGCGTTGACGACATCTTAAGCAAGCGGCGTCCTGTTGGTAAGTCTTATTTCAATATCGGGTGCCGGTGTCAAGTTGCGCCCTTTGCATGTTTTAAGATGATTTTACGGAAAACGGCCTTATGCTGGGCCTTCGTATAAAAATAATAAAGCAGTTGTGATGAAACAGGAAAAGAGCGGTCTTGTGGCGCTGGAGAGGCAGATCCGGCGAGAGTTGAAATATCTGAACTATCCGACGGAAAACTGGGTCAAACCTGTGACGGGTCCAAAGGGAGAAACAGTTCTTGATGTGGCTGTCATTGGCGGTGGGATGTGCGGCATGGCCGTTGCGTTTGGTCTCACACGGGAGGGAATTTCGAATTTCCGCATTTTCGATGCCGGTGACGAAGGGTGTGAGGGGCCATGGGTGACAACAGCGCGGATGAGGACATTGCGATCCCCAAAACGCTTGCCCGGCCCGCATATGGGGCTCCCGTCGCTCACATTTCAGTCATGGTATCGCACGCAAGTGGACGATGAGACATGGGAGGCGTTGGATCATATCCCGCGTGAGACATGGATGGAGTATCTGCGGTGGTATCGCCATGTACTGAATATCCCAATTGAAAATAACAATACCCTCAAGAAGATAACGCCGGAGAGCGGAATTCTGCGGCTCAGGATTGCGGGGCCCGAAGGGGAGTTCGAAGTTCTTACCAGACGGTTGGTTCTGGCGACGGGGCGGGCGGCGTTTGGTGGCGTTCGAGTGCCGGATGTTTTCAAGGATGTGCCGAAGGAATTGTACGCGCATACAGAGGAAATGATCGATTTCGCCGCTTTGAAAGGAAAGAATGTTTTGGTGGTGGGAGGGGCGGCATCGGCAGTTGATAATGCAGCGGTCGCTCTCGAGCACGGCGCGCGCGAGGTGCATCTTCTGATGCGGTCAGAAACCATCCCGCGGCTGAATAAATTCAAGAGCATCGCCTATGCCGGGTTTTTGCGTGGGTACTATTTTCTGGAAGACGAGATGCGCTGGCGGTTCCTTCATCATGGGCTGAGTGAGCGCGTTGCAGCCCCGAGGCGATCCATGCTGCGCTTAAAGGAGTATCCGAATTTTCATATTCATACGGGCTCCGGTATCAGGAATGTCAAAGTTGAGGCTCAACGTGTCACGCTTGAGACAGATAAAGGGGCGTTAACCGGAGATTTCGTCATTCTTGGGACTGGGTATGCGATCGATATAAAACAGCAACCGGAACTCGCTGATTTTGCGGATCAGATATTGCTCTGGCAGGATTGCTTTACCCCGCCGGCGGACTGCCCCAGCGACGAGTTGGGTCGATTTCCCTATCTTGGGCCGGGCTTCGAGTTTCTTGAAAAAGAAGCAGGAACGGCGTCGCATCTTCTTGGTCAAATACATCTGTTCAATGCGGCAACAACGCTCAGCCATGCGGCCGTCAGCAGTGATATACCGGGCGTCAATATTGGTGCGGATCGTCTTGTTAATGCGCTGTCTATCCAGTTCTTCACGGAAGGCGCTGATGCGCATCTGGAAGATCTATATGCCTATGACGATCCGGAGCTGCTCGGAGATGAATGGCGGGTAGGAGACTCCGCCACCGGCCATGTTTAGCGTTGGGCCCCTGAACCCGCTGCGCTCGGCGCTGATGATGCTTGGCGCCTGCTCCCTGATTGCGGCAACAACGATCCTCGCAAAGGCTCTCGGAACCGGCCTGCTGGGGGAGCCTCTGCACCCACTTCAGGTCAGTGCCGGACGGTTCATTTTCGGCTTTACGGGACTCCTCTGCGCATCGGCGTTTCTGCGACCGAAGATTGAGGCGCCAGCGATCAGTCTTCATTTTGGCCGGTCGTTTTTCGGTTGGGCAGGGGTAAGCCTTATGTTTGCGGCCGTTGTGCAGATCCCGATATCCGACGCGACGGCCATCAGCTTTCTGAACCCGGTTTTCGGCATGTTGCTGGCCATTCCCCTGCTTGGCGAGAAGGTCGGGCCGATCCGATGGAGCGCCGTCTTCATCGCTTTCATCGGGGCGCTGATCTTGCTGCGACCGGGCACGACGGCTTTTGATCCCGCGGCTTTCATTGCGCTACTGGCGGCTTTTTGCATGGGTGTGGAAGTTATCCTGATCAAGAAGCTGACGGGCCGCGAACCACCACTTCAGATACTCTTGATCAATAACGGGATCGGTGCCGTCATCGCCTGCACAGCCGCCAGCTTATTCTGGGCGGCCCCGACGGCCCTGCAATGGGCGGCGCTGATCTCGATCGGTCTTGTCATGATTTCGGCGCAGTCCCTTTTTATCCAGTCCATGCGAAGCGGTGATGCCAGCTTTGCCCTGCCCTTTTCCTATTCCACCCTGATCTTTGCGACGATATACGATTTCTGGATATTCGGGGCGATTCCGGGATGGGTCAGCGTTGTGGGGGCCATAGTCATCCTCTCCGGCGCCCTGTTGCTGGGCTGGCGGGAAATTGTCCGCGGTCGGGAGCAGACAATCAAATAGCGAAATGTCACCGTGTTGGCGTCATTCAATCGTATAGGACGCCGGGAAATTGAACTCCAGTGAGTCGGATGCGATATCTGCCGGGAATGAGTCAAATGGCACAGAACGTTCCACCATGCGAAGGGCGGCCTTGTCCAGCACGGGATGGCCGGAGGAGTTCACAATACGAAGGCCGGTAATCTGACCGTCCCGCCGAATGGTGAATGTGAAGGTGACAACCCCTTCCATTTGGAACCTTTTCGCAAGCTTGGGATAAAATTTATTTTGCAGCAATCGGTCACGAACCTTGCCACGGTAATTGCTGGTGCCGGCATCTCCGCCTTCGGTGATCTTCTGACCACCGCTGCCGGTAATCATATTCTTCTGTCCTTGATTTGAGGCCACAGTGCCTCCGCGACTTAGCTCCGCCTCGCTAGTCGTGGGTGAAATTTCTTCAGCTTTGGTGGCTTTTTTAAGAGGTTCCTGCGCTGGCTGAGGCACCTTCTCAACGGATTGAGGGGCTGCTTTTACAGGCTCAACCGGCTTTCCTTCTATCGCTTTCCTGACTTCCTTCTTTTCCACAGGCGGCACTGGTGGGCGCTTTTGAACCTGCTTGGGGACAATGGCATTTTTGGCAGTCACCTTCGGTGCGATTTCAGGTGTTAGGGATTGCTGGCCCATCCGCACTGGCGTCAACCTTTTGTCCGTCGCGACAGCCGCGTGAGACCGGGGTTCAACGGGGGAGGCAGTTGCCGGACTGGAGTCAATCAGGCTGCCTATCTGCAGCGCCACACCGCCGGCTGATCGTTCCAACTGCATGTCGGGCTCCTTCGGCGCCCAGACCGCCGCCAGTGCGATATGGATGACGAGGGACAGAAGGAGGAATAGCACAACTTGTGACCCGATCCTCATGAGGAGGATCCTCTGACGGTAATCAGCCGGATATTCTGATGCCCGGCCGCACGAAGACTTTCCAGAAACTCTATCAGCTGTGCGGCATTCAGGGATTTATCCGCAATGATCTTGACGGGTTCCGAATTCTCCGTTGCCGGGAACATTTCCAGGACCTCTTCCACGGACATCTGCTTACCAAGGTAATTGATCTCACCCATTTTTAAAATCTGTATAACATCCGATTTTGCCGGAACGGCGGGCATATCGCTTGTTTCCGCTGGCGCCAGTTCCTTTGAAATCGGTGTCGCGATAGTTCCTGCGATCAGAAAAAAGATCAGCATGAGAAAGACGACATTGATCAGCGGAATGGTATTCTCGGTATTGCTGAAAATCCTTTTGCGGGGCGTGAGTTTCATGATCTATCGCGCGAGAGAGACGGAAGTAAGCTCCGTTGATTGGAGCATTTCAAGTGTATCGACCAGAAGCTGCACAGGAACCTCTCCCCTTGGTCGAAGGACAGCGTGCTCTATACCCCGGGCATGAAATTCCGTGATCTCTATGGTCAAATCCGGCCCGGCAACCGGCTCTCCGTTCAATGATAAGGTGCCGTCCGCATTCAAATGGACAAGCAGAATGGTCTCAGATGCCGGTGCATCGCCGCTTGCCGCGGCGACGGACAAGTCAAATCCCGTGTAGCGAAGGAAGGTCGACGTCAGCATGAAGAAGAGCAACAGTAGGAAAATCACGTCGATAAGCGACGTAAGCCCGATAATGCTTTTCCTGCAGGGCGTCACATGAAGTCGCATTGCTTTCCCTTACCCCGTTGTTGTCGCTTTCGCGTTCCACAGAGCAGGCTTTTCCGCGCCGGAGGTAATTTCCCCTGTGAGGACGGAGGTTGCCATATCCTCAATCGCCAATACTTCCCGATCAACCATGGAATCGAACCAGGTCGCCAGCAGGGAAGAGGGGATGGCAATTGCAAGTCCCACGGCGGTCGTTAAAAGCGCGACCCAGATACCGCCCGCAAGAACCGCCGGGTCCACCGTTGCGCCCGCGCTTTGCAACGCCTGAAAGGCGTCGATCATCCCGAGAACAGTCCCGAAGAGGCCAAGGAGGGGCGCCACCTGTCCCACGGTTTCCATGATGCGAATGCCGAAGCGCGCCCGTGCGACTTCGCGGGAGGCAACGCGATCGATATCCTCCCGGATCAAGTCGCCCTTGTCCGGGTGATAGAGCATGCCGCGCATGGCATGAATAAGCGCTTTGGCGAGCGGGCCGCGCTGCGTCGATAGCAGACCGATGGCCTCCGCTTCCTGCCTGCCTTGCCAGAGTTTAAGCGCCCGTTGGGCGACCTCGTGCCGCCCGATACCAAGACGGAGAAAAGACCATCCCTTGAAAAAGGCCGCCGCAAGGGAAATAACCGACAGCACCAGCAGGATGGCGACGACCGGTCCACCTTTTTCAAGCAATGAGAGAATCTGGTCAAACATGGGATGGTCCATCTTCGTTATGACAGTCGATTATAGGCCAAGTTTAATGTCAATGCGACTGGACGGACGAATGGCATCCAGACATTGCGCCGCTGTCATTTCGTTTATCTGGCAGTCGGACACGTCATTGATCAGAATGGTGCCGATATCTGCGCAGGCAATGTCGGGAAGATCATACTGCAATATCCGCCGTTTCCCCTGTGTCAGACGCCCTGTGCTGATAAGCAGGAAATCCTGCGTCATCTGGGCTTTATCCATAATGGCCACTTCCATGGCGACATCCGATATGGTTCCGGCAAGGGTGTTGTGAAACAGAAAGCTTACCCGACATCCGCTTTCCACCTGCTGTGCATTGTTCAATTCCAGCATCAGTTCCTGTTTTGCCTCCTGCGCTGTGGCACTTTGACAGAAGGCGATAAGCCCCAAAACAGGGAGCAGGTGGCATATTTTTCTCGTTAAATTTAACATCATTTCTCCAGAGCAAAACATGGATATTCAAATACGGGCTGGACCTTGGCATTCGCGGCATTCAGCGAGCCTATCGGGTCCCCAACTCGAACATTTCCTAACTCGGGCTTCCACTTCATAAACACGAGGGATAACGTTGCTGTCAAGGCTTCGGCTTGCATAATCAGCGTGAAACTGCTTGATATGTTTCAGCGGGGTTTCTTGCATCAAGCAAAACCATTCTGCACCTTGTTCGGTGCATAATACGGATGACATAGTCAGGCTCGATTGAAAACCGGCGCGGCTTGCATCAACTATGCTGATTGTCCTGCGACATATGCGCGACTTGAGCGATCCTTGATCACTTGAATAGAAACAGATAAGCCCTCGAAAACAGTGTGTTTCCAAGGGCTTATGTGGTGCCGCCACCAGGAGTCGAACCCGGGACCTGATGATTACAAATCAACTGCTCTACCAGCTGAGCTATAGCGGCCTATGATGCCGCGCAAAATAGTCAGCTTACCGGGCTTCGACAAGTAAAAAAATAAGTTTTTTTCCGGCGGAGGGTGTCAGGCGGATTCTGATGGATGATCAGGCGTTTGGCGTGCGTCGTGCCAGTTCGTAAAAAGTGATCGCGGCGGCATTTGAAACGTTGAGGCTCTCGATGCGGGAGCTGATCGGCAATTTTGCAAGAAGATCGCATTTCTGGGCTGTTAGCGGGCGCAGGCCCTTTCCTTCCGCGCCAAGGACGATGGCGATCTTCTGAAAGCTCTTTGCGGCATCCTCAAGCTCCTGTGTTGCGTGACCGTCCAGGCCGATTCGCCAAAACCCGTCCTCCGCCAACTGATCCAGCGCGCGGGATAAATTCCCGACACGGATAATTGGCACTATCTCGAGGGCGCCGGAGGCTGCCTTCGCCAAAACGCCTGCCACCGGCGGAGAGTGACGGTCGGGCACGATCAGGGCGCTGACATCAAAGGCGGCGGCGGATCGCAAGATAGCCCCGACGTTCTGGGGGTCTGTCACCTGATCGAGAACTGCAACGACAATCGACTCGGAGACATCGGCCTTCGGCAGATCCGCAAGCGATAGTTCGGGCAAGGGAGCGGTCAGGAGGGCAATCCCCTGATGAATGGCATTTTCGGGAAGCAAGGCGCTGATCACATCCTTGTCGATGACTTCCGGAGCGATCCTCTCTTCAATCCCGCCCCGCGTGTCGATATCCAGCGCCTCGAGCTTGGCCTTTGTGATGACAAGCCGGCGAAGCTTGCGCGCCGGATTTGCAAGCGCCGCCATGACGGCATGATCGCCGTAAAGCCAGTTGTCCTGTGAACTTGCGGGTTTCCCCTGGCGGTTGGAGCGCGGGTTCTTGCGACCGGAACTTGCCGGATACTTCTGCGGTTTGCCGCTCCGCTGGTTTGCTGGCTTGCTTCTTGACATGGCGTTGCTTATATTGCGCTTCGTATCTTGCAACAAGTCGCCATTTCCAATGCAGCCGAAAAAAATTGAACAAATCGGTCAGATTTGCTCTTTTTCGGTTGACTTTATTTGGGAATTTTCGATAGTGCCGGTCACCTTCGGCACGCGCCGGGGGCCTGATGCATGTGCGGAGGGGTGCCTGAGTGGTTAAAAGGGACGGACTGTAAATCCGTTGGCTATGCCTACGTTGGTTCAAATCCAACTCCCTCCACCATCTGCATGCTGATATATATGAGATGTCACGGAGCTGACATCGACTGATACGTGACAAGGCGGGTGTAGCTCAATGGTAGAGCAGCAGCCTTCCAAGCTGAATACGAGGGTTCGATTCCCTTCACCCGCTCCATGCGCTGGTCAGCGCGTTATAAATAGGCCATGAAATTGTGAATGCCGAAAAATGGTTTTTCGGTGTTTTCGGGCTGTGTAATTTATTGCTTCGGGACGACGGAAAATGGCCAAAGAGAAATTTGATCGTAGTAAGCCGCATGTGAATATTGGGACGATTGGTCATGTTGACCATGGTAAGACGACGCTGACGGCGGCGATT
>PAKP01000054.1 GCA_002706985.1 Sneathiella sp. | reverse complement strand
TTTCTTCCTGTTCTCTTCCATCCGGACTATGACCGTCGGCTTCGGATTTACACCGAATCTGCTGACCCCGCCGAAGCGGGCGCTCGCGGGCTTGAACAAAGCCTGTTCTTTACCGCCGGTAGGGACTTTCACCCTGCCCTGAGAACACTCCTTCTATTGTAGAAGGAATATCAGTTTTTAATGTAAAGATGTTTTCTCCGTTTGCAAGTCTATCCATATTCATATTAGTTTTGCGCCACCCTTTGAGGTTTATTGTAAGAGTATCCATTGAACGAAACCGCATTTTTAGAGAATTTAAAAGACGCCATCCGCTATAACCAGCTTGAATGGTATTTCACTGCTGAAACCGGTGATATCCAAGATGCGCAAGGCCATTATGATCTGAATCCCGCTATTGATGTGATCCGCGAGGATCAAGCAGACAGCGGCGGATTGAAGCTATCCCATGCCCAACGGCGCATGCTCATGATCCTTGTCGCGCTGTGGGAAGGACATATTGCGGATGAACTCTTTGGGGAAGGCCTTGGAAGCCTCTCCCTCGCCATCCAGTCCATGGACAAGAATAACCGCACCCTCTTGAGTGAGCTGATTGTCACCTATCCGGGATGGGGCCAAAGCTGAAAATACCGGCAGACGGATTGACAAGTAATTGAATTTCCTGCTTTCCAGACAAATATTCATTTTATGGTAAACAGTTGTGAAGTAGCTTAACCGCATGATGAACTGGAATAAACTCCTCTCGACCAAGCGATACGGACAGGATCACAATGATCCCGTGCTGGCCTCGCGCAGTCCGTTTCACAAGGATCAGGACCGAATTGTCTTCTCCTCGGCCTTTCGGCGCCTGCAGGACAAGACCCAGGTTCATACCCTGGCGGAGAGTGATTATGTGCGCACCCGCCTGACCCATTCCATGGAGGTTGCATCCGTGGGCCGTTCGCTCGGTGCCAACGCTGGGCAGGTTATTATAGACCGTCACTTGAAGGACAGCGATTACAGCCCGGCCGACTTCGGCCATATCGTATCCGCGGCGTGCCTTGCCCATGATATCGGCAACCCGCCCTTTGGTCATTTCGGTGAGGAAATAATCCGCTACTGGTTCAAAAATGGCGCCAATGCCACGGGCCGTGTCGATGGATTGAACCATGCGCAGATTTGCGATTTTGAAATGTTCGAAGGCAATGCACAGGGCTTCCGTGTTTTGACAAAACTCCAGAACTGGCGGAATTCAGGGGGGCTTCGGCTGACTTATGCCACCCTTGGAACCTTCATGAAATATCCGCGAACGTCCATTGTAGAAGAACCCGCCGCGGGGGACAGCGGCGGCAAGAAATTTGGCGTAATGCAGTCCGAACTAGATGCCTTCCGTGAAATCGCACGCGAACTGGAACTCCTACAACGGGGGACAGATGACTACTGGAGTCGCCATCCCCTCACCTATCTGGTCGAGGCTGCTGATGACATCTGCTACAGCGTTGTCGATATTGAGGATGGATATAAGCTTGGTCGGCTTAACTACGCGGAAACGGAAGATTTGATGATGCGTATACTTGGCAGTCCGCCCAAACGCTATGCCGAGGTCGAGGATCCGACAGAGAGAATTTCCTATCTCAGGGCAAAATGTATCGGCAGGCTGATCGGGGAAGTTTCCGATATCTTCAAGGACTGCGAAAGCGAAATTCTCGCCGGAAACTTTAAGGGCGATCTCTTGCATCACTCCCGCAGGGCGAAGATCTTCGACGAGATATATGCCCTCTGCCAACGTGAAATATACCGCCATCCGGAACGGATTCAGGCTGAACTGAGCGGCGCGGAAATCCTGAACACCCTTCTTGATGCATTTTACGAAGCCAACTTGGATTGGGAAAACTATCAGGCAGACGGCACACCAATGAACCCCCGCTCCAGTGTCCTGATGACACTCTTTCCGGATGGGGATAAGCAGAAGCGTAGCCGATATGACTGGCTTCTCGGCATTACCGATTTCGTATCGGGCATGACCGACTCATTCGCGGTACGCCAGTTTCGTGAAATCCGGGGCATAGAATAACCTGCACCAATAAACCGTCGGTAACTACCTGTTAACCTGAATATCCTAAAATTATATTTTTGGTTTCAGGCAATGAAAACGATGCTGGCTGATTCTTCCATTTATGGCGATCGTATCGCCGCGATGTTTGCAAAGATGCCAACGCCGAAACGGGTCAATGCTGCCCGTACGGCCGCGATGGAGTTTGCGGCGGAAAAGCTTGCGGGCGAAGACCTAGAGCTGACATCAGCGTTAATCGACTATTTTGTCAACGACATAGATAAGGCAGTCCGCCAGACAATTTCTGAAGCAGTGAAATCTTGTGAGTTTCTGTCTCATGAGTCTGCTATGAAGCTGGCCCTGGATGTGGAAGAAATCTCGCTTCCCGTCGCCACATATTCCCCTGTTCTGACAGATGAGGACTTATGGGAGATTCTGCAAACAGCCAGCAACAACAAGCAAACAGCCATTGCCGGACGCCCACATCTCGGTGTCAAATCAACCGGCTGGATCGCGGAGGATGGATGCTATTCTGCGATCAAGGTCTGCCTAAAAAATGAAACGGCGATTATCGGCGAAACGGCTTACGATAATATCCTTGGCCGTTTTGGGGACATTGATCCGATACAAAAACTGCTGGTCCAGCGCCCCTTTCTGCCGGCAGGTTTCGTCACCCGGATGTTTGATGTAATTTCTATGGAATACAAACAGATACTCATGGACCGGAACCCGGTTTCGGAATCCACTTCTGTGCGCAAGATCATGAACGCGCGGGAGAAGGCTCTCTCGAAAACGCTGGAAAGGCGCATGACAGACCATGAGCAAAAAAAGAAATGCATCGCGCTTGATCGCGAAGGCCGCCTGACAGCGACATTGATGCTGCGCGTGCTGATAGCAGGGAACCACTCCTTTTTTGCGGCAGCGCTCGGTCATGCGTCCGGCATCTCGAAGAAGCGGGTTGTCTCGCTCACCTCCGGTCGCGGATATCTCGGATTTCAGCGTCTGTATGATCGGGCTGAACTGCCTCCCTATCTTTACACGGCCTTCCGGACCGCCATGGAAGAACATCGAAAGGCAGCCCATTATCATCCGCGCGCCGATCTTGACAATTTCCGACAGCGCCTGATCGGCCGGGTTGCCGAGACATATGGTCTTGATAGTGAGATATCTTTGGAAGATTTGATGGAAAAACTACTTCCCAAGCGCCTTCATTGACCCTTAAACTTAAGGCAATCGAAAACAATAAAAACGGGATTGCCTTGTGACAAAAACAATCGACTACTATTTAACCCTCGTTTCCCCATGGGCCTTTCTCGGGCATGACCGCTTTGTGAAAATGGTCGCTGAGAATAACGCCAAAATCAACGTCATACCCGTAAACTACGGCAAGATTTTTGCTGCAACAGGCGGACTGCCCCTTGGAAAGCGCAGCCCGCAGCGACAGGCATACCGTTTGATGGAAATTGCCCGCTGGCGCGAGGAACTGGGCATTCCTATTAATACGCACCCGAAGTTCTTCCCGGCATCCGACCAGATGGCCGCCCAGATGGTCACGTCCGTTGTACAGGCGGGCGGAGACGCCATGGAGCTTACAGGGCTTTTTCAGCGTCTTGTCTGGATCGACGAAGGTAATATCTCCGACGAAAGCACCGTAATTGATGTCGCTGATCGTGCCGGATTTGATGGTGAGAAACTTCTGAAAGACAGTCAGGCACCTGAAATTGCCACACTTTATGAACAGAATACTGCCCGGGCAATTGAACGTGGCGTGTTTGGTGCCCCGACCTACATTATTGATGACGAGTTGTTCTGGGGTCAGGACAGATTGTATTTTGTCGAGAAAGCCCTCAAGAAATAACGAATAAGGAAACAGGGAATGACGTTAGATCCACAAGCAAAATGGGTACTTGATATTGCCGAAGAGAAAGGCCTTCCTTCTCTCGATGAATTGTCGCCGGCCGAGGCCAAAGCGGCCTATGAGGAACGCGCGCTTACGCTCACATACAAGAACGTGGATATCGGTAAAACGATTGACCTTGATATTCCCGGCCCGCTGGGAGAGGTGCCCGTCCGCATTTATCATCCAGTTGGCATGATGGATACTCTCCCTGTTCTCGTTTATTATCATGGCGGTGGCTGGGTGGTCGGCAGCCGCAATACCCATGACAGCCTCTGTCGCCTTATTGCAAATTCCGGTCCTTTTGTCGTTGTCTCCGTTGATTATCGTATGGGACCGGAACATCCCTTCCCTGCCGCCGTTCTTGATTCCGTTGCCGCCCTTAACTGGACGGCGGAGCATATTGGCGAATATAACGGCGATGCTGAAAATATAGCCGTTGGAGGGGACAGTGCCGGCGGAAACCTGTCTGCCGTCGTGTCATTGATTGCCCGTGATGAAAAAACCTATTTACCCAAATTTCAATGGCTTATTTATCCGGCAACTCAGATGGACATGTCCCATCCTTCTCATATAAAATACGCAGAAGGGTACTTCCTAACTAGGCCTCTGATGGATTACTTTCAGGGTCACTATCTGAAAAGCAAGGAAGACAGAAAGGACTGGCGCGCCTCCCCATTACTGGCTTCCAGTCTCGCGGGGCTCCCCCCTGCTCTTATCCAGACCGCCGGTTTTGATCCGTTGCAGGATGAGGCAATCGCCTACGCCAAACGAATGAATGAGGAAGGCAGCCAAGCCACACATACCCATTACGAAGGGATGATCCATGGCTTTATCAATCTGGGCGGCGCCATTGACAAGGCAACGGACTGCGTGAACGAAGGGGTAGCCGCTCTTCGCCAAGCGTTTTCAAAATAAAAGATGCGTAAAAAAAAGGGGCCCGAAGGCCCCTTTTTACTACTTTGTAAATAAGCCTACCGCCATCCGACACGGTCGAAAATCATGACGGCTTCCGCCTGAGCATCTGCAACCTTGTCGAGGCCGATTTCGTCCGCCTTGAACTCACCCCAGCTCGCAACGGTTTCATCCAGCTCAACGCCTGGCTTGACCGGGAATTCATAGTTTGAGGACGCATAGAATTCCTGGGCCTTGGTGTCGGATAGATATTCAATCAGTTTGATCGCGGCGTCCTTATTCTTCGCTGATTTGGTAACGCCAGCACCAGAGATATTGAAATGCGCGCCGCGACCATCCTGATTCGGCCAGAACAATGCGACTTTCTTCGTAGCCTCCAACTGTTCCGGATCGTCGGAATTCATCATACCGCCGTAATAATAGGTGTTCGCAATCGCGATATCACATTCCCCGGCTGCAACCGCTTTGATCTGATCACGATCGCCGCCCTGTGGTTTACGTGCCAGGTTGTCCTTGATCCCTTGTGCCCATTTTTCTGCGGCTTCCGCGCCGTCATGCGCGACAATCGAGGCCAGCAGGGACTGATTATAAGCGTTGCTTGAAGAGCGTACGCAGATGCGCCCCTTCCATTTCGGATCGGCAAGGTCTTCATAGGTCGAAAGCTCTGACGGCTCAACCCGTTCTTTCGAGTAGAAGATCACACGGCTGCGGGCTGACAGGCCAAACCATTCGCCTTCCGGATCCCGGAAATGCGTTGGGATATTCTCTTCGAGAGTTTCAGACTCGATTGCCTGAAGGACGCCCGCTTCCTTATGGGCGGCGATACGGCTAATATCAACCGTCAGAACCGCATCGGCCGGGCTGTTCGCGCCCTCAGATTTCAACCGCTCCAGCATGCCGGATTTTGCGAATACGACATTTACCTTAGTTCCGGTATCTTTCTCGAAGTCATCCAGGATGGGGCGTATGAGACTTTCCTGCCGTGAGGAATATAAATTGACCTCATCTGACAGCGCAGGAGTGGCTGTAGTAATTGTCGCGAATGCCGCAACTGCCAGCGGCACAGATGAAAATGATAGGCGCATAATGTATCCTTAGTTAGCAATGCAAACGATTATCAATTTTAACAGGAGTCTTAAACCGTAAATCCTGCCTATGCAAGTCATTATCAATTTCATTTTTTAACTGTCGGCGTATAAATAAAAAGCGGCGACCGTCGGGCCACCGCTCAATACTTGCACTGAGTTCACATAAAGTTCTTTCCGGAACGAATGCTCGATCAGAAGATTTTAGGCAACTTCCCTCAATACGCCCCGAATCGTGTCAAATATCTGGTCAATATGGCTCTTTTCGACAATCAGTGGCGGGGACAGTGCGATAATGTCTCCGGTTGTCCGGATCATCACACCTTTCTCGTAACATTTGAGAAATGCGTCAAACGCCCGGGCCGTCGGTTTGCCAGGCATAGGATCAAGCTCAATCGCCCCGATCAGGCCAAGGTTTCGCAAGTCAATGACATGCGCCTCACCCTTCAGTGAATGCAACGCTTCTTCCCAGTACGGGGCAATCTCATTCGCCCGCTCAAACAACCCTTCTTCCTTGTAGCAATCGAGCGTCGCAAGGGCCGCAGCGGCGGCAACGGGGTGGCCGGAATAGGTATAGCCATGGAACAGCTCGATCATATTCTCAGGGCCATTCATAAAGGCATCATAAATATCCTTGGAGCAAACAACCCCGCCCATCGGTATGGTTCCGCTCGTCAGCCCTTTGGCGAGGGTCACGAGATCGGGCTTAACACCAAAGAAATCAGTCGCAAAGGCGCTGCCAAGGCGCCCAAATCCGGTAATAACCTCATCAAAGATCAACAGAATACCATGTTTATCACAAATCGCCCGAAGCCGCTCAAGATAGCCTTTAGGCGGCAGGATAACCCCCGTCGAGCCTGCCACTGGTTCAACAATAACAGCCGCAATTGTCGAGGCATCATGAAGTGCTACGATACGCTCAAGCTCATCGGCAAGTTCAGCCCCATGTTCCGGCTGACCCCGGCTATAGGCATTTTTCTCAGGCAGATGTGTATGCGGCAGATGATCAACGCCCGTAAGCATTGTGCCAAATGTCCGCCGGTTGGCGACAATGCCCCCGACCGAGATGCCGCCAAATCCTGTACCATGATATCCTCTCTCCCGCCCGATAAGGCGGGTACGGGCGCTATCACCCCGTGCCCGATGATAGGCAAGCGCGATTTTTAGGGCCGTATCCACGGACTCCGAACCGGAATTCGTGAAGAACATATGGTCCAGCCCGCTTGGAAACATGCCTGTGACCCGCGCCGCAAGTTCAAATATCTTCGGATGGCCCATCTGGAATGCGGGCGCATAGTCCATTTCTCCGATCTGTTCGCTGACCGCTTTCACAATGCGAGGCTCCCCATGCCCGGCGTTGCAACACCAAAGGCCTGCGGTTCCATCCAGAATCTGTTTACATTCCGCATTCTGGTAAAACATGCCCTTCGCACTCACGAGCATACGCGGGTTTGACTTGAACTGGCGGTTTGCTGTGAACGGCATCCAAAAGGCGTCTAGATTGTTCGGACTTGAGGCGGCTGAATCGGGCATGCTGAAAACTCCAGAGTTTGTTTTTCTTTACCTTATGAAGATCATTTATTTACACAAGAAAAAATGAATCCCTTTGTTTTCCGCGATGTTTCGATTATTTTTATGATGTTGATGTTTAGAAAATTAAACACTTATTCGAATCAGCCTAAAGGAAACGGGAATGGATTTTGATCTTGGCGCCAGACTGCGCAGCCTGAGAGAGCAGCATGGCTTATCCCAACGTGAACTCGCTAAACGGGCGGGAGTCACAAACGGAACCATCTCGATGATAGAGCAAAACCGGACGAGCCCGGCTGTTGGCTCCCTTAAAAAAGTATTGGATGGCTTTCCAATCGGTCTGGCTGACTTTTTTGCCAATGATTTCACCTCCCGTCACAAGATATTTTATGACCATAAGGAGCTAACCCAGATATCGGAGGGGAAAATATCCTACCGGCAGGTCGGTCGTGACCTGACGGGCAAGGCTCTACAGGTCTTGCACGAAATCTATAAGCCGGGTGCGGACACGGGCCGCAATATGCTCTCCCATCAGGGGGAAGAGGCCGGGGTTATTGTAAAAGGCAAGCTGGAGGTTACAGTCGGCGCGGACAGGAAAGTTCTCGGTGCCGGTGACGCCTATTATTTCGAAAGCCATAGGCCGCACCGATTCCGCGCCATCGGGGACGAAGAAACCATGGTTGTCACCGCCTGCACCCCGCCGAGCTTTTGATTCAGACCGGTGTATCGATGCCTATGGCATCAGTGATATTTTCAAAGCCATCCTTGCGCAGCAACTCTGCAAGACCGCGCGCGATGTCTGCCGCTACGTAGGGGCCACGATAAACCACCGCTGAATAAAGCTGGATGAGGGAGGCGCCGGCCCTGATCCTCTCATAGGCGTCCGCCGCCGTTTCTATACCCCCCACCCCGACAATCAGTATTTTTCCACCAGTCGCCCGGTGCATTTCCTTTAAAACTCCAAGGGCAATCTTTTTAAGCGGGCGACCACTCAACCCACCCACTTCCGATTTCTGGGTATCGATGAGGGAGGCAGGGCGTGTAATCGTTGTATTGCTGATGATAAGGCCCTCTATTTCCATAGACAGAATGGACACGGCAATATCCGCTTTATCATCATCCGTCAGATCCGGTGCGATTTTCAACAGAATGGGAAAGTGTTTTATTCCCTCCTTTTTAAGGGCATTTCTCGCCTCGCAGAGACGCCCGAGCAGATCATCGAGTTCCGCCTTGCCCTGCAAGGCTCGAAGCCCCGGTGTATTCGGCGACGAAATATTGACCGTAATATAGCTGGCAAGCGGTGCGAGCCGTTTCATGCCGCGAACATAATCGTCTATCCGGTCCGCGCTGTCCTTGTTTGCCCCTAGGTTGGCACCGACAATCGCCTTGTCCGCATATGCCTTAAAATTGCGCTCTGCTTCATCTAGACCTCTGTTGTTGAAGCCAAGACGATTGATGACGGCGGCATCTTCAGCAAGCCTGAACAGGCGCGGCTTTGGATTCCCGGGCTGGGCCCTCGGTGTAATGCTGCCCGCTTCAACAAATCCGAAACCAAGACCCGATATCGCAGGGATTACGTCCGCGTTCTTGTCATACCCTGCGGCCAGCCCGACAGGATTAGGAAAGCGAATGCCAAAATGATCGGAGGCGAGAACTGGATCAAACTCATTGCTGATACACGGCAACAGGCCGTTCTTCAGGGCACGGATGGAGAGATTATGCGCCTTTTCCGCCTCAAGCCGGAAAAGAATTGGCTTCACTATGGAATAAAAGGACAGCATTTCTCTATTTCAGTTCCGGGAAAATATGAAGTTTGTCAGGGCCCAGCGGCAAGTTCACCGCACTCTCCACAAGCAGCGGGTCCAACGTTCCGTAAAGATGAGGGAATAATACACCACCGCGCGCCGGTTCCCATTTCAGCATGCCCCCAAGAGCTTCGGACTCAACGGACAGAAGGAGCAAATTTTCAACACCTGCCCTGTGCTTCGCGGCACTCTCAATGACTGTCTCAGCGGTTGAAAAATGGATAAAACCATCTGCCTTGTCATTCGCAGTGCCGTAATAGGCGCCAGCTTCCTGAGCTGCCTGCCACTCATCCGCATCAGCCATATGATAAATTATCGTCATAGGTCATGCCTCTTTATCGATATGCCGCATATCTACAGGATGCCCAGTTCTTTGGACAGAAAAATCAACTTAATTTGACTTCAAACAATTCACCAGCGCTTGCCTGCCCCAATATTTATCTGGTAGAGATTTCAGATGACAAATTGAGAAAGGAATATCCAGCTATGGCAGGCGTCTATTTTTACGATGGCAACTGGTATGATGAATGTCCGCATGTTATGGGGCCAATGGATCATTCCTTCTGGATGGCTTCCACAGTTTTTGACGGCGCCCGCTCTTTTCGGGGAATGGCGCCGGACCTGGACAAGCATTGCGCCAGGCTGGCCCGCTCCGCCCGGGCGCTCGGATATAATCCGACATTGGAGACGGGCGAGGTTTTCGAGCTGTGCAAGCAGGCGGTCAGAAAACTTCCCAAGGAATCCGAGCTCTATATCAGGCCCATGTATTTCGCGCGTGGCGGCTTCATCGATCCGGAGCCGGATAGCGCTGAGTTTATTCTGGCCGTCTATGACAGTCCGATGCCCGAAGCAACCGGCTTTTCCGCTCATTTTGCCAAAGAAAGGCGCCCTGCGCGGGATATGGCGCCAACGGATGCGAAAGCTTCCTGCCTCTATCCGAACTCCGGACGGGCAATCGCCGCTGCGCGCAAGGCGGGATTTGACAATGCCATTCTTATGGATGCGAACGACAATGTCGCGGAATTCGCAACATCCAACATCTGGACAGTAAAAGACGGTGTGGCCTTCACCCCCGCAGCGACAGGATGCTTTCTGGCCGGTATTACCCGCGAGCGGGTAAAAATACTCGCCGAAGCCGCCGGTATCGAAGTCTGCGAAACCGCCATGACGAAAGAAGACATCATGAGCGCTGATGAAATTTTCAACAGCGGGAATTTCGGCAAAGTCATGCCTTTGACCCGAATTGAAGACC
This sequence comes from Sneathiella sp., assembly GCA_002706985.1. Classification (GTDB taxonomy): domain Bacteria; phylum Pseudomonadota; class Alphaproteobacteria; order Sneathiellales; family Sneathiellaceae; genus Sneathiella. The sequence goes on along the minus strand of PAKP01000054.1, from coordinate 26,937 downwards.
GAGAGCTGCAGCCGGGCCCGACGGCCGCTAAGCTTCGCGAGATGTATATGGAGTTCTCCCGCGAGAGCCAGCTTTTCTAGTGTCTCAGGCGGCGGGCTGTTCCGCCGCCAGATCTTCCCCCGAGAGCACCCGCTCGATCAGCCGGATGGTCTCACCGACCCCATACAGCGCAATAAAGGATCCCATGCGCGGACCTTGTGATTGCCCGAGCAGGGTTTCATACAGCGCCTTGAACCAGTCCCTCAGGTTTTCAAAGTCATTCTCGTTACCCACCTTAAAAACCTGGTTCTGAATTTCTGTCGCATCCGCATCTTCCGGCAGTTCTTTCAGCAGCCCTACCAGTTGCTCCAGCGCTCGCCGTTCTTTGTCTGTCGGCAGCCGATACTGCTTCGAGGGTTTCACGAAATCATGGTAGTAGGAAATCGCATAGCCAACGAGCTTATCCAGTTCCGGATTTGCCTCCGGTGTCGCGCCTTGCGCATAGCGCGTAATAAAGCCCCAGAGCACGGAGGGCTCATGGGCATTAACCACGGCCGCAAGATTCAGAAGGATACCGAACGTGATCGGCAATCCCTCACTTGGCGGCTTCCCGCCGTGAATATGCCAAACCGGATTGGCATAACGCTGCTTGTCGTCCTGTTCCGGGAATTTGCCGAGGAAGGTAAAATACTCATCCACCGCCTTCGGAATTACATCGAAATGAAGCCGCTTTGCCTTCTTCGGATTTTGGTACATATAAAGCGAAAGGCTCTCTGGTGACGCATATTTCAGCCACTCTTCGATCGTGATGCCATTCCCCTTGGATTTCGAGATTTTCTTTCCCTCCTGATCGAGGAAAAGCTCATAGTTGAATCCCTCTGGCGGCTGCTTTCCCATAATCCGGACAATTTTGCTGGAAAGTGTAACGCTGTCGATCAGGTCCTTGCCGGCCATCTCATAATCCACGTCCAGCGCATGCCAGCGCATCGCCCAGTCAACCTTCCATTGCAATTTGCAATGTCCGCCCGTGACAGGGACGGAGATTTCTTCATTCGTTTCCGGATCCCGATAGGTCACGGTCCCCTTCTCCTCGTCCCGCGCGATAATCGGTATCTGCAACACGGCGCCCGTGCGCGGACAAATGGGAAGGAAAGGAGAATAGGTCGCCTTGCGCTCCGGTCCAAGCGTCGGCAGGATCACATTGATAATGGCGTTATAATTTTTGAGTACGAGCAGCAGACTCTCATCGAACAAACCGGACTTATAGCACTCCGTAGAGGAGCGGAACTCATAATCAAAGCCAAACTGGTCCAGAAACGCCTGAAGACGGGCGTTGTTATGTTCCCCAAAACTGTTGTGGGTTCCGAATGGGTCGGGAACCTGCGTCAGGGGTTTGTTCAGGTTGGCTTGTAGCAGCTCCTGATTGGGAACATTGTCCGGGACCTTGCGAAGGCCATCCATATCGTCGGAAAAGGCGATCAGGCGGGTCGGGATATCACTCAGGATTTCAAAGGCGTGGCGGACCATCGTTGTGCGCGCCACTTCCCCGAAAGTACCAATATGCGGCAGTCCGGAAGGCCCATAGCCGGTCTCGAACAGGACATACCCTTTTTCTGGCGCAGCTTTCGCATAGCGATCAACAAGCTTTTTTGCCTCGACAAATGCCCAGGAGTTGCTCGATAGTGCAATTTCTGCGTCGGACGACATCTTAACCCTCATTGGAAGAATGGATCGTTAGAAAGCGCGGAATGTAAGCGCACAAGGGGATTGCGTCAACGACCGCAAAGCGAATTTCACTCAGTTGAAGGGAAAAATGAGCGAAAATCCGGACAAAACAGACACAAACAGAGAAATACGTCTTCCGGATGTTCATGCTCTTGTGCTTGGAAGCGATGGCGGACACCGTCTCTCGTCCGATGGTGAAATCACGAAATCAAGCCTAGAAGAGACTGCTGTCTATGTCGTTAATAACCCACCGCTACTTGTTCACCGGCTGAACATCGCCCGTCGTCTCGGTATTCATCCTTTCCCCGCCTTTGACTTGCTGGAACTCTATGCCTTCGCCTATCCGGCGAGGCACTGCCTTCCCACTGTCAGGGGCGTGGCGCATGCTTTAGGACTGGCCGTCACACCGGATCCCGAAGAGCAGACCCTACTCCTTTTCGATGCCGCATCTTCTATTTTAAATTATTTAACCGGTTTAAATGAAAAAGAAAGAAATTCTGCGGCTGCCGTTGCCATGACGATGGGTCAGGCCGGATGGAGCTGGGCACCTGCGGTGCTCGCTGCTCTGGGCCATCCGGAAGAACGCGATCGTTTTGGCGGATTTGATGTCTGGCGCTCTCTTGCTGAATGGCCGGATTTCGCGCTGGAACCACCGGCAGATGATATCGCGGTCAGTGAGGTCGAAGCCAGGGAGCGACTGAAGGAAATGCTCGGCGACAACTCGGAATCGCGGCCGCAGCAGGCGGATTTCAGCGCTCTCACATCCCACGCGTTTCTGCCCCGCGCACAGGTCGACGCTCCGAATATTGTCCTTGCGGAAGCCGGGACAGGAACCGGAAAAACCCTTGGCTATATCGCCCCCGCCAGTGTCTGGGCGGAAAAGAACGGGGCCGCTGTCTGGATATCGACCTTTACCAAGAATCTGCAACGGCAAATTGATGATGAGTTGAACCGGCTTTATCCCGACCCGAGCGAAAAAGCGGAAAAGGCCGTCATCCGCAAGGGGCGTGAGAATTACCTGTGCCTGCTTAATTATGAAGAAGCACTGCAGGGCGGCGTGGCCGCAAAGCAGGACCAGATTGTTCTGGGCCTAGTCGCCAGATGGATTGAGGCAACCCGAGACGGGGATATGGTTGGTGGCGATTTCCCGAGTTGGCTGCTGGAACTTGAGGGGCGCTCCCGCATTACCCGGCTGGCCGATCGCCGCGGGGAATGCATTTTCTCCGCCTGCCCGCACTACCGTAAATGTTTTATCGAAAAGTCAGGCCGAAAAGCGAGAAAAGCCGATATCGTGATCGCCAATCATGCCCTCGTCATGATCAACGGCGCAACGCGCCCCGATGATCCCTATTTGCCGAAACGCTATGTTTTCGATGAAGGGCATCATTTGTTTGACGCGGCTGACAGCGCATTTGCCGCACATCTTACCGGGCTGGAGACCTCAGAACTCAGGCGATGGATCGCGGGTAGTGATACGGGCCGCAAAAGCCGGATGCGGGGCCTGGAAAACCGCATCTCAGATTTGCTGGGAGATGATGAAGCTGGTCTTGACGCGCTCCAGAAAGCGATCCGCGCGGCCCGCAAGCTGCCGGGGGATGGTTGGCTTGCCAGGGTTCGCGAAACAACGCCAAGTGGCCCGATGGAAGAGTTCCTTACCCATATTCGCGGACAGGTATTTGCCCGTTGTGGCCAACCCGACAGTGCCTATTCCGTCGAATGTACAGTTGGGGAGATTTCATCTGAACTTGAGGATGCCGCCGCCAAGCTGGAAAAATCGCTTTCGGCGCTTGCGGCCCCGATGACAAAACTCGCCAAACACTTGCTCACCAAACTCGATGAGGAGGCGGAAGAGCTTGATACGGCAACCCGGCATCGCATCGAAGCCGCGGTTCAAGGTATTTCGCGACGGGCAACCCTTTCGATTGCGCCTTGGCGCGCCATGCTGAAGAACATCACAGCCGAGACGCCGGAAGGGTTTGTGGACTGGTTCGCGATCGAACGTATTGCCGGGAGAGAATTGGATCTTGGATATTACCGCAGCTATATCGATCCGACCGGTCCGTTTGCAGAGGCTATATTAAAGCCGGCCCATGGTGCGGTGATAACTTCGGCGACATTGCGTGACAGCTTCGAGGAAGAAGAAAGCTGGCAGGCGGCCGATATGCGAACTGGAGCCCATCATCTAGTACTGCCTCCCAAGCGCGCGCATCTCGCCTCCCCTTTTGATTTTGCGCAGCAAACACAGGTGATCGTTGTGACGGATGTGCGGCGCGATCATATGAAAGAAGTTTCCGCAGCATATCGAGAGTTGTTCCTGGCGAGCGGTGGGGGCGCGCTCGGACTGTTTACGGCGATATGGAGACTGCGTGCCGTGCATGAGAATATCAGAAAACCTCTCGCGGCGGCGGGATATGACCTCTATGCACAACATCAGGATGCACTCGATACCGCTACCCTGGTTGATATATTCCGCGAGGAAGAAAACTCGATCCTGCTGGGAACCGATGCCGTGCGGGATGGGGTGGATGTACCGGGCCGTTCTCTCCGGCTGCTTGTCTTTGATCGCATTCCCTGGCCTCGCCCGGATATCAAGCATAAAGCCCGGAAAAAAGCCTTTGGCGGCGGCAAGTATGACGACAAGCTGACGCGCCTGAAGCTTAAGCAGGCTTATGGCCGATTACTCAGGCGAGAAGATGACTTCGGCGTTTTCGTCATGCTTGACAGTATGCTGCCCTCGCGTCTTGCATCCGCCTTTCCGCCGGAAGTCGAAATTCATCGTCTTGGCCTGAAAGATGCCATTTCCCTAACACGCAACTTCATTGCGGAAAAAGAACAGGCACTTAGAAAAAATATCATTGGATAATCAGGATTGAACCTCATATCCTGAGGGTATCAGTTTAAATCAAGACCGGAGACACTGTCGTATGACGACCCTCAATTTGCATACCGCCCTAATTTCGACAATGGTTATTGTATCCGCGGCAGATCGCGAAATGACGGATCGGGAGCTATTTACCATTGGTGAGATTGTTCGCACCCTGCCTGTGTTCGCCGACTATGAGGAAGATCATCTGCCGGACGATGCCGCGACTTGCGTTGACATGTTGAACGGTGATCAGAAGCTGGATGAGATCATTCGAAAAATCCGGGCAGTTCTGCCTAAAAAAATATATGACACGGCCTATGCTTTGGCATGCGATGTTGCGGTTTCCGACGGACAACTCAGCCAGGAAGAGCTTCGCATGCTTGAAATGCTGCGTCACGGCCTCGACGTAGATCGTCTAACAGCTGCCGCGATCGAACGGGGATCCGCCGTCCGCTACGCACGCCCCTGACCCAACAAATATTTGCCAAAACCCCTTCATCCGATAATAATCTCCTTTAACTAAAAAAGAGGGAGCTAATTTATGGGTAGTTTAACAGGGGTATCCGTCGGATTTTTGGGCTTGGGAGAAGTAGGGCGGCCCGTGCTGCGCCGTTTGAAGGCGTGCGGTGCAAGCGTGCATGCAACCAGCCGGTCCCCCGCTTTGCGTTACAAGATGGCCCGCGACGCCGTGGATTTATATAAAACACCCGGTGAAGTTAATGATCGTGTGAAGAACGGTATTATATTCCTGATGCTTTCCAAGCAGTCCCTCATCGATGCCTTTCTGAATGGCGAGGATGGCCTGCTTGCCAACCTGAACCCGGGAGCTTTGGTTATCGATCTGGGTCAGACATCCCCGGAAGCCACGCAACGATACGCAAAACTGGTAGAGGAAAAAGGCGGTCACTGGATGGATGCACCTGCCTTGGGAAGCGAGCAGGATTCACTTGAGGGGCGCCTCAGCATCCGCGCAGGCGGGCGATCAGAGGATTTTGAACGCGCCCGGCCTCTGTTGGCAGAAATCGCCCGCGATATAAAACATGTGGGAGAAGTAGGTAGCGGACAGGCAGCGGTTCCGACTTCTTAACGAAGAAAGCTGTAGCTCGGCATTTTCTGGATCAACCCGCTTCACATTTACGCCATGTCGGTGAATATATTGGTTATTCACTCTCTCGCACCTTATCTTGAGAGAAGGATCTGAAGAGTATGGAACGAAGATGCTCGATTATATTGCCAGTCATGAGCCGACAATTCGCCTGAGCTTTTTTCTCGGAACGCTTGGTGTCGTGGGTATCTGGCAATCTTTTGCCCCCAAACGCCCGCCGAGCGTTTCAACAATATGGCGCTGGCTGAATAATTTTGGTGTCACGTTCTTCAACACCCTGCTGCTTCGGCTGCTGTTCCCGTTTCTTGCCGTCGGCCTTGCCGCTGTGGCCGCGGAAAAGGGATGGGGTCTCTTCAACTTGATTCACCTGCCGATTGCGCTTTCCATCCTGATAGCTATTGTCATACAGGATCTGGTGATCTACTGGCAGCATGTGATCTTTCACCGCGTCAGCTTTCTCTGGCGGTTTCACAAGATGCATCACGCTGATGTCGACTATGATGTTTCCACGGGAGCACGTTTCCATCCGGTTGAGATAATTCTTTCCATGCTGCTTAAGCTGGGAGTTGTTGTGGTCCTCGGTCCACCTGTCGTTGCCGTCATCATTTTCGAGATCCTTTTAAGCTCGATTGCCATGTTCAACCACGCCAACGCCGGCCTTCCGGCCGGAATTGATAAAATCGCGCGAAAATTTATTGTCACACCGGACATGCACCGGGTTCATCATTCGGTTATCCGCAGTGAACATAACTGCAATTACGGATTTAACATGCCCTGGTGGGACTATATTTTCCGCACCTATCAGGCCCAGCCATCGGCTGGACATCAAAGGATGACAATCGGGCTGGAGGAATACCAAAAAGACCGCAAACAGAGCATATTCTGGATGCTCGCACTCCCCTTCAGGCGGCGTAAAAAGGCCTAGTTGGCGGTTTTCAGATCTTTCTTATCAAGCGTAAAATCCTCATACTCTCGCCAGAGTATGAGAAACTCCTTCAGGTTATCTTTAACCTCTTCGCTGGCATCCTCATAAAGCCGGGCATTAAACCGGAGAGTATCTGCAAAATAGTCTGCGCGGACGGACGCACTCAACCTTCCCAGTATGATCATGCCTTCCTTGATGTCATTTATGAGCCCAAGGTAATCCTGCATCTTCACCAGAAGAGCAAAGCCCTCGTCTATTTTCTCCTGTCTAAAGAGCGCTGAGAAAAACCGCAAATGATAGCGGGAGCGCTTTATATACTTCCTAAGGTCATGAAGTTCGCTGGCAGAGAGATTTTCGACATCTGCCCCATGGTTCAGGAGCTCGATATTTCCTTCCTCAATTGCGGAAAGCGCGAAAGGAGCGATTGGAGCCGCCATAACCTTGCGTGCTGTCCTGCCGAGCTTTGACGGCCAGTTTCCATGAAGCCACTTATCAAATGATTTTGATAAGCGCTCAAAATGGCCCCCGGATATTTCATGAATGATAATATCATACTCTTCCGCGCGTGTTTCCTCCCCCAGCCGCAACAGTTCTTTCGAAACCGGCTTAAAATCCTTTGTCTTGATATCAGGTCGAAGCGTTCCGTCCAGAAACACATCCATATTCCTGGCATCGCCGAGAAGATTTCCAAAATAACGATACTCGCGATTGAAATTAACGCGCACCTCCTTGGGAATAATCGGCCGGAAGACATAAAGCGCAACACGCATACGCCGCACCCCGATCCGTATCTGCATCAGGGCCAGCGGATCACCCTCTTCCTTGAACTGCCGGAAATTTTCTTTCAGATGATGGGCGCACTCCTGGAATATTGCCTTTGCCGCCTCTCCAACATTCATACTTCCCTTTAGCTCGATATCGGAAAGTTTAAATACTTTAGATTTGGCTGGCATGATGCCCCTCTATTGTGAAATATTGCCCGGCGCAATAATGCACATATGCTATTCAAATCGATACAGTAAAAGCAACAATGAGAAAAAACTTATGAAAAACCTGCAAGATTGGGTCGGTAAGCAGATATCGGGCAAGGAAACCATTCATCAACAATCGCTGAACGGCTTTGCCGCACTGATGGATGAGCCGGACCCGGCATCCGATATCGTGCCACCCGGCGGACACTGGATGTATTTTTTGCCAACGGACCGGCAATCCCGTATCGACGACGACGGCCATGGTATAAAAGGGGATTTCCTTCCGCCCGTCACACTGCCGCGGCGAATGTGGGCCGGCGGCCGACTTGCGTTCCATGCCCCGCTCCACGCTGGAGATCTGGCGGAAAAAACCTCAACGATCAAAAATGTAACTTCCAAGAAAGGAAGAACCGGAGAGCTCATCTTCGTTACCGTAGGGCACCAGATCCGGAATGAGGCAGGACCCTGTCTCACAGAAGAGCACGACATCGTCTATCGGGAGGCCGCCAGCGCCTCAAGCAGCTTCAAGAAAGAACCACAGGCCGCACCAAAGGACGGCGATTGGGAAGTCTCGATTACGCCCGATCCGGTATTGCTGTTTCGCTATTCTGCGCTGACCTTCAATGGTCATCGAATTCACTATGATCGGGACTACTGTCTTAATGAGGAGGGATATCCGGGACTTGTAGTACATGGCCCCCTCCTCGGTACATTTTTGATGCGGCTGGCGGTCGAAAAAATGGGGGGACGCGACCTGAAGAAATTTAGTTTTCGGAATTTCAACCCGATTTTCGATACTGCGCCTTTCACATTGAGTGGCAAGAAGGAGTCTGATGACCAGTGTCTTGTCTGGGTAAAGGGATCAACGGGCGAGCGTGCAGTTATGGCAACCGCCGAGTTTTAAAAAAAGGGGCCGCATTTGCAGCCCTTTTATCTATTCGACATAGACTAGAGTGCGTCAGTTATGCTTGTGCGTCGCGCCCATGTCGCCCGCATCTTTTACATGAACCGTCACGGTAATTTCACCGGCCCGCGCAAAGTTCAGTGTCAGGGGAAATTCCGTTCCCTTGGTTAGCGGCTTCTTCAGCCCCATCAGCATGACATGAAAGCCGCCAGGCTTCAGCATGACGGTCTCTCCCGGTTCAACCACGAGTTCCTCAATGCGCATCATGCTCATCACACCGTCTTTCATGACGCTGTCATGAATTTCAACCTTATCGGCAACAGGGCTTGAGGCCGAAACAAGGCGATCAGCCTCGCCTTCAGAGTTTTTCAAGGTCAGGAAGGCACCACCCATCATGGCGTTCGCCGGTCGTTCGCGGGCCCAGGGCTCCATAACCTCCATCCCGTTGATTTCCGTCGCATGGGACATGAACTTATCGGATTCCGCGTTGAGGATCATTACAATAGCCAGTAGCACCAGAGGCAAAGCCTTTATATACTTCATCAATTCTTCCTCTTTAAACTATAATTGTTCGCGTATTTTCGCTGCCATTTCCTCTGCGGGAACGCCGAAAGAAAATACAGTGATCAGTTCACCGTCTCTTCCCATGAGATAGGTAAAAGAAGTGTGGTCGACAAGATAATAATCCGGATCGCCGCCTTCCTGCTTTTCCCCATAAACGCGATATTTCTTTTTAACGTCGTCAATCTCTTCCTCACTGCCCGTTAATCCAACAAGAGACGGATGAAAAGCAGCAACAAAATCCGCCATCGCCTCCGGTGTATCCCGTTTAGGATCAACCGTGATGAAGAGGGGGACGACTTCACTCGCCTGTTCGCCAAGTTCGTTCATCGCAACAGAGATGGTCTGCATTTCCGTTGGACAGACATCGGGGCAATTGACAAAACCGAAAAAGATAAGAAGCAGTTTTCCTCTGTAATCCTCATCCGTCACACGCTCCCCTTTGTGATTTACGAGCGAGAACGGACCGCCAATTTGCGGGACCCCGACGAGTGTGGATGACGATTGCCCTTTATTCTGGCCTAAACCCGGTAGTCCGCCTGTAAACCAGAGACCGATAACCACGGCGCTGACAATCAGGAAAAACGCAATCAGCAACGGAAACAATTTGTTCATATCGATTTATCCGTGTTCCTCTCTCGTCGGTACTTCGGAATGATTGTCATGCTTAGTTCAGCGAAAACAGAATAACAAGGATAAATACCCGACTGCGGCATTCCACCGCATGGGAGATTGACCGCTTATTCATCTGCGGATACGCTGTTTATCCGGCAAAATCATCTATCGCAAAACCAATGACAACGGATAGGCATCACAGAAAAGTATGAGCGTTTTTATTGCGAAGCGAGTCCTGACCCTGATTGCGACCCTGATCGGCGCCTCCATGGTTATCTTTCTCGTGATGGAAATCCTGCCGGGGGATCCCGCCTTGGTGATTCTCGGCGTCGACGCATCTGAGTCTGCGGTCCAAACACTCACGAAGGAGCTGGGTCTCGATCGGCCTCCACTCGAGCGATACATAAGCTGGATTACCGGATTATTGCAGGGCGAACTTGGCAATAGCTACGCTTACAAAGTCCCGGTTTGGGAACTGGTTCAGGGCGCCCTCCTTATCACCCTGCCACTTGCAATAATGTCAATCATTCTGAGTATTGTTCTTGCGCTGGTTATCGGCCTTTATGCTGCTGCAAACCATAACAAAGCGGGCGATGTGACGCTCATGGGCATAAGTCAGCTCGGTATCTCCATCCCGAATTTCTGGCTTGCCATTTTGCTGATTATCCTCTTCGCCATTGAGCTTAGATGGCTGCCCGCTGGTGGTTTTCCCGGCTGGGACGAAGGGATCCTGAAATGCCTCACGGCATTACTCTTGCCGTCTTTGGCACTGGCAACCGTAGTTGGTGCCATTCTCGCGCGGATTACGCGTTCCTCTGTGTTGGAGGTGTTTCGTGAAGACTATGTCCGCACTGCCCGCGCGAAGGGCCTCAGCCAACGGGCGACGCTTTGGCGTCATGTGTTGCGTAACGCCCTGATTCCTGTCTTGACCGTGACCGGCATTCAGTTCGCCGCCCTCCTGACGGGCACAGTCGTCGTGGAGAATGTATTCCATATCCCGGGACTTGGATCGCTTGTCCTCAAAGCAATCAACAATCGTGACACAATTGTCGTTGAGAATGTCGTCCTGTTACTGGCCACGATGGTCATCACTGTAAATTTCCTTGTCGACATTCTCTATGCAGTGATTGATCCGCGTCTTAAGGCGCATGATATATGAGTGATAAGCGATCCCTCTCCTTCTTCAGTCGGTCTCGTCGGAGCCGCAGCTTCATGGTTGGCGGGACCATGACCCTGTTTCTTCTGATTTGTGCCGCCATTTCTCTCTTCTGGACGCCGGGATCTGCTTATGAAATCGTCATCGCAAACCGCTTCCTGCCGCCCTCAGCAGATCATTGGTTGGGAACGGATCAATTCGGCCGGGATATTGCGTCAATGCTCATGACCGGCACGCAGAACTCGATTGTCGTGGCCGTTGTCGCGGTTTCCATCGGACTTTTCATAGGTGTCAGCCTTGGCCTTCTGGCGGCGGCGCGCCGTGGCTGGACCGAAGAGATCATCATGCGGCTCTCGGATTTCTCTTTTGCCTTTCCGGCTATTCTTTCGGCGATCATGCTAACGGCGATCCTCGGCCCGGGCGGCGTAAATTCCATCCTTGCCATCGGGCTTTACAATATTCCGGTGTTCGCGCGCCTTACCCGCGGCTCGGCCAATGCCATCTGGACACGGGAATATGTCATGGCCGCCCGGGCCTCCGGCAAGGGGCGCCTTCGCATCACATTTGAACATATCCTGCCCAATATTCTTTCCATCATTATTGTCCAGGCGACGATCCTCTTCGCCATTGCCATACTTGCGGAAGCCGCCCTTTCCTATCTGGGTCTCGGAACGCAGCCACCAGAACCTTCCTGGGGCCGGATGCTCAATGAGGCCCAAACCCTGATGTTCCTTGATCCGATGCAGGCGATTTATCCGGGCCTTGCCATTGCCATCGCTGTTTTTGGACTCAATCTGCTAGGCGACGGCCTCCGGGACGTCCTTGATCCCAGACTATCGAGGAAACGTTGAATGACATTGCTTTCCGTACAAGATCTGACTGTTACGCTGGCGACAAATGACGGGCCAGCCCGTGCCGTGAGGGATTTGAGCTTTACGCTTGAAAAAGGGGAAACCCTCGGCATCGTGGGCGAAAGCGGCTGCGGCAAGTCCATGGCGGCGCTCGCATTGATGGGCCTGCTCCCGTCAATGAGCAAAACGACCGGACGCATTAATCTTGATGGCAAGAATCTTCTTGAAAAAACGGAAACCGAAATGTGCCGTATTCGCGGCAATCGGATGGCGATGATCTTTCAGGAACCCATGACGTCCCTCAATCCCGTCCATACCATCGGACATCAGATCATGGAGCCCCTCCGTCTTCATAAAGGCTTATCTGATGATGACGCGCATAAAGAAACAATCCGCCTTTTGGACCGGGTCGGCATCCCAAACCCAAAAGCCCGGATAGACAATTATCCGCATCAGCTCTCCGGCGGGCAGCGGCAGCGTGTCATGATCGCAATCGCGCTGTCCTGTAAACCTCATATCCTAATTGCGGACGAACCTACCACCGCACTTGATGTAACAATTCAGGATCAGATACTGGATTTGATTCAGACTCTGGTGCGCGAAGATGGCATGGCCTTGATCCTCATCTCCCATGACCTTGGCGTCATTTCAGAGAATACGGAGAAAATTCTTGTGATGTATGGCGGCGCGGCAGTGGAGACAGGACGAACGGACAGGATTTTTGAAGAGCTGGTTCATCCCTACACGCAGGGACTGTTTGCCGCTATGCCAAGGCTGGGCCGCGCACGGTCGAAACGTCTGGTGACGATTCCAGGCACCGTTCCCGATCTGATTTCCCTGCCCGCAGGATGTACCTTTACAGATCGCTGCCCACTTGCCACGGATATCTGCCGGGAAACGCCCCCGCCGGTCATTGAAGTAAAAGGACAGCATTTTGTCGCCTGTCATCACGTGGAAGAAGCCCGCGCGCGCAAGACGGAGGAACTCTTTTCATGACAGAAGAAGCTCTTCCAATCCCGGTTCTTGAGGTGCGGGATCTCGTGCGGCACTATCGCCTGCCACGCGAGAGCCTTTTTGCCGAGCCCGGACATGTCTATGCGCTCAACGGTGTCAGCTTTGAAATCCAGAAAGGGAAAAGCTTTGGCATCGTCGGGGAAAGCGGGTGTGGGAAATCAACCCTCGCCCGCAACGTCATGGCGCTTGAGAATACGGATTCCGGATCGGTCAAAATACTGGGCAAAGAGGTCGTAGGCCTGAATTTTGACCAGCTACGCCCGCATCGGCGGCATTTCCAGATGGTGTTTCAGGATCCATATGGCTCGCTTGATCCGCATCATACTGTCGGACGAATTGTCGCAGAGCCACTGGCTGCTCTCGGGTCTATCTCGAAAGCCGAGAAGCAGCGACGGGTTGCCGAGGTTCTGCAATCCGTCGGACTGAAAGAGCATGATGTCGAAAAGTATCCTCATGAATTCTCTGGCGGACAGCGACAGAGAATAGCTATTGCCCGCGCTCTTATCACCCATCCAGAGCTTATTGTTGCGGACGAACCGGTATCCGCCCTTGATGTCTCTGTGCAGGCACAGGTACTCAATCTCCTTAAAGATCTGCAGGAGGAATTTGGCGTCACCTATATGTTCATCAGCCATGATCTTGCTGTCGTCGAGTATCTTTGTGACGAGGTCGCCGTCATGTATCTAGGGGAGATTGTCGAAAAAGGCTGTACAGAAGATCTATTTCGGACGCCGGCGCACCCCTATACGAAGATCCTGCTTGATGCCGTGCCAAAACCCGGAGCGGGCATCCGGCGGGACAGGATCAAACTCAAAGGCAATGTGACCGGACAGACGGAGCAGCGCATTGGTTGCGCTTTTCAGGACCGCTGCCCCATGGTGGAAGATATCTGCCGAAAAGCAAAACCTCCGCTTGATCCGGTGGGGGATACACATCTTGCCGCCTGTCATTTCTCGGCCAGGCTGCTTGAAAAGGCTTAATACGGCTGGCCATCCTTATGGGTAAATCGCCATTTGCCGTCCAGTCCGAGGGAAGCCTTCAGATCATCCTTGGGATAGCTTCCCTCATCTCCTGGCGTGCGGTCGCCTACCTCCAGATAGACAACGTCATTCTTTGTCCGGTTAACTAGCTGATGGGCCTCTCCCTTCGCCGGAAAACCGGCGCAAAATCCCGGCTCCAGAACGACCTCCGCTGTCTCGGTTATCAGGGTAGGCGTTCCGTCCAGGATATAGATAAACTCATCCTGCCTGCTATGACGATGCAACAGGGCGGACTCCCCGCCCGGAGAGAGGCGAGTCAAGTTCACGCCGAAATTATTGAGACCGAAAACATCGCCAAGCTGACGCTTTTCCCGACCTTTCATACGGCTGAAAAAGGGTTCAGGATAGTTTGACGGTTTGCCACGAGGAGCCACGTCAGCCGCCCGGACGGCAATCATGCCGGATTTGCTTTTCTCTGTCATGACACAGACCTTCACATAAAGGGATTGATCAGTCTTTCTTTTTGAAATCCAGTGCGACGGAATTCAGGCAGTAGCGCAAACCCGTCGGTTCCGGCCCGTCCGGAAAGACATGTCCAAGGTGGCCGTCGCATTTATTGCAGACAACCTCGGTACGGCGCATGAAGAAGCTGCGATCCATGACTTCTCCGACTTTCGAGGATTCAATCGGTTCCCAAAAACTCGGCCAGCCGGTCCCGGAATCAAACTTTGCTCTCGATGAGAAAAGCGGCTCACTGCAGCAGATACAATGATAGGTCCCGCTTTCCTTATGATCATGATACTGGCCGGTGAAGGCTCTTTCAGTGCCTTTTTTCCGGGCTACATGGTACTGTTCCGGCGTCAACTGTGACCGCCATTCTTCGTCCGACTTCTTGATCTTTTCAGTCATTGTTATCCTTCCTGATACTCAGTTTCCATTGAACCCGGCGCCCGCTATCCCAAATAGAAGATATGGCGTCGGACTTCATTTCTCAATACTTGACGAAGTCGTCTGGTTGATCGAAAATAAAACCCACGGGACGAATGGGAGTTAAAATGAGTGAGGTTGTAAGCTTCGACGATCACTATTTAGCCCGATCTGCAAAGAAAGGTAGGTCGGGACCGCAACAACCGGACGTGTTCTTCAACCGCAACGAACTTAGCCAGATATTACAAGTATATGGACGCATGGTCGCCAAGGCGGAATGGCGCGATTATGCTATCGGGGAGACGAAAAACGCCTGCATTTTTGCCATTTTCCATCGGACCGCAGATCGGCCGCTTTTCAAGATATACAAGGAACCACGCCTTGCCTCAAAACAGGGCGCCTATTCCGTGCTCAGCCAAAACGGCCGGATATTGAAGCGCGGGAAGTCATTGGCCCAAGTCCTTAAAGTCTTCGACCGCAAGCGGTTCCATACCGTCGATGCGGAATAATCTGCTGCCCTAAATCGGAATGCCGAGCTTTCGGTAAATAAAGCTCATCAGCCAAGCTGGCCCTATCAAAAGAAATTGAACATCTTTGAAGAAGGACGGCTTCTTTCCCTCAATCTTGTGGCCGATAAACTGGAATATCCAGGCAATGACAAAGGCAATGAGTGCGAATTGCCAAAGGGAAAGCCCGGGTGCCGGAAGTGATGCATAGGCACTCACAAAGCCTATGCAGATTACGGCAAACAACACCATACCGATGGCCAGCGTCCAGGACAGAGCTGCGTAATATATCACCGTCAGAAAAAGGGCCATCGTTGCCCAATTGAGATAGGGAACTGAACTAAACGCTTCCGGAACCGGGATAGACCAAAACAGAGCTACGATCGTCCACGCAATGATCGGAACCGCGACCCAGTGAATAAGCTTGTTTTGCCGGTTTTGATGGCTCGCTCCATACTCGCTCAGCAGAGCAAATATTTTTCTGTTGCTCCTTTTTTCTGCGATATCCGGTCTTGCCATAACAATCCTCCCCGATCAGTTGCGTTGCCGTGCCCTCGCCAGCAGCCGCGCATCCATGGCGACATCATGTCGAAACGCCACCCGCGCCTCAATATGCGGAAGCGCCGCGTCATACTCCCGTGCATTTAGTAAACTGGTGAGCCAGGCGAGCTCAAACAAGTCCCTTTGCGCATGGCTGCCGCCTATTTCCTGAAATCGCGGACGCACCGCAGAGAGCAATCCCGCTGCCTCTTTATAATTCCCATCAGCTATCGCAATAAAGCCGCGGGTTGCCGGCAAAGCCACTTCCGCCCATGCTTTTCGTGTGACATCCGGGGCATCGGTCGCCATTTTTTCCATGCCTATGGTCAATTTTTCCAGCGCTTCCTGCTGATGCCCGCGCGCCAATGCATATCCATAATGCATATCAAAAAAAGGCTGGTCATTGATGAGGTATCTATTGGCGACATAGTCGCTCACATCCGACCAGCGATCCCCGACATCGACACCAAGCTGCTCCAGGCGCCAAAGCAACGAAATCGCATTCACCTGATCCAGACTGTAGGTTTTATCGACTCCCCACACCCTCTCATCATAAATTTCAAGGGGCGTCCTGAAATCTTCCTGCTCCAGGAAAAACAGGGATTGATGCCACCAGTTATGAGTGAGCATGAAGCTATTGCGATCCTCCCACTCATCGGACAGCTCCTGCATCCATTTGATTCCCTCATCATGCCGGCCTTGCGTGAGCATGACATGGGCGACCGCGTGATGCGCCCAGGGCTCTTTTCGCTTCATTTCGGTCGCCCGGCGACCATCTTCCTCTGCGAGATCCAGCTGGCTCGTTTGTTCACGCCCAAAGGCCCGCATGCCATATACATAGGCGCAATCCTTATGCCGTTCGATCACCTGATCGGCAATCCAGAGCATGGTGTGATCATCACCAATATTGAAATAGGAGTTCTGGGCAAGCTTGGCAGCGAACAGGTCGCCCGGGAATTCCGACACAAGCTGCCGGAGTTTGACAAGCTGATCACCTATCCTGTTGTTCAACAGATCACCGACAGAGGCAACGAACAGCCGCTCGCGCTCCGTTCCCCTATTGAGGTTCGCTTCAGCCTGCGTCTGGTATTTGCCGGCAATCTCAAGCCTGTCCGGGGTTTCCAGCATAAGCCCGAGCAATGCTGCATACCCTGCGGCGAGGGTGCATTCCGGATCGTTGTCCGCCGCCTCAAATATCGGGGCAAAGTCTGTTCCGAATCCGATGTAGCTGTCCATAAAACGGTTGATCGCATCAAGCGTCTGGTCGGACTGCGTCCTCACCGGATTTCCGAACATATCTTCATGCATGACGTTATGCCTCGTTCAAAAGATCAAGCGGATAAATCGGGCGGCGAACTTTTTCATACCGCAAGAGATTATTATCGGATGTTGTTACGCCCTTGCCATCAAGCGTCAGGGTCGCCTTGCCGATCGGCGCAAAGCCCGCACGATAATGAATCCGGCTTTTCAAAATCAAATAGCGTTTGTATTCCGGCTGAATCCCGACCGAAGTGAAGACGCCCGTATCCCATGGTTCGTGATGATTGGAGACAATGACAATCTCCATATTTCCGGTATCGAGGACCGCCGTGGGGCCCATGAAAACCTTAACACCGGTATACATGGGGCCGCGGACAATCCATTCACCGTTCGTCAGGGTCTTTACAGTTCCCGTCAGGGTAAGTGGCTCCCCCGCCTCGCCGATGGAGGGCATATCGGTCTTGCCCCCAAGCTTTAACGTTACTTCATTGCCGATGCCGGCCTTTTGCATCTCCTGAACCGCGGCCGGATCCCAGACGGCGGCAACGGCGACATCCTCAAGCCCCTGCCGCAGGACTTCCTCAATCACCGTCATCACATCCTGCGTCGCCCCGGAGCCGCAGTTGTCGGCGTGATCCAGCAGGAGGATTGGTCCATCGGTCATGGTTTTGGCTTTTGCCACCTGCTCTTCAAGTGGGGTATGCTTATAGATAAAATCCTCTTTCAATTCCCAGGCCTTGGCCAAAATACGGTCACGTATTGCATCGGCTTTTGCTTTGTCGCCGTCGGTAACCACAATAACCGAATTTCCCGCATCCCGCATATCGGCTAGGGCAAAGCCTCCAAAAGCAGTCGCTGCCAATACGCCGGGCTCCTTCTCGGCTTCCCGACACATTCTGATGAGAGTAGCCATGGGTTCGTCATCCGTTCCTTGACATAAAGTCTGGCTTAGCAGTTGCGTATTGCTCCAGGACATCACCGGATTGACTTTACCAGCCATGGAGTCCAGCAGAACCCGGCCAATCTGCGACCCCACCTCATACATATCCACATGCGGATAAGTCTTGTAACCGATAAGAGCAGTACAGTTATTCATGATCTTGTCTGTAAGATTGCAATGCAGGTCGAGCGTAACTGCTATCGGCAGGTTCGGGTCAATCTCGCGTATCTTCTCAAGCAGGGTTCCCTCGCCGTCGTCTGTATGCTCCGTCACCATCGCGCCGTGCAGATCCAGCATCGCCGCATCAACCCCGCTGCGCACAGCTTCCAGAATGGGTTCCGCCATGCGGTTATAGGCATCTTCCGTGACCGGGCCGGACGGCATGGCTTCCGCCGCAACCGGGGTCACAATTTCCGCTCCGGCTGCACGGGCCAGCGCGACATATGCCCCAAACGGCATCGCCGTTCCCTCATATGCCTTTAAGGCGTCGCTCCCCAGATAAGCTCCCCAGTCCTGAAATCTTTTCCAGTCCGCAATGATGGGCGAAAATGTATTGGTTTCATGTTTCATCATTGCAATGAGAATACGCATCGGACAATCCTTTTCCCGTTATTATCAAGGGTTGTTTGCAGACAAACAAGTTTATCATCTTGATATGCGCGCACAACAAAAAACCCGGCACAAGGCCGGGTTTTCGTTTCACGGTTTTTACCGTCTTAATTTCTATTACCGAGCAGGCTCAGCATGAACATGAACAGGTTCAGGAAGTTGAGGTACATGGAAACAGCGCCCATGATAGCACCCTTCTCCAACACTTCCTGACTGTGGCCATGATAATATTCTGACTTGATCCGCTGCGTATCGAAAGCTGTCAGGCCGGTGAAAATCAGAACACCAAGCACAGAAACCACGAAATGCAGCATGGAAGAAGCAAGGAAGATATTTACCACAGACGCGATAATAATCCCGATCAGTCCCATAAAGAGGAAGCTGCCCATGCCCGTCAGGTCACGTTTTGTTACATAGCCATAGAGGCTGGCAGCACCGAAAGTGGCCGATGTGATAAAGAAGACCCGGACAACGCTCTCAGCGGTATAAACCTGGAAGATGTAGGAAATGGAGACACCGAACGTTGCCACCATGATCCAGTATAGGATTTTTGTCGTGCTGGCGCTTGTCCGCATCATCGCAAACAGCAGACCGAGCGGCGCGAGCATAACAACCCATTGCAAAGGCGTACCAAACACAGCGTTGTAAACCGCCGGCGTCGACGCTGTCAGCGCGGCGGTGATGCCGCTCAGTGCAAGGCCGGAAGCCATATAGTTGTAGACCTTCAGCATATAGCTGCGCAGGCCTTCATCAAGAACGGCCTGATCCTGTGCGCCGGTTCTTGTAGTATTAAAGTTAGAAAAGTCTGTTGCCATCTATAGTCCCTCTGAAGGTGCTGAATTCTAAATTGATATTGTATTTTTCTCGTTATTTTTCAAGGGAAATCAACGTAAAAAGCGCTAACGAGAGGTAAATTCCCATATAACAAACAATAACAATAAAGCTGGCCAGTTAATAGCTGTTTAAACTCCTGAAAAAGCGACGTACATTTTTTTGCCTCTGTTTTTCCTTCAACTGGTCCAATTCACGGCATTATGCCGCCACAATGGAAGACCAAATTAGCTTTCAGAGCGACACGGAATGGTTCTCAAAACCGGGCCGGATAGTCGTTCAGAGGCAAGCATCGGAAATCCGTTGCTTGTCTGTCTAACAACTAAAATGGAGCTTTAATCATGAAAAAATTTCTTATTTCGACTGCTGCCGTTACAGTTCTTGCCGCAGCGCCGGCTTTGGCAGCTGCCCCTGACTTCCAGTCAATCGACACAGATGGCAATGGCGCAGTTTCGTTTGAAGAGCTCGTTGTTGTAATGCCTGACACAAGCAAGGACCAGTTCGCATCTGCGGATCTTGACCAGAACGGCGAACTGTCCAAGGAAGAATATGACGAAGCTGTGAAGGGATAACCTTCACAACGACGGCAGGATTACTCCTTCCCACAAAAGGCCCTCAGAGGATGCTTCGGCTCCCTCTGGGGGTCTTTTTTATGTCTAGTCAGATCGGAGGGCAGGCGCAACTTTTTCTCCCAAGGCACGCCATGAGCCCAACAGGCCAAACAGCAAGGTTACCAGAACACTTACCAGGATCGTCGCGATAATCGTAAACGGCAGGTTGATCCATTTGGCTTCCAGAATTTCCGTGATGATCATATAGGCGGCAAACCAGCCCGTCGCCGCAGCAATGACGGATGTCACCAAGCCAAGCAATGTATACTCGAGCAGGAACGTCACGAAAATATCCTTTCGGGTCGCCCCGAGTACTTTCAGGATCACCGCGTCATAAACCCGCTTTCTGTGCCCAGCTGCGAACGCGCCTGCCAGAACAAGAACGCCGGTGACCAGTGTAATGGAAGAAATAGCCGAGACAGCGGACGACAACTGCTCCAGTATTCGGCTCACCGTCTGCAACGCCTCCTTCATTCGGATGACAGAGATATTTGCGAATTTGTCCGTCACCGCCCGGAAGAGATTATCTTCAGCCTCTCCATTAGCCCGTGCTGTAGCCAGATGAGAGTGGGGTGCGCCCTGCAAGCTGTGATGATCGAACACCAGCACAAAATTGATTGCCATGGTTGTCCAGTCGATTTCACGGAAATTCGCAATCTTCGCCGTAATTTCCCGTCCCATGACATTGATAGTCAGTTCATCCCCAATCGCGAGGTTCATCCCTTCGGCAATCTCGCGGTCTATGCTGACCAGAGGCGGGCCACTGTAATCTTCAGGCCACCAGCTTCCCTCGACGACCATGGCGCCATCGGGTGGTGTCGCGGAATAAGTGATACCACGGTCCCCGCGAAGCGCCCATCGGGCCTCTGGTGCAACTTCTACTCTATCCGCCGGGACGCCGGCGACATTTATTATCCGACCTCGCATATTCGGAACCTGAGTAACATCGCTTACGTTCTCAACTGCTTCTGCTGTATTGATAAAATCATCAAGCTGGTTGGACTGAATATCGATAAAAAAGAACGCTGGCGCTTTTTCAGGCAGCTGTTCCTGCACCTGCCGGGTCAGGTTCCCTTCGATCAAGGCGACAGTAACGAATAATGTGAGCCCAAGCCCCATAGAGAGAATGACGCTGTTTGTGGCCGCGCCCGGCCGATAGAGGTTGGCAACAGCGAGCCGCAAAGACGGAATTTTCGGACGCGGCGTCTTTCGCGCGAGATACTGTACGCCATAGCCCACAAGGATAAGCACGGCAAAAATGCCGATTATTGATCCGACGAACATGAAGGCAAACCAGATTTCCTGACTGGTCAGGACTGCAAGCGCCACGAGAACGGAAAAACAGAAACCGAGCGCCACCAGATAAACCGGTCGCGGCCGCCGATGCGATGACACCACATCCCGGAACAGGGCGGCAGCGGGCGTTTCACGCGCCCGCGCCAGAGGCCAGATTGTAAATAGGGTTGCGGTCAGAAGACCGTAGGCTGTCGCCAGCAGCAACGGCCCTGCCTTGATGGTAATCTCCGGTGGGACCGGCAGGGTACTCGCCAGAAACTGCGCGGCGAAAACCGAACCGCTGACGCCAATGGCAAGGCCGATAAGGGACCCACCGATAGCGAGGAACAGCACCTGAAGATAATGAACCCTGAAAATGAAGCTGCTGCTCGCACCCAGGCATTTCAACGTGGCGATTGTTTCGATCTTTCCATCCAGATAGGCTCGAACCGCATTCCCCACACCAACACCGCCAACAACCAGCGCCGTAAGCCCGACCAATGTCAGGAAAAGTGCAACCCGGTCAACAAACCTTTTGATGCCCGGCGCGCCGTTAGAGGCGTCCCGTATCCGCCATCCGGCATCCGGAAATGCGGCTTTTACATTTTCATAAAATTCGGGAACGGTAACGGAAGGATCGAGGGCAATGCGGTAGTGATATCTGATCAGACTGCCCGGCTGGATAAGGCCGGTTTCCTGAAGGGCGGCGGTGGAAACAATTGTCCGTGGACCCAGCGCCATACCCTGCGCCGCCTTGTCCGGTTCTGTCAGGATGATCCCACGCACCTCTATGTTGATCTCGCCAAGCCTTATCTGGCTGCCAAGGGTGAGATCAAGCCGCTCGCCCAGGCTTCTCTCTACCAAAGCACCGTATACACCATCCTTTTTCGCCAGTAGCTCCGCCGTGGTTTCAGTTCCCGATTCAGGGGACAGCGTCAGGGCGCCGAATAACGGATAGGCATCGTCAATGGCCTTGAGTTCGGAAAGCGTGCGTTTGCCACCGTCGATGGCCCGAACCATAGCCCGCAAGGTTTGCACTTCAGCAATCCGTCCTTGCTCTCCTATCCAGCGGCGCTCATTTTCCTCCGCAGCCCGATGAGTCAGGCGGATATCAATATCTCCGCCCAGAATGACCTGGCCGTTTGCCTTCAGGCCGGCAGTAATGGAGCTGGAAAGCGTTCCTACCCCCGCAATCGCCGCAACGCCAAGGATGAGGCAGGCAAGAAAAATGCGAAAGCCTTTCAAGCTTCCGCGCAAGTCACGCCGGGCAAGTTTCATCGCAAGTGAAATTGATTCAGGATTTTTAGATTTACTCACCAGCCAGAGCCTCTTCCCGCGAGGTCGCCGTCGATACAACACGTCCGTCTTCAAGGCGTATCTGATGATTGCATTTCTGCGCCAGCGCATCATCATGGGTGATGAGGATCATCGTTGTCCCCTCCTGCTCATGCAGACGAAACATAAGATCGATGATGATTTCCCCGGTTTTCCCGTCCAGATTCCCTGTCGGCTCATCCGCGAGCAGGATTTTAGGGTTCGTGGACAATGCCCGTGCGAGCGCGACTCGCTGTTGCTCCCCGCCGGAGAGCTGTGCCGGATAGTGCGTCGCCCGATCCGCCAGCCCAACGGCCTTCAGCCTCGCCTCGGCCAACGAGAAGGCCTCACTCTCACCTGCAAGTTCCAGAGGAATGGCCACATTCTCAAGCGCCGTCATTGTCGGGATCAGATGGAAGGACTGAAAAACAATCCCGATATTTTCACGCCGAAACCGCGCCAGCGCGTCCTCTCCCATCTCTTCCAGCTTTTCACCGATAATACTGACAGACCCCGATGTCGGGACCTCAAGACCAGCCATGATGGACATTAAAGTGGACTTACCTGATCCGGACGGACCAACGATTCCAACTGTTTCCCCTTGCTGTACACTCAAGTCTACACCACGTAGGATATTGACGGGGCCGGCATCCGACTTAAGTGTGAGATGTATATTTTGTAGGCTGATTATAGGTTTTTGAGGCAAGGCGGTTCCTATGCAAAAAGCGATTGGACGTAAGACTTGGATATGGCAGGTTTAGGATGAAATTCAATATTGTAGCGCTGTTTTTTGCGGTTTTTTGCCTTGTTTCCGCAGCACAATCTGAAGAAACACGGCGAATTGTTGCAATTGGGGACAGTTTGACGGCAGGCTATGGACTTCCGACCGGAGAGGATTTCGTCACACAGCTTGAAACCGCCTTGCAGGCGGAGGGATATGATATCGAAATCGAAAATGCGGGTGTCTCCGGTGATACGTCGGCCGGAGGTCTGCAACGACTGGACTGGGCGATCGGAAACGGAGCGGATTTCGTTATTCTGGAGCTTGGCGCCAATGATGCGCTAAGAGGAATCGATCCTGAAGAAACCCGGAAAAACCTGAGCCAGATTATCGAGGTTATACAGGAGAGAGGCATTCCTATCCTTCTCGCGGGAATGCGGGCGCCGCCCAGCATGGGTTCAGAATATACCGAGGCGTTCGACGGGATATTTCCAGAACTTGCCAGCGAATATAAAACCGGTTATTACCCTTTTTTCCTGGAAGGTGTCGCGGCAGATCCGACATTGAACCAGGACGACTATATTCATCCAAACGCCGAGGGCGTGAAAGTTATTGTAAGCAACATGCTGCCATATGTGACGGCATTTATTGATCAAAAAGACTAATTTAACTTCGCTGCAAAAAGGACAGTTTTAATGCGTCTCTTTGTTGCTATCGATCTTCCGCCCGAAATCAAGGCAAGCATCGGATATCTGCGCGGAGGCATTCCGGATGCGCGGTGGATCGCAGCGGAGAATTTCCACGTCACACTTGCGTTCATCGGCGAGGTGCAGAGCCCGATGATGATGGATATTTCCCTGGCGCTGGGCCGGATCAGATATCCCTCGTTTGACCTCGATATCGAAGGTGTCGGCGTTTTCGGTAGCAACAAACGCCCCCGTATTCTCTGGGCCGGGGTGCGCCCCACACCCGCTATTAATCTGTTGCACCAGAAAATCGTTACGGCCATTGAATCGGTTGGTGCCCAAGTGGATGATCGCCGGTTCCGCCCGCATATCACGCTCGCACGCGTTCATAACTCTCCTTACGAAAAAGTAAGGCATTTTCTGACCGACCACGCCCTTTTCAAAACGAATACGATCGGGGTCGACAGCTTCACGCTGTTCTCAAGTCACCTCGCCTCTTCCGGCGCAATATATCATGAAGAAGTCAGCTTTGACTTACTGTCGCCGGTCCCGTCATAAACACATCATAGCGGGTTGATTTGCCGATGATCTGATGGGAGGGAGCCCTCAGCCCATCGAGGGGTGAACCGCGGCGCGGCCATTTCAGGACGACGCGCTTTGTGGCCACAGAGAGAGCAATCTCAATCAACTCCATACTGTCCGGATCCGATCCGACAAGTGCCCGAAGCTGCCTCATTTCATTTTTTACAAGCGCTGATTTATCTCGTGGCGGATGCATGGGATCAATCAACACCGTTTCCGGCTGCAACTTCGGCAGCAGGTTTCTGGCATCGCCTTTCACCAGAGTCATCCGCGCAATGATCTCAGCATGATCGTCACTCTCTTTCGCCGCGCGGCGCATTGCTGTTTCCAGAAGCCCCTGCACAGCTTCATTTCGCTCAACCATCGTCACTTTGGCACCGAGAGAGGCCAAAAGAAAGGCATCGCGCCCCAGACCCGCCGTTGCATCCACGATCGACGGAGTAACCCCGGGGCGAAAACCCAAGGCTTTTGGCAGGGACTGCCGCCTCCCCCCGCCAAACCGACGACGGTAATCCACCGCGCCAGCAATAAAATCAATATTGAGAGGGTTTTCTGTCATTTACAGAGCGTTCTCAAAAGCCAAGATTTTGCCGCCACCATGTCGGCAAGGCAAAGGCCGCCTGATGCAACTCCGTATTATAATGGCGTCCCGTCCATGTTGCGACAGGTTTGGAATAGTCATGGCCGTCATAGCTATAAAGGAAGAAGCCGAACTCCGCGGCCGGGTACAGCTGCACGATGGAACGATATCCGGCCACATGCGGTAGCAGCTTCTCCCGCTGCATAATGGAAACCAGGTTCTGGTCTTTGTCCCCGCAGAGCTCCTGAAGAAAATAGGCCCGGTCTTTGCCAACAAAAATACTGTCGCTATCCAGTACCACGCCGTCCGGTTTGATACATTTCGCAAAATCCTCGCAAAAACTTTGGGTGAACACACTGGAAGACGGACCGACCGGTTCACTAAGATCCAGGATAATCAGATCAAACATATCACCCTTACTTCGGGCTTCTCGCATATATTGCGCGGCGTCGCCGATGATCAAGTCAACGCGCGGATCGGAATAATCGCCATTGATCCCGAGATATTCTTTCGAGACCTCGATCACCCGTTCATCGATTTCGACCATGACCACACGGGCGACAAATTCATGCCGCAAGGCCTCACGCAAGATTCCGCCATCTCCACCCCCGACAATCAGCACGTCCGCTTTTTCTCGCTTGCGCCCCAGCAGCGGCACATGCACCGCCATCTCGTGATACATGAATTCATCCGCATGGGAGGCTTGTACAAGATCATCCAAGGTTAGAACACGCCCGAAAACATCATGTTCGAACACTTCAATTTTCTGGAACGGACTTTGCTCGGAATACAGCAATTTCATGTCCAGTGCATGAGTGAAGGCGACTCCCTCGGTTTCCTCATGCCACCAGTTTCGGCTCAATTCACTCGTCTTTGTCATTGGGCTGATGCTCCCCTACTGGACATTCGCAACTCATATAACGATAGTTATCTAGGGTCATAACCTTACAGCGGGAGAATATCCATGACTGATAGATTAAGCGCGGAAGAAATTATGTCTGCGTTGCGCGATCTCGACGGATGGGAAGCGATGCCGGAACGCGAAGCCATTCAGAAAACCTTCAAGTTCAAAAGTTTTAATCAGGCTTTCGCATTTATGACCCGGGTGGCGCTTAAAGCCGAGAAAATGGATCACCACCCGGAATGGTTCAATGTCTATAGCCGTGTCGATGTCACGCTTGCCACCCATGACGTGGATGGGTTGAGCCACAAGGATATAGAGCTTGCCGACTTTATGAACAAAATCATCGCATAAGTCTATTTCGGGGCCATGCGAATGGCGCCATCGAGACGGATAACCTCTCCGTTCAACATCTGATTCTCCACGATCTGCCGTGCAAGTGCGGCATATTCCTCTGGCTTACCCAGACGGCTCGGGAAGGGTACGCTGGCGCCCAGCGCCGCCTGAACGTCATCCGGAAGGCTCTTCAGGAGAGGGGTTTCGAACAATCCAGGTGCAATCGTCACGATCCGGACTCCAACGGATGCCAAATCCCGCGCAATCGGCAACGTCATGCCGACAATCCCACCCTTGGAGGCAGAATAGGCCGCCTGTCCAATCTGACCGTCATAGGCCGCAACAGACGCCGTATTAATGCAGATGCCCCGCTCCCCGCTCTCCATAGGATCCATTTCCGCCATATCCGCCGCGGCACGGCGAATGCAGTTGAACGTTCCGACAAGATTAACTGCGATAACCTGCTCGAATTTATCCAAGGGATGCATGCCTTTGCTGGAAACTGTTTTGGCTGCCGGCCCGATACCGGCACAATTCACGAGTATACGCGCCGGACCATGTGCGGAACGCGCCTTCTCAAATGCCGCCTTAACAGAGCTGTCATCGGCCACATTGGTTATACAGGCAATACCCCCTATTTCAGCAGCCGCCTTTTCTGCGAGTTCC